>JBKDZP010000007.1:0-75713 GCA_047971315.1 Bacilli bacterium
CTACTGATACAATCAATCTAATACTAGACCACAATACAACTGCTGTAGTAGGATGGAACCCAAGTACTGGAAGTAATGTAAGTGGACCAACAAATATTTTGACACAGCTTTCATCTGACACTAGTTCTTGGGCAGGAGTACCAACTAGAACAGATAGTTATAGTGTAAGTAATGGAACAGCTGCATATACTATAAACTATAGTACATATAAGGCTAGACTAATAACAGCAGCAGAAATTGCTACAATAACAGGCAATTCTAGTTTTGCAGAAGCAACTGCTACAACTTTAAATTGGTTTTATTTAGACAGTAACATGCAAGAGCAAACTGTAACTACAACTGGAGCAAGTAATTATGACTGGTTATTTGATTATACAAAAGATTGTACTAGTTACGGATGTAATATAGCTGATGCAAGTAACTATGGTTACTGGACATCTACAGCCGTCTCTGGCAACACTATCATCGCTTGGCACGTGGGTAGGGACGGCTACTTGAACTTCAACTACGTAGAAAATACGGACGGCGTCGGTGTGCGCCCAGTTATAACTATCTTAAAATCTAATCTCTAAAATAGAAACAAGAGATTAAATAAAGAGAAGAAAACAAAAAGTGATGAAGAAAAAAACTGGAATCCCAATGGGAGCAAGTGTGACTTTAGGCACGCTTGTAATAGGAAAAAATGCTATGCTTTTTTCCGTTAAAGATAGTCATCTGATGCAAGTTTCTTACAACAGATGACTTCCGGTTTATTCAAAATTGAGTTAAAAAATTGTAGTTAGTATTAAATTACTACCAATTCCTATTGTAAAAGTTGTCGTAGCAGAAGCTCTAACGCGCCAGAGAAAAATTAGTTTAAAAATTATTTGACTATTAAATATAAAGGTTAATTTCGATTAACTTTTTTTATTTGAAAGCAGATAGATTAAATAATAAATATAATAAAAATGAACTATAAAATTAAATTATACAGTAGAAAATATAGATTAGTTAAAGTGTTCGGATAAAAGTTGTCTAAAAAAGTATTGACAATAAAAAAAATTTATAATAATATTTAAGAATAGATATATATATAATAAATTTTTTTAGAAAGGAATTAAATTATATGAATAAAGAATTAGAAATAATACAAAGTAATGGTCAAGTATTTAAAATAGAAGTAGAAGACAAAGAATATTTAGTTGATGATATTATAATAAATGAAGATTTAGAAAAAACAATGGATTTAGAAGAGATTAAAGAAGAATTATTAAATAAGACAATGGAGCTTGATTTATCAAATGAATAACAATAGATTTGAAGAAATACAAAAATTCTTACAATATTTAAAAGAAATTTTTATTTATAATCCTAATTTAGAAATATCTTCAAATTTAATATATAATCTTTTAATGAATTATGGAATGAGTAATGAAGAAATACAAAATTCAAATATTAAAATGTTTTTCTCAAAATGGATAGATAATTTTAAATCAACACCTAATATAAATGTTTTTCATAGTGAGTCACAAAAAAAGTTCTTACAATTTCATAATTTTTCAAAAAATGTTAATGATGTTGATTTTATTAAAATATATATTCCTTTTAAACAAAATCAAATGTTTGATAAAGTTGAAGAATTGTTTAATTTTATGGCAGAAAATAATATATCTCATTTTTCAAAAGTTAGTGATACATTACGTTCAGATAGTGTAGTACTAAGAGTAGAACATCCAGATGATGCTAATAAAATATTAGAATATGTCAATACAAAAATGGTATCATCTATAAAAGCAGTTAATCCATTTTTAATTAAAGTAGGAAACGCTGGTATTGCTATGGATAATATGTTAAGTTATAATTCAACAGTAGCTTTTATTTTATCAGAATATTTTAATATCAAAAAAAATAATAATTCACTTCAAAAAATTAATTTAGAAGATCTTCAAAAATATGTAAATAACCTTTATACTGAGACTTTTGTAAACGGTCAGGATTTAAATTTATTTTTAAATAAAGAAGAAGTAGGAACTACACTAGATAGAAGATATTATGGAAATAAAACTAGAGGTATTGTAAATTATTATCAAATAGTAAAATTATTTAATATTTCACTTAATTCAAAACAACCATTAAATGACTATAGTCAACATTTTGTTGAATGTAATGATCAAGAATATATAAAAAAATTATGTAATCAATTTGAATTTCAAACTAATCAAATAGGTTCACAAAAACAACTACTAGATGATTATATCAAATATGCAACAATAAAATATGGACAATCTTCAGTGTTTACATATTTAAATTCTTATGTAAATGGTAATTTAAAATCTATAACAAGAGATAATGATTTTAGAAATAAATTTGAAAATTCAATGAATATGGAAATAATAAATAAAATTACAAATTATGATTTATCATCATATATTGAATCAATACAAAAAAATGAATATAGAAATAATTATCAAAAGAAGACTCAAAACAAAATGAAATTGTTAGAAAATATTTCAACATGTACTTATGAAAAGTATGGTTATAATCAATTATCATCTGCATTAAGGCAAGCTGTAAATGGAAATTACCAATTATTTACTAATACTAATAATAATAGGAATTTATTAATTTCATCAGTATCTTCAGATGAAATTATGAATTTATGCTCACTTAAATTAATTGAAAATGATGTAGCTGTAGATTATAATGAAATTTTAAATTACTATTGTCAATTTATAGTTGATAAGACAAAAACTGAGCAGATAAGAGAAAGACAATTATAAATAAAAAATATATATAAATCATAAAATTTATTGTTCAGTCAAGCCACAAAAAGACACATATGTCCTCCTAAGATACAATGTAATTAAAATACAAACATTAGAGGAAAATATATGTGTCTTTTTAATTATGCTCAAAATAATAAAATTATAGATTAATGTTTGATAAATATTTAAAAATTTTAGAAAAATATTAAAAAAATAAAATAAAAAACTAACCTAATATTAATTTTTGATACTATATTGAAGAAAAAGTAAGTGATTTTATTTATAATAAAAAGATGGTTCCAGGAATGGTTTTTAGTTATGGAACTAATAATTATAAGGAAACTGTTGTAATTGGAAATAGGCAAGAAGTAACAATAGATAAAAACGGTACATTAGTACCGGATTTAGAAAAAATGACAGAAGATACAATCTTCGATTTAGCGTCAGTTACCAAATTATTTACTAGTTTGAGTATTTTAAAATTAGTAGAGAATAATATTATTAAACTAGATGATGATATAATTAAATATGCACCAGAATTTAAAAAAATGAATGGAATTACTATTTTTGATTTACTTAGTTTTAGAGTTCCTTTGAAAACTAATGGTAGGATAGATAATGCTTCTTCATTGGAAGAAAGTGTAAAAAAATTATTTGATATTGAAATTGATACAAATAGTACTAATAATAGACCTTATACAGATATGGGAGCCATGGTACTTAAATATGTAATTGAAAAGGCAAGTGGATTAAAATACTATGATTAGATTGATAAAAACATATTAAATAAATTAAATATGATAGATACTCATGTAATTGTTCCAAAATGTAAATTAGATAGAGTAGCTAGTACAAATCTGGATGGAAAATATTATAAAGATGGAAACTTTGCAATTACCAAAAATGTATCAAAAGGAACAGTATATGATCCAAAAGCTCAAATAATGGGGCAACAAATAGGTAATTTAAGTGGACATGCTGGATTATTTTCTACTGCTGATGATATGACATCATTAGCAAAAGGGATAATTGGTGGTCAAATTATTAATGATAAATATGTAGAAGAAATGGCTAAGAATAGAACAGGAAAAGAATACTTAGAAAATGAAAAAACAAAATATGTTCAATATTTAGGTTACTTATGTTATTCTAAAAATCCAATTCTAGGTGATTCTGAATTGTTTCATGCTATGAGTGGAAGAAGTTTTGCATCAGCAGGTTGGACAGAAACACAAATTACTGTTGATCCAATTAATAATTTATTTTTATTTATGTCAGTTAATAGATCTCATAATAGAATGACTTTTATTGATCCTGCTCAAAGAGAAAAGGTAATGGAAGATGAAAAAGGTAAAAAAGAGATTATTCTCCCTGATGGAAGTATAAAAATAGATGCAACAAGATTTGCTTGGGATAGAGATGAAGTTGTTGTTCATCCAGCATTAAAATTAGCTATACAATATAAAATGGTAGAAGATTTATACAAATTGATGAATGAAAAGGTTGAGATTGATGAAAAAACTAAATATATCTAAAAAAATAATTGGAGTACTTGGAAGACCATCTGTAGATGACGAAAATGACAAATTAGTCGCTATTTATGATGATGTTAGAACATCTATAATAAAAAAAGATTGTATTCCATTTTTATTTATGCCATTATCTACTATAGATTATATTAATACAAAAAAATCTGATATACCTAAATTGAATGAAAATGAAAAGGAAAGTCTGAGAAATATGGTTGATTTATGTGATGGAATTATTATTCCTGGTGGATATAAATGGTTTGAATATGATGAGTATGTCACTAAATATGCAATTGAAAAAGATATTCCAGTACTTTGAATATGTATAGGAATACAATTACTTTCCAGTATAGATTATGCCTAGAACTTAATGAAAATAAAAAAGATCATAGACAAAGAGAAGAAAAATATGTTCATTTTGTAAATATTGTTAAAAATACTTTGTTATATAATATAATTGACAATTCATTAATAAATGTAAATAGCAAACATAGATATCATGTTACAAAAGTTAATAATTTTATTGTTTCTGCTTATTCTGAAGATGGTTTAATAGAAGCAATAGAATTAAAAAATAAAAAGTTTGTTTTAGGTGTTCAATGGCATCCAGAAAAGATGCTTGATTATGATGAATATGCAAATAAATTATATAATTATTTTATAGATAAATGTTAATTAATAAAAATTATTTTGTTGTCAAGAATTGTTAGAATAAAAATTAACTGCTCTATATTGATTGTAACTTTAATATTAAAAGATTGTATAGAAAATACTAACTAAATTAATAGTTGGTATTTTTTTGTGTTTAATAAAAAAGGATAAGATATTTAAAAAATAAAATCAATTTAGATAAGAATTTAAAAACAATATATAAAAATACTGATATTGAAATTTTTATATATTAAAAATAAATTTCTTAATTTGAATGTTATGTATTAAAGTGATATAATATAAAAAAATTTACTTTAAATTTCATATAAAAACGAAAGGAGTTAATTAAAGATGGTTCAAACAAATAAAGAAAAGATAATAGAAAAAATAATTTTAAAAAGTAATGGTGAACTAGATTGTAATAACATTATCGAAATAAATGATTTTTTAAATGATTTATATAAAAAATCAAATTTGTTTGTATTTCCTTTAACTTCCATTGAAACAAATATTTATAGAAAACTTAATGGAATTGGTTTAAATAGTGACAGTTGGAATGAATCTAGAATTATATCTTATTATAAAATTTCTGAAGAAGAATTAAACATTAAATTAAATAAAATAAATACAAAAATAATAAGAGGAATAAAAATTAAAAAATATTTAAATCAAATAAATTTAATTGATGATAATTTAAATAAGCCTTTACATATATTGAATTTACCAGAAGAAATAAATAAGTTATTAATATCAAATAATATAATAGAAATTAGTCAAATCTGTGATTTAACATTAATAGAACTTAGTAAATTAAATGGTATGAATTTAGATAAATGTGAGATAGTTCAAAAACATTTATACTTACTTAATTTAGAACTTAAAAGAGAAAAAATAGATGAATTAAAGTGTTTTAGAATTTAAATTTATTTTATAAAAATAAGGAAATATTTAATTTTTTGTCAAAAAATAATAATTATGTTATAATTTATTTAAAGATAGACTAAATAAATTATATGTCTAAGAATGAGTGGAGTGTTTTATGAGCAATTTTTTGTTTTTTGGATTAGTTTTTACTATTTATTCTTTTATTGGATGGACAATAGAAGTAATAAATTCATTTATTGGAACTAAAAAATTTGTTAATAGAGGCTTTTTAATTGGCCCAGTTTGTCCAATATATGGATATGGAAGTATTTTTATGATTTTGCTTTTAAGTAAATATGAAAATGATCTTTTAATTGTATTTGTTATGTCTATGTTTATAGCTGGAGTATTAGAATATATAACTAGTTTTGTAATGGAGAAGATATTTAAAGCAAGATGGTGGGATTATAGTAATAAAAGATTTAACATTAATGGTAGAATTTGTTTAGAAACTTTATTTATGTTTGGACTTGGTGGAATTATAATTATATCTTTCTTTAATCCAATTTTAGTTACTTTTTTAAATACAATACCAATTCTTATTCTAAATGTAATATCTATTGTGGTATTGTTTATTTATTTAATTGATAACATAATTTCTTATAATATAATATTAAATTTTAAACAAGTAACTTCAACTGTAAAAAAGGATAGTACCGAAGAAATTACTAAAATGGTAAAAAGTGTGTTAGAAAAAAAATCTTTTTTCACAAAACGTTTAGTAAATGCTTTCCCAAATTTTAATTCTATTTTTAAAAAATATGATATTAGAAAGAAATAATAAAATCTTTTTTTTAAAAAATAATCAAAAAAATGGGTTAATTATATTAATAAAGTAAAATGAAGTGTTGAATATTTAAATAAAAATAGTTTAATTGTAGATATTGAAAATGTGAAATTAGACAAACAAAAAAATACAATTTAACGATTGTATTTTTCATTAACTAAAACAACATCTATACATAATTTTATTAATTCTACAATATCACTTTCTTTATCTAAAAATATAAAATAAGTAATAACTTCACCAAAAATTTTATTAATAATAATTTCATTATTTAAAATATAATCAATATTTTTTATGTTATCATATTTAAAAGTAATTTTAAATTCGTTTCCAAGTACTAATGGTGTTAATGTAGCAATTTCTAAAGCTGAAGTAGTAGCAGCTGTATATGCACGAACTAAACCTCCTGTACCTAATTTTATTCCACCAAAATATCTGATTACAACACATAATATATGATTTAGATTATTATTTTTTAAAACATTTAAAATAGGATTACCTGCTGTTTTACTTGGTTCTTTATCATCACTACATTTTTCTTTATCATTTATAATATAAGCAAAACAATAATGATTCGCACCCTTATATTATGTTTTTATAAAATCTATAATTTGTTTAACTTCTAAGTCATTATTAATAAACAACAATTTAGTTATAAATCTAGATTTATTAATAATAATTTCACTAATTATATTTTCTTTAATAGTAAACATTAGAATCACCAAAAATATTATAATACAATAATAAATAAAATACAAACAACAATAATAAAATGTGTTATAATATCTAATATAAGGGTGATATTTATGGAACAAATAAAACAAAAACTATCATTAGTACCAAATAAACCAGGATGTTACTTAATGAAAAATAAAAATTCAAATATTATATATGTTGGAAAAGCAAAAAAATTAAAAAATAGATTGTCATCATATTTCAGAGGAAAACATACTGGTAAAACCGCTAAATTAGTTGGGGAAATTGTTGACTTTGAATATGTAGTTGTGGGTAGTGAAACAGAATCATTAATACTAGAACTTAATTTAATCAAAGAACATGATCCAAAATATAATATATTGCTTAGAGATGATAAAAGTTATCCATACATTGAATTAACAAATACTGATGTACCGAGATTACAAATAGTTAGAAATTTAAATCGAAAAAAAAATAAATCAAGGCTTTATGGTCCATATCCAAATGTAACAGCAGCTAGAAATACTGTTAATTTATTAAATAGAATGTACCCACTTAGAAAATGTAATATATTTGAAAAAAGGCCATGTCTTTATTATCATATTGGTCAGTGTTTAGGGTATTGTAGTAATAAAGTTGAAAAAGAACAAATACTAAAAATGGAATTAGAAATTATTAAATTTTTAAGAGGTGACCACACAATTGTTACAACAAATTTAGAAAAAGAAATGATGAATGAAAGTAATAAATTAAATTTTGAAAAAGCAAAAGAATTAAAAAAATTATTAGATTATATAAAAATAACATTAGTAAAACAAAAAGTAGAAATAAGAGACAATATTGATCGAGATTTATTTGGTTATTTTGTAACTAAAGGATACATATCAATACAAGTATTTTTTATTAGAGATGGAAAAATATTGGAACGCCACTATAAAATATTTCCATTAATAGATGAAGTAGAAGAAGAATTAACTAGATATATAGCAAATTTTTATCAAAAGAATTTTTTATTACCTAAAGAATTATTAGTTCCTGAAATTGTAGATATTAACTTGTTAGAATCATACTTAAATATCCCAGTGCACGCACCTATTAAAGGTGTTAAAAAAGAACTAATAGAAATGGCTAATAAAAATGCATTTATAACACTTAATGAGCAAATAGAATTAATAAATAAAGATGTAAATAAAACAACTCTAGCAAATGAAGAATTAATGAAGTTGCTTAAATTAGATAAACTAGATAGAATAGAATTATTTGATAACTCTCACTTGTTTGGTACGTTTAGTGTTAGTGGAATGGTAGTATTTATTGATGGAAAACCAGCTAAAAATGAATTTCGAAAATTTAAGATTATAACTGATACAAATGATGAATATTCAATGATGAGAGAAGTCACATATAGACGATATTTTAAAGTTTTAAAAGAAAATCTAGTTCAACCTGATTTAATAATAGTAGATGGTGGATTAGGTCAAATAAATATTGTTAGAGAAGTAATAAATAGTTTAGGATTAAAAATTATGGTTGTAGGACTCAAAAAAAATACTAAACATACAACAAGTAATTTACTTGCATTTGAACCATTATCTGAATTAGAAATTGATAGAAAAAGTAACTTATTTTATTATTTAGAAAGAATGCAAGATGAAGTTCATAATTATACTATTGCTTATCATAAACAAATAAGAAGCAAAGGTAGTCTAGAAAGCATTTTAGATTTAGTAGCTGGCATTGGAACAGTTAGAAAAAAAGAATTAATCAAAAAATATAAAACAATCACAAAATTAAAATCATTATCTTTATCTGAATTATGTTTAATACTACCTTCAAATACAGCAAAAAATTTATTTAATTATTTAGAAAACTATGATAAAGTATAAAAAAATGTGAAAATAAATTTATAATGTGTTATAATAAATAACAATTTATGGGGGTATATATGAAAAATAAAGAAAAATTAAAAATCAATATTTCAGGAAAAGAACAAAACAAAGGAGAAATAGTATATAATAATTTAATTGATAACTTAAATTTAAGTGAAGTGGAACAATTAGAATATTTGAAATCTAGAGTAGCATATTTAGAACTAGAACTGCAAAATAAAATGATGACAATTATACTATGTGTTATAAGTTTGATTGGAATTGGATTAGGTTTATATTTAATGGTTTTAGATATTTATTTTTTAGGTGTAATATTCGTTGTCACTACATTTTCATTAGTAGTAATTAGATTTTACTTAATGTATCATAATACTGTTAAAACAACTAAAAATATAGAATTTGATAAAATAGAAAATTTAAGAAAATTACTTAATACAACTTTAAAATAAAATTAGGTTTAACAATCTAATTTTTCTTTTTGTATAACAAATATAAAAAATTAGAATGAATAGTTTTGTAAATAATGTAAAATAAGTAATTTCAATTATTTAATTTATATGATATGATGATAGAGTAGTAAATAGAGTATAAATAATGTTTAAAAAGCAGACTATTTTATGCTATAATATATAATATAAGGAGGAAATTTTATGACACCACATATAAAAGCAAAGAAAGAAGAAATAGCAAAAACAGTAATAATGCCAGGGGATCCAGTACGTACTAAGTTAATTGCTGAAAAATATTTAACTGATTATAAATTAGTTAATGATGTTAGGAATATTTTAGCATATACTGGTTATTATAAAAATAAACTAGTAACAATTATGGCATCAGGGATGGGAATTCCTAGTATGGGAATATATTCGTATGAATTATTCAAATTTTATGATGTTGATAATATAATTAGGGTAGGAACAAGTGGTTCATATAGTGAACAATTAAATGTTAGAGATTTATTTTTAGTTGAAAAAAGTTATTCAGATTCAACATATGGACTTGTTCAATCAGGAGATACAAGTAATTTTAAATTTAGTTCTAAATTATTGAATGATAAAATAAAAACAATTGCTCTTGAAAAAAATATTAATATTTTAGAAGGTACAATTTATTGTAGTGAAGTATTTTATAAACAAAATGAAAACTTTAAAGAAGTAAAAGAAAAATATGGTTGTCAATGTGTTGAAATGGAAAGTTTTTCATTATTCCATAATGCACAAGTTTTAAATAAACAAGCAAGCTGTATAGTAACTATTTCAGATAGCTTTGTTACAAATGAAGCACTTTCAAGTGATGAGAGAGCAACATCATTTATGACAATGGTAGAATTAGCTTTAGAATCAATTTAAGGAGGATATTATGAATTATAAAAAAATAGATAAGCAATATTATAATCTACATATGATTCAAACTGATGCATTCAAAACAATAAATGTATCAATTAATTTTAAAAGAAAAATAAATAAAGAAGAAATATCTTTTCGTAATTTTTTAGGTAACATTTTAGTTAATTCTTCATTTAATTATAAAACAAAAAAAGAATTAGAAATTCAAACGGAAGAATTATATAATATTAAGATTAACTGTAATTGTTATAATTCAGGTAACTATCATATACTATCGTTTAATCAAAGATTTTTGAACGAAAAATATACTGAAGCTGGAATGAATAAAAAATCAATAGAATTTTTAAAAGAAATAGTATTCAATCCAAATATAGAAAATAATGAATTTCTAAAAGAATCTTTTAATTTAACACAAAGATTTGTTGTAGAACAACAAGAATTGATAAAAGAAGACCCAGTACTTTATGCTAGAGTTAGAATGTTAGAAGAAATGGAACCAAATTCTGTTGTATCTTTAAGACCATTTGGATATATTGAAGATTCATTGAAAATAAATAAGAAAAATTTATATGATTTTTATTTAAAAATGTTAGAAGAAGACATAGTTGATATATATGTAATTGGTGATTTTGATTTAGATGAAATGGAACAACTTTTAAATGTAAATATTAATACGGTAAAAGAAAAAAGTATAACTCATTTTGTTAATATATATGAAAAAAAGGATCATGCTAGAATATTAAAAGAAAGTAGTGATATTAATCAAAGTAAACTAGATATTGGATTTAGAGTAGAGGAATTATCCTTATTTGAATCTCAATATGTAATAAACGTTGTATCATCTATACTAGGATCTGGTGGAGATTCAAAATTGTTTAAAATAGTTAGAGAAGAAAACTCTTTATGCTACCATATATCTTCTTCAGTATCTGCATTATATCATTTATTTGAAATTAGAAGTGGAATTGATGGCGAAAACTTTGATAAAACATTTGAACTAATTAAAGAACAAATTGTATCAATGAAAAAAGGTGAATTTACTGATGAAGATATAAATAAAGCTAAATTAACATATATAAGTGCTGTTGAAGAGTTAACAGATTCACCATCCGCAATAATTCAAAATTATATTAGTCATGAATATTTAGGTTATGATTTACTTGATGCTAGAATTGACAATATAAATAAAGTCACTAAAGAAATGATTGTAGAAACAGTAAATAAAATACATCTTGATACAATATTTTTATTAGAAGGGAGTAAAAATGGATGAAAAAAGTTATATTTGATAAATTAGACTTAGAACTATATAGTGAAACACTTGAAAATGGACTTGATATTTATATTGTACCAAGAACTATTGGAAAAAACATTTATGCAACATTCACAACTAAATATGGTTCTATTCATAATGAATTTATTCCTCATGGAGAAAGTGATTATGTAAAAGTACCAAATGGGATAGCTCATTTTCTAGAACATAAAATGTTTGAGCAAGAAAATGGCGAAGATCCTTTTTCACTTTATTCAAAAAATGGAAGTAACTGTAATGCTTTCACAACTTTTTACAATACAACATATTTATTTTCAGGAACTAAATTTTTTGAAGAAAATATAAATTTACTTCTAAATTTTGTTCAAGATCCTTATTTTACTGAAGAAAATGTTGAAAAAGAAAAAGGAATAATTGTAGAAGAAATAAAAATGTATAAAGATGAACCTTATGTATGTGGTGAAGAAATACTTTTAGAAAATGCTTTTTTTAATCATTCTGTAAATGTATCAATTGCAGGATCTGAAGACAGTGTAGTATCTATTACAAAAGAAGATTTATACACTTGTTACAAAACATTTTATCATCCATCTAATATGTTCTTAGTTATTACAGGAAATGTAGAACCTGAAGAAGTAATTAAAATAATAAAAGAAAATCAAGATAAAAAAGAATTTGAAAAATCAAATAAAATTGAAATTAGAGAAGTAAATGAACCAAATGAAGTAAAAGTAAAAGAAGCTACTATTTGTATGAATGTAGTTATCCCAAAAGCTTTTATTGGTTATAAATTTAATATAGAAAACTTAAATTTAACAGTTGAAGAAATAACTGTATACTTAAATATACTTGCCGATTTAAAATTTAGTAATGTTGCAACATTTACTGAACAATTATTAAATAATGAAAAAATAAGTAGTGATATTGAGTATGTAGTAACTAGAGCGGGTAAACATTTATTTATGATGATTTTAGCAGATACAAAAAAACCAACTGAATTCATTTCAAGTATTAAAGAAGAAATTACAAAATGGGATATAAAAGAAGAAGATTTTAATCGTAAGAAAAAAGCAGCAATCAGTTCATTTTTATATATGAGTGATAATGTATATAATGTTAATAGAAAAGTTATGAATGATGTAATATTTAAAGGTGGAGCTGATTCTAAATTATATGATAAGTATCAAAGATTAAATTTTAATGATTTAAAAAATATTTTTGATAATTTATCATTTGATAATAATACAACTCTAACAATTAATCCAAATAAAACAAAATAACTTGCTAATATCTTATATATAATATACAATATATATAAGATATGGAGGATGTATGAAAAATAAATTTACCAATGGATTTACTTTAGTTGAATTAATGGGTGTAATAATTATTTTAGGACTAATAAGTTTAATAATTGTTCCAACTGTAAATAATAGTTTAAAAGAAAATAAAAAAAGTTTATGTTCAACTCAAATTGATTATATAGTTGCAGCTGCTAAAAACTATGGAGCTGATAATATTTTTAGTTTACCTGATTTAGGCGGAGACCCTCTTGTTGTAACACTGAGCAAACTACAAAGTAATGGGTATTTAGACGAAGATATAGTTAACCCACTTACAAAAAAAACATTTTCTCCTGAACCTTATGTAACAATAACTAAAACTAATAAAGGATATACTTATGTAATTGATTTTGATACAGAAAGTGCTTGTGAATAAGAATATAAGTAATAAACTTATATCTTTTTTATTTAAAAAATTTTATAATTAAAAAAAATTTATGATTAAAATAATTATAGATTACTATTATTGATTCTAATTATATTAATATAAGTCATAGACTTGTATCTTTTTTTTTGATAGAATAATAGTGGTGATTAATTATGATTTATACTTCAATAGAAAATAAAAAAATAAAAGATATAAAAAATTTAAATCGAAAGAAATTTCGAGATCAGACCAATCAATTTATAGTTGAGGGAGAACATTTAGTTTTAGAAGCTTATAAGGCTAAATATTTAACTGAACTAATATTAGAAAAAAATGAAATATTTAATTTAGATATAAAAACAAGTTATGTCACAAAAGAAATTTTGAATTATATAAGCGAATTAGAAAATCCACCAAAAATAATGGGAATTTGTAATAAAATTAAAAACAAAGAATTACTTGGAAATAAAATCTTAATTCTAGATAATATTCAAGATCCAGGAAATTTAGGTACAATAATTAGAAGTGCAGTAGCATTTAATATTGATACAATAGTTTTAGGAGAAGGTAGTGTTGATTTATATAATTCAAAAGTTATTAGAGCAGCGCAAGGAATGATTTATAATATAAATATTATAAATATAAATTTAATTGATTTAATACCAAAATTGAAATTAGAAAACTATAAAATTTTTGGTACAAAGGTAACAAATGGAAAAAGTTTAAAAAAACTTGAAAAATATGATAAATTTGCTATAATAATGGGAAACGAAGGAAATGGAATGTCAGATGCTGTAACAAATCTTTGTGATGATCACATTTATATTGAAATGTCTCCTGTTTGTGAAAGTTTAAATGTAGGAATTGCAGCAAGTATTATTTTATATGAATTAAATAAGTAGGTGGAAAAAATGACATATATATTTATAGGAACAATAGTAAATACACATGGAATAAAAGGTGAAGTTAGAATTTCTTCTGATGTTGAATATAAAAAATTAATTTTTAAAAGCGGAATGAAAATTTATATTGGAAATAATCATGAAGAATTAATTATTTCAAAATATAGATATCATAAAATATATGATATGGTTATTTTTGAAGATTTAAATGATATAAATGAAGTGATTTGTTTTAAAGGGGAGAAGGTTTTTATTAATAAAGATGATATTCAAATTGAAGGTTATTTTGATGAAGATTATATTGGACTATTAGTTCATACTGATCATTTAATTGGTGAAGTAATTAAAGTATTAAATAATAATGGACAAAAATTATTATTAATAAAAGGTAAAAATAGAAATTATTATATACCTAAAGTAGATGATTTTATAAATAAAATTGATTTAGAAAAAAAATGTATATATATTAATGAAATACCAGGTTTAATTGATGAAGATTGATATAATAACTTTATTTCCATCAATGTATAGTGGTTTTCTAAATGAGTCTATTATTAAACGAGCAATAAATAAAAATCTAATTTCAATAAATATTCATAATTTAAGAGATTATTCAACAGATAAATTTAATAGAGTTGATGATTATCAAATTGGTGGAGGAGCAGGAATGGTAATAATGCCGGAACCAGTATTTAATGCCATTGAAAGTATTAAAACATCTAATTCATTTGTAATTATGCTTACACCTCAAGGAGTAAAGTATAATCAAAAAATTGCATATGATTTAAGTGAATATAAACATTTAATTTTATTGTGTGGACACTATGAAGGATTTGATGAACGAATACTTAGTATTGTAGACATGGAATTAAGTATTGGAGACTATATCTTAACAGGTGGAGAATTAGCAAGTATGATAGTTACAGATTCAATTGTTAGATTAGTAGATGGGGTAATTGAAAAAGAATCACACGAAAATGAGACATTTAATAATAATCTTTTAGACTATCCTGTTTATACTAAACCAATTGATTTTAGAGGAATAATTGTTCCGGATGTTTTATTATCAGGACATCATGAAAATATAAGAAAATGGCGTTATGAACAAAGTTTTAAAAAAACACAAAAAGTTAGACCTGATCTATTAGAAATGGGGAATGTTAATGAAAAAAAATAACTATATTGTTTCTAAAACAAATTCTTATGGTGATTTAATTGTTATTGATTATTCTAAAATTAATGGACTTAAATTAGCTCCAAAAGATGGACTTGATTATCCTGGAGTTAGTGTGAATTCTTTCACAATAATTAAACCATCTTTTATCGAAAAAGCACTAAAACGTAAAATTAAGATTAAACTAAATTATTATTTTCAAAATATAATTTCATTTTTAGATGATGATGACTCAAATCAAAAAACAATTGATAAATATTCAGATGAAGAAGATGATGGAACTAGATATATGGAAGTTTTAAATGATTTAACACGATATAAAAATATAGTAGAATACAAATATAAAAAATTTTTAGATGATAAGTATATTTCATTCTTACAAAAGAAAATTTCAGTATTAGAAAATGAAATAAAATCAAAAATAATAAATCAAAATTTGGTTATTCAAATGAATGCTAAAAAAATTATGAATAGTTATCCTATTTATGAAGAAGTACAAGAAAAAGGTAAATCACGTTAAAATAAATTTTAAAGGAGGATTATATGGAATATAAAAAATTTAATAATAAATATATAGTTAGAATTGATAAACAAGAAGAAATACTAGAAACATTATTTAATTTTTGTAAACAAGAAAATATATTTCTTGGAACAGTAAATGGTATTGGAGCTGTTAACGATATAACAATTGGTTTATTTGATACGGTAAATAAAAAATATAATTCAGAACAATTTAAAAAAGATTTTGAAATCGTTTCACTTGTAGGTAATATATCTAAAATGAAAAATGAAATTTATCTTCATATGCATATGTCAGTATCAGATTCTAATTATAATGTAATTGGAGGACATTTAAATAAAGCATATGTAAGTGCAACATGTGAAGTAATAATTGAAAAAATAGACGGTGAAGTTAATAGAGAATTTAATGAACAAATAGGCCTTAATTTATACAAATTTAACTAAACATATTTACAAAAAATAACAAATATGATAAACTTTATTAGTTAGTGATCCGCTGTTTACAATATTTAAATAAAATATGATCATATTTAAAAGAAAAGGAGAGTGACATTATGAATTTAGTTGATAAAATAACTAAGAGTCAAATTAGAACTGATTTACCAGAATTTAGAGTTGGAGATACTGTAAGAGTTGATGTTAAAATTGTTGAAGGTAAAAGAGAAAGAATCCAAGCTTACGAAGGAATTGTAATTTCAATTCAAGGAAGTGGTATTGGAAGAAACTTTATCGTTAGAAAACTTTCATCAGGTGTTGGAGTTGAAAGAACATTTCCAATGAATTCACCAACAATCGATTCAGTTACAGTTATTCGTAAAGGTAAAGTAAGACAAGCTAAATTAGGATATTTAAGAAATTTAGTTAGACAACCTAGAATTAAAGAAAGACGAGATAAATAAGACTGTAATAAGTCTTATTTTTTTAAAGGGGTAATTTTTATGAAGTTAATAAAGGAATACTTACCATATGTAGTAATTATTATTATAATTGTCTTAATTAGACAATTTATAGTAACTCCAGTTAGAGTAGATGGAGAATCAATGGATCCAACCTTAAGTAATGGTGAAATATTAATTTTAAATAAATTAGATAATAGTTTTGAATTATTTGATATAGTTGTTATAAAATATGGAACTGAGAAAATTATAAAAAGAATTATTGGTCTACCTGGTGACTATATTGAATATAAAAATAATATATTATATATAAATAATGAAATAGTTGAAGAAAACTTTTTGGAAAATGATACAAAAACAAGTGATTTTAAATTATCAGATTTAGGTTATAAAGTAATTTCAGATGGATTTTATTTTGTAGTTGGTGATAATAGAGATAATTCACTTGATAGTAGAATTATTGGACTAGTAAAAAAAAGTGATATAATTGGTACAACTAAGTTAGCTTTATTTCCATTCGATAAATTTGGAATATTGGAGTAAATTACTTGATTTATTAAACTAATTAGTGTATATTATATTTGTACTTATTCGTGGAAGAACAGATACTCCAACTTTCATCTAGGAATATGTGAATTATTATGAAGGGAGAAAAACATGGCATTAAGTAAAGAAGTAAAAGAAAGTATTGTAAAAAAATTTGCAAAAACAGAAGGAGATACAGGATCTGCTGAAGTTCAAATCGCAATACTTACACAAGAAATAAATGAATTAACAGAACATTTAAAAATTCATACTCATGACTTTCATTCAAGAAGAGGACTTCTTAAAAAAGTAGGTCAAAGACGTAGTATGTTAAAGTATTTATTTAAGAAAGATGTAACACGTTACAGAGACTTAATTAAAGCTTTAGGATTAAGAAAATAATTAATATGTAGGCACTCTTTTTTGAGTGTCTTTAATATATAGAGGAGGTAAAATGAAAAAAACTTTTGAATTAGATTTTAGAGGAAGAAAATTAATAATAGAACAAGGTGAACTAGCAAAACAAGCTAATGGAGCTGTATTAGTTAAATATGGAGATACAGTAGTATTATCCACAGCGGTAGTATCTAAAAATGCTAATATATTATCTGATTTTTTTCCATTAATGGTTTTATATCAAGAAAAATTATATAGTGTAGGAAAAATTCCTGGTGGTTTTATTAAAAGAGAAGGTCGTCCTACAGAAAATGCAACACTTGCAGCACGTATGATAGATAGACCAATGCGTCCACTATTTCCAGATGATTTTAAAAATGAAGTACAAATCGTAAATACAGTATTATCTGTAGATCAAGATAACTCCCCAGAGATGGCAGCAATGTTTGGGTCTAGTTTATCAGTATCAATTAGTAAAATCCCATTTGATGGACCAATAGCAGGAGTTAAAGTTGGACGTGTTAATGGTGAATTTGTAATTAATCCAACAACAGAACAATTAGAACAAAGTGATATTGATCTAACCTTAGCTGGTACAAAAACAGCTATAAATATGGTTGAAGCAGGTGCAAAAGAAGTTAATGAAGAAGACATGTTAGAAGCATTAATGTTTGGACATGCAGCAATTATTGAATTAGTAGAATTTCAAGAAAAAATAATAGAAGAAATAGGTGTTGAGACAATGCCTTATGATGTCTTAGAAATTAACGATAATCTAAAAAATGAAATAAAAGGACTTGCATCTATAAAACTAAATGATGCAATGAGAATTAAAGAAAAATTAGAAAAATACGATGCAATTGAATCAATAAAAAAAGATGTAGTATCAAAATTTGAACAAGAAAATTGTTCACTAAAAGATATTGAGCTAAAAGAACTAATTACTAAAGTTAAATTAGTATTGGAAGAAATTGAATATGAAATTTTTAGAAATATTGTAGTAACAGAAAAAATGAGAGCTGATGGTCGTAAAATGACAGAAATTAGACCATTATCAACTGATATTGATATTTTGCCTAGAACACACGGTTCTGCTTTATTTACTAGAGGTCAAACTCAAAGTTTATCTGTAGTTACCTTAGGTGCATTAGGAGAACATCAAATATTAGATGGTCTAAGTATAGAAGACGAAAAAAGATTTATGTTACACTATAACTTCCCACAATTTTCAGTTGGAGAAACAGGAAGATATGGTGCACCAGGGCGTAGAGAAGTAGGTCATGGTGCATTAGGTGAAAGAGCACTTGCTCAAGTATTACCATCAGAAGATGAATTCCCTTATACAATACGTGTTGTATCAGAAATTCTTGAAAGTAATGGTTCATCTAGTCAAGCAAGTATTTGTGCTGGATGTATGGCTTTAATGGCAGCTGGAGTTCCAATTAAATCCCCAGTTGCTGGAATAGCAATGGGATTAATTACTAATGGAGATGACTATACAATCTTAACAGATATTCAAGGTATGGAAGATCACTTAGGAGATATGGATTTTAAAGTAGCTGGAACTACAAAAGGTATTTGCGCCCTTCAAATGGATATTAAAATAAAAGGAATAACTAAACAAATATTAAAAGAAGCTTTAGAACAAGCTAAACAAGCTCGTTTTGAAATTCTAGAAGTAATAAATAATCAAATTTCAACTCCAAGAAAAGAAGTAAGTAAATATGCACCAAAAACTATGACATTTATGATTGATCCAAATCGTATAAAAGAAGTTATTGGAAAAGGTGGAGATATGATTACTAAAATTATATTAGAATCAAGTAATGTTAAATCAGTAACTGATCCTAACGCTGTAAAAGTTGATTTAGAAGATGATGGAAGAGTAATTATATATCACTCTAATCAAGAAATAATTGATAAAACTGCAAACTGGATTAAAGAAATAGTTAAAGAAGTAGAAAATGATGTAATTTATAATGGAAAAGTCGTTAAAGTTGAAGACTTTGGATGTTTTGTTGAACTATGGCCAGGTTGTGAAGGATTAGTACATGTATCACAACTAGCAGAAGAACGAATTGAAAAACCAAGTGATATAGTTAAAGTTGGAGATGAAATACAAGTTAAATCTATGGGTTATGATAAAAGAGGAAGATTAAATCTTTCTAGAAAAGAAGCAATAAAATAAACATTTTTCAGGGGGAATAAATGACTGTTAATAAAAGAACTGAATTAAGAAAATCATTCTCAACAAAATGTTTTGAAAATAATACTTTTCCAAGCAATGATATATATGCTGTTTATTTAAACTTAGAAGAAAACTCAAGAAATAATCCAAAAATCTTTAAGGAACTAATTACCTTAATATGGTCTGATGCTTATAAAATTATTAGACAACAAGAAAATAATAATACATTACTACCTTTTGAATACAAGTACATTGAAGATATAAAATATTTAGAAAATATAGAATATATATCACCAGATAATTTTGAATTAGTATCATTTATGATTTCTAAATTCAAGCAATTTTGTAGTTATGATTTTTTTAGTAAAGTTAATTGTTTATTAGAATTAAATAATTTTGATCATGATAAAATAGCTGAAATTGATGAAAATCATTTAAAAGAATTTGTAGAATATGGATTACACATAGATTCATACTATTATATTATTGAATACTTGAATAACAACAGAAACAATGAAACTTATTTTGAACAAAAATTAAAAAATTATTTATTAAAACTTAAAATTCAAAAGCCTGATTTTTTTATCAAAAATATGCAAGATATGCTTTGGAGAATTTATGAAGAAAAATCAATTTTAATTAGAAATGGTAAAACATTAAATAATTCTCCAGAACAAGATATATTTATTAAAATAAAAACTGAAGAATTAGAAGAAATAATAAATTATATATTAAGTGATGAATATGATTTAATATTTGTTATTAATCTATTTATTAACTCTGTTATCAAAAAACAAAATATAAATGAATTATTTATACCAGATATTGAAGATATAGAAATAGAAAATAAAATATATAAAAAAAATAAAAGAAATAATTAGTCTTTTATTTTTTTGTATACATCGTTAATACTTAACATTTCTTCACTGTAACTTGGAATAATATGTAAATGAAAATGTTTTACTTCTTGTAAATCACCATTATTTTGGACTAGTGAACATCCTTTAATATTTAATTTGTCTTCAAGTAATAATTTTACTTTTTTAGATGTTTTTAAAATATTATTTAAAGTCATTTCATCAATATCATCTAAATCTTTAAAATGTTTCTTTGGTATGATTAAACTATGTCCATTACTTTTTGGATTTACATCTAAAAATACCTTTACAAAATCATTTTCGTATATTGTATGTGATTGAATATTTCCATTTACTATTTCACAAAAAATACAATTCATTATCTCAACTCCTTGTATAATTATAATATAAACAAATATAAAAATAAACAAAATAAAAAGAAAAGATTATTTTCTTTAAGTGAATATCTGCGAATATCCATTAATAATATGAAAAAAAATTTTTATTTTATACAAAAACTAGTTTATTTATGTTTTTTTTGGTAAAATATTTATATTGGAGATGATAACATGCATATATTAGAAATTAAAAATTTGTGTGCGAAAATAGAAGATAAAGAAATTTTAAAAGATTTTAATTTAAAAATAAAAAGTGGAGAAATACATGCCATAATGGGTCCTAATGGAACAGGTAAATCAACCTTATCAAAAGTAATAATGGGGGACTGTAATTATACTGTAACATCTGGAGAAATAACATATGATAATAAAAATATAAATGACTTAACAGTTGATGAACGAGCAAGACTAGGTATATTTTTAGGGATGCAATTACCAACTGAAATAGAAGGTGTAACAAATGCTGATTTTTTAAGAACAGCACTACATAATAAAGAAGGTAAAGATTTTAAATTAATGAATTTTATAAAAGAACTTAATAGTACTTGGGATAAACTAAATATGGATAAAGATATGATTCATAGATCTGTAAATAAAGGTTTTTCAGGTGGTGAAAAGAAAAAAAATGAAATAATTCAAATGTATATTCTTAAACCTTCCTTAATTTTATTAGATGAAATTGATTCTGGATTAGATGTAGACTCATTGAAACTAGTTGGTCAAAATGTAGTTGAATATTTTAATAATTCTGAGAGTGGGATTTTATTAATAACACACTATCAAAGACTTCTTGATTATATTAAACCAGATTTTATTCATGTAATGATGAATGGAACAATTATCAAAACAGGTGATATTTCATTAGTTAAAATTATTGAAGAAAAAGGTTATGAATTTATCAAAGATAATCTAACAAACTGTGAAATTCATGAATAAAATTGTAGTTAATGAAGATAATAGTTTTGATATTAACTTAGACTCTCAAATAATTTTAAAAAAAAATGTAGAAAATGAAATTACTGAATTAAATTTAAAATTTAATGCTGATACTGATTTAGAAATAATATACAATAATAAAGAAAATAAATATAATATAATAATAGAAGTTGAAGAAAATGTTACCGCTAAAATATTAGAAATAAGAAGTAGTCAAAAACAAAAAATACAAAATAAGTATTATTTAAAAAGATATAGTAATTTAGAGGTAATTAAATTTTATGATTGTAGTCAAATAAAAGAAATGGACTTAATTTATTTAGGTGGAGAATATGCAAATATAAATTATACTTTAAAAACAATTTCAAAAGAAAAACAAAAATTTGATATAATAGTTTATCATAATTGCTCAAATACAATTAGTAACATATATAATAATGGAGCCAATATCAAAGATGGAATTTTAGATTTCAATATAACATCAATTGTAAATAATGGGATTAAGGGGTGCAAACTAAATCAAGATAGTCGTATTCTAATTTTAAATAATAATAAATGTAATATTAATCCTAACTTATTAATTGAGGAAAATGATGTAGAAGCAAATCACTCTGCAAGTATTGGAACCTTTAGTAATGAAGTTCTATTTTATCTTCAAAGTAGAGGTATTGAATATGAAAAAGCAATAAATCTATTAGTAAGAGGTTTCCTTACTACAAATTTAAATAATGAATTTATAAATCAAATTATAAATAAATATTGGAGGTGAAAATATGTTTAGAGAAGATTTTCCAATGTTAAATCAGCATATTATATATTTAGATAATGGAGCAACAACATTTAAACCTAATGTTGTTATAGGTTCAATAAGTGACTACTATAATAATTATAGTGCAAATGCTCATAGAGGAGACTATGATATAAGTTTAAAAGTAGATGAAAAATTTGAAAAAACAAGAATAAAAATAAAAGAATTTATTAATTCGAACAGTTCAAAAGAAATAATATTTACTAGTGGAACAACTGATTCATTAAATAAAATAATATTTGGTTATTTTAAAAATTACCTAAAACAAGGAGATGAAGTTTTAATTACTAAAAGTGAACATGCATCTAATGTCTTACCTTGGTTTGAATTAGCTAATGAACTTGGTATTATAATTAAATATATTGAATTAGATTCTAAATTAAAAATTAATATAGAAAATGTAGAAAAAGCAATAACAAATAAAACAAAAGTAATTAGTTTAGCTCATATAACAAATGTAGTTGGTGATATTAGACCAATAAAAGAAATAACAAAATTAGCTCATAAAAGAAATATATTAGTTGTATGTGATGGAGCACAAAGTGTACCACATTTGAAAATAGATGTCCAAGATCTAGAAATAGATTTTTTAGCATTTTCAGCTCATAAAATGTATGGACCAACTGGTTTAGGAATACTATATGGGAAAGAACAACTTTTAGAAAATACCCGACCTATAATATTTGGTGGTGGAATGAACTCTAGCTTTTCAAGTATTGGAGATAAACAATATAAAGAATTACCATATCTATTAGAAGCAGGAACTCCAAATATAGCTGGGGTAATTGGATTTGGTAGTGTAATAGATTATCTAGAAAATATTGGAATAAATAAAATAAATGAACATGAAAAAGAGCTCCACCAATATACATTAAATCAACTAAAAACAGTTCCTGAATTAATAATATATAATGAATTTAGTGAAAGTGGTATAATTGCCTTTAATTTTAAAAATGTTTTTGCTCAGGATTTAGCAATATATTTAAATAAATATAAAATATGTGTTCGTGCTGGAAATCATTGTGCCAAAATATTAAAAGAAGAGCTTAATGTCAAAAATACTTGTCGTATTAGTTTAAGTTTATATAATACTAAACAAGAGATAGATTATTTAGTTAAAATATTAAACAATCCAAATTTAAAAAATGAAATAATTTAAGATTGGAAAAAATCAATTTATATGATATAATTTTTAAATGTAAAGGTGTGTGACTTATGGATTTAATTATTTTATTATTACTTATGGTAGCAGTTATATTTTTCTTTAGAAATTTTAGAGCTTTCGTATTTTTTTTAGCGAGTATAGAAATTATATTTCATATTTTAACTTATATAAAGTTACATATTGGAGTAGCTGAGGTAACTACATTAATTGATAAATATATACCAGAATCCATATTAGCCATATTGTCACAATATACTAGTGGACTATTCTACGATATTTTAGCTTGGTTATTTTTAGCTTGTTTTATCGTATTTGAGATAAATGTAATTAAAATTCTTTTCAAAAAAAAGAAATAAATTCTGAAATAATTCAGAATTTTTTTTGTAGTAAATTTAAATATATTGGTAATATTATATAGTAGTTACAAATCGACAAAATAATATGAAAAAAAATGACATAATAAAACAGGTGATAACATGAGAAAATATTATTTATTTATAATTAAAAATAATTACTTTAAAAATTATCAAAAAAAACCAAATATAATATATAAAAACTTAGAAAATATATATAAAATTAGAAAATATGATTTTCCTTATGGAATAAATCTTTATCATCAATTATGTCAACCATTTGGTTTTAAAATACTTACAAATTATATAAATAATAAATTTGATTATAAAAAAATATCTGAGAAAATAATTAAATTAGAATCAAATTTTGAAGTAACTTATATTCAAATTAACTATTCATCAGTAATTATAGTATCTAGTGAAAATATGCCAGAAATATTTAAAACACTCTACATTTATAATAAAAATATATTTGTATGTGATTTTATAAATCAAGACTATTTTTGGTTAACAAAACAAATAAAACTAATAAAATGAAATTTTTGTCATCTAATTACATATAATAATTTAGGTAGGGTGAGGTTATGAATAAAATTGATTTATTCAAAGAATTTGTTAAGAGAAATCCTCAGCTAATTAAACATGTTAAAGAAGGAAATATGACTTGGCAAAAATATTTTGAAATATTTGACTTATATGGAGAAAATAGTAGTGAATGGAATCAATATATAAATAAACAAGATGATTTAAAACAAGTATCTACAAATACATTATCATTTACAGATTTATTAGGTTTTTTTAAAGGCATGAATTTAGATGCGATGCAAGAGGGATTAAACAGTGTAGGAAGAGTTGTAAGTGTATTACAAGAACTAGGCGGAAAAGAAAATAATAGAGTTGCTAAACCAGAATATAAACCAAGACCTTTATATAAACATTTTGAGGATTAATGACATTAGATATTCAATTTAAAATAAAAAATAATCCTAACTATAAAAAATACATTAGAGAAAATTCATGGTGGTATAAAACATTAAATCGAGACCCAGAAAAATTTAAAATTTTTGAAGAAAAAGTAAGAGAAGATTATAAGCTAAGAATTAGTGACAAAGTAGGAAAGGCAATTGATACTTTTGAATTATTACAAAATTTAATGTCAGCTATAAAATAATCAAAAAATATGATATACTCATACTGGTGATGACATGAGAATAATAAGTGGTAAATTTAAAGGGAAAAAATTGATAGGTTTTGATATAGAAGGTACTAGACCAACAATGGATAGAATTAAAGAATCATTATTTGGAATGATTCAATCCAATTTAAAAAACAGTGTTTGTCTAGATCTATTTGCTGGTTCTGGTTCTTTAGGATTAGAAGCTTTAAGTAATGGTGCTAAGTGTTGTTATTTTGTTGATAATAATAAAATTATACTTGATATTTTAAGTAAAAATTTAAAAGACATTAATAATGCTTATATAATAAAAGATAATTATGAAGAAGCTTTAAAACAATTTAAAAAATTAAATATAAAGTTTGATTTAGTATTTCTAGATCCACCATACTTATTAAATTTAATAAATAATTCGCTTTTAAATTTAATAGAATTAGATTTACTTAGTAAAGAAGCTATTATTGTTTGTGAATATACACAAGAAAAAATAAATAATTATGATTTAAATTTAATTAAAGAAAAACAATATAAAGATAAAATAATAAAGATATATCAAAAGTAAAATAAATTTTTTACTTTTTTTAAAGGATATTTTATAAATATTTTGTAAGATACAAGTAAGGAGGTAATAAATATTCAAAAATATCCTTTTATAAAACAACAAAATTTAAAAGATTGTGGAGCTGCCTCTCTTTGGATGATTGTAAAATACTATAACGGAGACATTAGTATTTCTAAATTAGCTGAAATGAGTTATACAAATAAATTTGGGACAAGCGCTTATCATTTAGTTGAAACTCTAAAAAAAATAGGATTTGAATCAGAGGGAATAAAATTAGATTTAAATGAATTAAAAAATTATAATCAATTTCCAGTAATTGCTCATACAACAGTTAATAAATACTTTGGACACTTTGTAGTTATTTATAAAATAGATAAAAATAATAACTTTATAATTGGTGATCCAAGTAGAAAAATAGTTAAAATAAAAAAAGAAGAATTTACTAAAATATATAATGGAATAGTTATAACTGCTAAACCAATTAAAACGATTCCTAGATATTCAAAAAATAAATTTGTTCTAAATTATATTTTTAATATAATAATAAATAATAAATTATTTTTTATACTTATATTCATTTTTTCAATTTTATCAACTATTTTAACTATTTTTATAACATTTTATTTTCAATTTATGATTGATAGTATAACAAATCTACAAATAAATTTAATTAAAATATTTATGATTAGTTTATTTATACAATTGATAATTCTAATATTTAACTATATTAGAAATGAATTTATTATATTAATCAATAAAAAAATTGATGATAATTTAACTTTTAATGTTTTTAAAAAGATAATGTTACTTCCTTATCCATATTACAAAAATAGAACAACAGGAGAGGTTATTTCTAGAATAACAGATTTAGTTAAAATAAAAGATTTAATAAGTGAAATTTTAATATTTAGTATAATTGATTTTATTTTATCACTACTTTCAGGTATTGTAATATTTAATATAAATCAAAAATTATTCTATTTTTCATTAATAATATTAATTGTTCATTTCATACTTATTATTTTATTTAAAATGAAGAAGATAAATAAAATTGAAAAAGTATTAAGAAATAAAGATACAATTAATTCCATAATGATTGAAAGTA
Organism: Bacilli bacterium; assembly: GCA_047971315.1. Lineage (GTDB taxonomy): Bacteria > Bacillota_I > Bacilli_A > RF39 > UBA660 > JBKDZP01. The sequence continues at coordinate 27,511 of JBKDZP010000007.1, forward strand.
TCAATGGGTTTGAAACAATAAAAGGACTAGGTGTTGAAAATATATTTATTAATAAATTTAAAATTAAATTTTTTAATTATACAAAAGAAATATTTAGTTTAGAAAAATTTCAAAATAAAGAAATATTCATTACAAATTTAATTAGTAATTTAAGCTTTTTGTTAATTATTTTTCTAGGAATTATTTTGATAAAAAATAATCAATTATCGATAGGAGAATTAATTACAATTCAATTTCTATTGAATTTATTTTTAGAACCTATAAAAAAAATAATTAATTCAAGTACTAATATATTTGAAAGTATAGAATCAATAAAAAGAATTGATGAAATATTATTTATAGAAGAAGAAAAAATAGAATTAAGCAGTTTTAATGAAATACAAATTAATTGTTTAACCTATAATCAGGGAAATATTAAACCAATTTTAAATAATATATGTCTTTCAATCAATAAATCAAATAAAATAATGCTTATAGGAAAAAGTGGAAGTGGAAAAAGTACTTTATTAAAAATTTTAAAAGGTTACTATAAAATAGAAGACAATCATGTATTTATTGATAATATTGATATAAATAAAATAAGTAATGAAAATATAAAAGATAATATTACTTTAGTAGCTGAAAAAGAAATACTATTTACTGATACCATTTATAATAATATTTTAGTTGATAGACAACTAAATCAAAACGAATTTCTAGAAATTGTAGATATTTGTGAAATAAATGAAATAACTAAAAACAATAATTTTGGAATAAATATGTTTATAGAAGAAAATGGTTATAATTTATCATTGGGAGAAAAAGAGCGCATTATATTAGCTAGAGCTTTAGTAAATAAATTTAAAATATTACTTATTGATGAAGGATTAAGCCAAGTAGATACAAATATGGAAAGAAGAATAATAAAAAAACTATTTTCAAAATATAAAGATAAAATAATAATTATAATAACTCACAGAACAGATAATATGGATTTATTTAATAAAGTTGTTCGAATAGAAGATGGAAATATCTTAGAAATTTTAAAAAAGGAGGATTAAATTTATGTTTAGATATATTAGATTAATAATTGCAGCATTACTTAAATTTATGTAGGAGGAACAAAAATGACAATCGAAAAAGAAGAATTATATAAAATTACAGGTGGTGGTATATCATTTGGGTGGTCAATGTTTATTGGTGGAGCAATTTCTTTAATAATAGGAATAATTGATGGATATATTCGCCCATTAAAATGTAATTAAGGAGGATTAATGAAATTAAATAATAAGGAACTTTATAACATAATTGGCGGAGCAATATCAGCATCAATGATAGGATATTTGGTTAAAGGAATAAATTCATTACTTGATTTAGGTAGAAGTCTAGGTAGTGCAATTAGAAGAAGCCAAAATAATAATTTATGTTCATTTTAAAATAAAAAGTCAAATTTTGACTTTTTTATTTTAATAATATACATTTTTTTTAATGTTGTATAAAGTGAAGTAGAAATACTTAAATAATAAACATATTTAGAAAATAATAATATAAATAAAGAATTTATAATATATAAAAAAAGTATTTATATTCACTTGAATAGTAAAAAGCAAAATAATTAGCTTTTTTTCATTATTTTTAAAAAAAATTTGTTGAAATATAGTAAAAACAGTGTTATAATACCAATAGTTTACAGAAGGGAGGGAATACAATGACTAAAGTAATCGTAAGAAATGGAAATGTTGACAGCGCCCTTCGTATGTTTAAACAAAAAAGTGCCAAAAATGGAACACTTAAAGAAGTACGTGAAAGACAAGAAGGTTATCTAAAACCAGGTGCTAAAAGAAGAAAAGAAAAAAAAGAAGCTATCAAAAATAGCCACAAAAAAAATAGAGAAAATTATTAGGTCGTATTGACCTTTTTTAGTAGAAAGGTGATATTATGAGAGATAAAATATTAAATGATTTAAAAGCAGCAATGAAATCTCAGGAAAAAGAAAAACTACAAGTAATCCGCATGGTCAAAGGTGCAATACAAATGGAAGAATTAAATACTAAAAAAGAATTAGATGATAATGAAATTATTTCAATAATTGCTAAACAAATAAAAAGTAGAAAAGAATCAATTGTTGAATTTAATAAAGCAGGAAGAACTGATTTAACTACTAAAACAGAAGCTGAAATTAAAATATTGGATACATATATGCCCGTCCAATTAACTGAAGAAGAAATAAATTTAGAAATAAATAAATTACTTGAAACTGAAACTATAACTGGAATGTCAGATTTTGGTAAATTTATGGGTAAAATAACCCCAATTTTAAAAGGTAGAGCAGATATGGCAATAGTAAGTAAGCTAATAAAAAATAAAATAAATAATATATAAAACGACACTTTTAATAGTGTTTTTTTTTTATACTATTAGTGGTGATAACATGAAAATTTATTTAGACTTTATCTTCATTATTAATTTTTCTTTTGATTTTCTACTTTTAATTGCAGTTGCAACATTACTTAAAAGAAATATAAAAATTAAAAAAATTATATTTGGAAGTATATTTGGTGGATTTAGTATATTTACATTGTTTTTAGAAATTAATAATTTAGAACTATTTATTTTTAAAATAATAATAAGCATTTTTATGGTTTTAATCACATTCTCATTTAGAAATTTTAAATATACATTAACTAATTTAATATATTTATATATTGTTAGCATGGTTCTTGGAGGATTTTTATATTTCTTAAATATTCAATTTTCGTATTCACATAATGGATTAATATTTTTTCATAATGAATTTAGTATTAATATAATAGTTTTAGTCATATTATCACCAATCATTATATATACTTATGTTAAGGAATGTTTAAATTTAAAAACCACCTTTTCAAAATATTATAAAGTGGATATCCAGTTAGAAAAAGAAACTCTAAATTTAAATGGATTTTTAGATACTGGAAATAAACTGGTAGATCCAATATTTAAAAAACCAATTATCCTAATAAATGAAGAATGTTTAAAATATAAGTATAATTATTTTTTGGTTCCAATTACTACAGTAAGTGAAAACAGTATGTTAAAGTGTATTAAAGTAAAAAAAATCAATATAAAAACAGTTGGCGAAAAAAAAGACGTATTAGTTGGTTTACTACCTAAAAAAATACAAATGGAAGGAATTGATTGTATATTACAATCTAAATTGGTAGAATAATGCTAAAAAAAATATTAAAATTATTATCAAGACTTTATGAAAAAAATATTTTCTTTGTTGGAAGTTCAGATAAATTGCCTGAACCATTAAGTAAAGAAGATGAAACTGCATATGTATTAAAATCAATGGATGGAGATACTTTTGCTAGAAACAAATTAATAGAACATAATTTAAGATTAGTAGTATTTTTATCAAAACGATATGAAAATACTGGAATAGATTTAGAAGATCTTGTAAGTATTGGTACTATTGGACTAATAAAAGGAGTTAATACTTATAAATTAGATAAAAATATAAAGCTTGCTACTTATGTATCTCGATGTATTGATAATGAAATATTAATGTATTTAAGAAAAAATAAAAAAAGAAGAAGTGAAGTTAGTTTTGAAGATAGTTTAAGTTATGATTCAGAAGGAAATGAATTACATCTTGAAGATATTTTAGGAACTGATGAAAATATAGTAACAAAAAGAATAGAAGAAGAAACTGAAAAAAATATCCTTAAAGAAGAAATTGATAAATTAAATGACAGAGATAAAAAAATAATGATGTTAAGATATGGAATGTTTGGTCAAGAAGAAATGACACAAAAAGATGTAGCAATTAAATTAGGCATAAGTCAATCATATATATCTAGAATAGAAAAAAAAGTTATAAAAAAAATAAAAACTTATGTAAAAATATAAATGTATGTAAATACATTTTTTAAAATTAATAATTTAGCACTCAACTATTGACAATGCCAAAAGATTGTTGTATAATTTCTTTAGCACCAATCAAAATAGAGTGCTAAGAGGTGGTATTGTGATTAGTAATAGACAAAAAGAATTACTAAAACTAATAGTAGAAGAGTATATTAAAACAGCAAAACCAATTAGTTCTAAATCATTATGTAGAAAGATGTTATGTTCATCAGCTACAATTAGAAATGAAATGAGCAACTTAGAAGAACTTGGAATGTTAGAAAAAACTCATATCTCATCAGGGAGAGTTCCAAGTGAAAAAGGATATCGTTATTATGTAGATTTAATAATGGAACCTAAAGAATTAACTGGCGAAGATATGCTTAAACTTCAAACCATATTTCATAATCAATCATTAGTTTTAACTGATGCAATAAAAAAAAGTATGGAAATTATTTCAGAGTTAACTAATTATACTTCTATAATTTTAGGAAGTTCATCAAAAGATAATAAAATTAGTAAAATTGAAGTAGTACCCATTAGTGAAAAAGAAATAGTAGCAATAGTTATAACTGATAGAGGACACGTAGAACATAAAAATGTTTTACTTGAAGAAAAAATAGCAATAAATGAGGTAAAACAAACAGTAGATTTAATCAATAAATTTATTGTAGGTACATCTCTTGATGAAGTTAATGCTAAATTGGAATTTGAAGTAAAACCTAAAATTGGTGACAATATAAAACATCAAAAAGTAATATATGATGCACTATTTAACTTTTTCAATGATTTTGTAACTGAATCAAACTTTCAAATTCATAAACCAAGTAATATTTTAATGGAACCAGAATTTAATGATACAAATAAAATTAGAACAATCTTAAAACAATTTGAAGATAAAGAATTTATTAGTAGTATTAAAGAAGAAGAAAAAGGAATTAATATTTATATTGGTAGTGAAAATAAAATAGATGATGATGTTACAGTAATAAAAACAAAATTCTCTGTTAGTGGAGAAGAAGGGACAATTGCATTAATAGGACCAAAACGTATGGAATATGATCGCGTTATGACCTTATTACAATTTATTAAAGATAATATTGAAAAAAATGATTAAAATTAGTGTAATCAACCAATAATTATATGTAGTAGAAAGGATGTTTATGGAAAATTACGAAGAATTAGGAAAATGTGAATGTGAAAATTGTCAAGATAATACTTGTGAATGTGATGATTGCAACCATGAAAATGTAGAAAATTGTAATTGTGATGAACATGTTCACTTAAATAGTAATAACCAAAATAAAGAAGTAGAAAATTTAAAGGAGACAATAAAATCTTTAACTGAACAACTACTTCAAAATGAAGAAAAAAAATTAAGAGATAAAGCAGAAATGATAAACTTTCGTCGCCGTAAAGATGAAGAAGTTTCTAGAATTATTAAATATTCAAATGAGGATGTTATTAAACAAATTTTACCAACAATAGACAATTTTGAAAGAGCGATTAAATTAGATGATAAAAACCTAGATGATGAAGTATCTAAATTTTTAGAAGGATTTAAAATGATTTATTGTAATCTAGTTTCTACTATAGAAAGTTTTGAAGTAAAAGCAATTGATGGTAAAAATAAACCATTTGATCCAACATATCATGAAGCAGTAATGACTGATCATGAAGATGGTGTAGAACCAGGGATAGTATTAGAAGTTTTACAAAAAGGTTATATATTAAAAGATAGAGTTATTAGACCTGCAATGGTTAAAGTATCTGAATAAAAGAAAGGTGATAATATGAGTAAAATAATAGGAATAGATTTAGGAACAACAAATAGTTGTGTTTCAATTTTTGAAGGTGGAGAAGTAAAAGTAATTGCAAATGCAGAAGGATTAAGAACTACTCCATCAGTTGTAGCTTTTAAAGGAGAAGACATAATAGTTGGACAAAAAGCTAAAAACCAAATGGTAACAAATAAAAATACAATTCATTCAATAAAAAGACAAATGGGAACAAATAAAAAAGTAAATATTGAAGGAAAAGATTATAGTCCTGAAGAAATTTCAGCAATGATTTTAGGAGATTTAAAAAAATCTGCTGAAGCATATTTAGGTGAAAGTGTAACAAGAGCAGTAATAACTGTTCCAGCGTACTTCAATGATGCTGAAAGACAAGCAACTAAAAATGCTGGTAAAATTGCTGGATTAGAAGTTGAAAGAATAATAAATGAACCAACAGCTGCTGCACTTGCATATGGTCTTGATAAACAAGATAAGAATGAACAAATCTTAGTATATGATTTAGGTGGGGGAACATTTGATGTTTCAATTCTTGAACTAGGAGATGGAGTATTTGAAGTTAAATCAACTAGTGGTAATAATAAATTAGGTGGAGATGACTTTGATGATAGAATAATGGATTTCTTAGTTAAAGAATTCAAAAGTGAAAACTCAATTGATTTAAGTAAAGATAAAATGGCAATGCAAAGACTTAAAGATGCTGCTGAAAAAGCTAAAAAAGATTTAAGTGGAATGAGTTCTACAGAAATATCATTACCATTTATATCTCAAGGATCTGATGGACCACTTCATTTAAATATTACTTTAAGTAGAGCAAAATTTGAAGATTTAATTCGTGACTTAGTAGAATCTACTAAAGAACCAGTTAGAAAAGCACTATCAGATGCAAAATTAAAACCAGCTGACTTAGATAAAGTAATTTTAGTCGGTGGGTCTACTAGAATACCTATGGTTCAAGATTTAGTTAAAGCTGAACTTGGTAAAGAACCATCAAAAGGTGTTAATCCAGATGAAGTAGTTGCAATGGGTGCAGCTATACAAGGTGGAGTATTAACAGGTGATGTTGAAGATATAGTATTATTAGATGTTACACCACTATCACTTGGAATTGAAACTATGGGTAATGTAATGACAGTATTAATACCAAGAAATACAACAATTCCAACTAGTAAATCACAAACTTTCTCAACAGCTGCAGATAATCAACCAGCAGTTGATATTCACGTATTACAAGGTGAAAGATCTATGGCTTATGATAATAAAACATTAGGTCGTTTCCAACTTACAAATATTCCAGCCGCACCAAGAGGAGTACCTCAAATCGAAGTTACATTTGATATAGATGCTAATGGTATTGTAAATGTTAAAGCAAAAGACTTAGGAACAGGAAAAGAACAAAACATAACAATTACCTCAAATACATCTTTAAGTGATGATGAAATTGAAAAAATGGTAAAAGATGCTGAAGCTAATAGAGAAGCAGATGCTAAGAAAAAAGAAGAAGCAGATTTAAGAAATGATGCAGAACAAACAATTTTTCAAACTGAAAAATCATTAAAGGACTTAGGTGATAAAGTAAATGCTGAAGATAAATCAAAAGCAGAAGCTGAAATAAAAGATTTAAAAGAAGCTTTAGAAAAAGATAATTTAGAAGAAATTAAAATGAAAAAAGAAAAATTAAATGAAACTGCAATAGCATATGCTACTAAAGTGTATGAAGAAGCAGCAAAAGAAGCCCAAACAAATAATCAAACTGAAGAATCAACTACATCTACAGAAGATGACAATGTAATTGATGCTGAATTTGAAGAAAAATAAAATATATTTAGAAGTTCTAGGAAACTAGAACTTCGACTTTTATCTTATAATATAAGGAGAAAAAATGGATAAACAAAAAAGAAGAGATGAAATAAGTAATGAATATAAATGGGATTTAACTTCAATATTTAAAACAGATGAAGACTATTATTGTATGTTGGAAGTTGTAAAAAAAGATTTAAATTTATTTGATTGTTTCAAAGAAGATTTACTAACTAGCGCAAAAAGATTATTAGAATATCTTGAAACAAAAATTACTTTTGAAAGAAAATTATATCGATTATATTTTTATGCGCATCTAAATTTAGATGCTGATACAACTAATACTCAATATCAAAAAATGGATAAAGAAATAACTGATTTAATGTCTAAATTCTCAGAAAATATTTCCTTTGTTAATCCACTTTTTATGGAAACAAATTATGAAGTAATTAAAAATTTTTATGAAGAAGAACCAGCACTTAAAAAACATAAATTTAATATTGATAATTTATATAGATTTAAAAATCATACTTTAAGTAAAGATGCAGAAAAACTTATTTCTAGTATGAACAAAGTATTCGAAAATCCATCTGAAACCTACAGTATTTTGACTGATACTGATCTAAAATTTGATACAATAATAGCTGAAGATGGTAAAGAAGTAGAATTGACTGAATCTAATTATAGAAAATATATTTCATCAATTGATAGAAGTGTTAGAAAAAATGCTTTTGAGAAATTATTTAAAGTGTATAAAAGTTTTAAAAATACTATTACTTCAATTTATAACGGTGATATTGATTCATCAATAGCTATTTCTAAAATTAGAAAATATAATAGTTCATTAGAAGCATCATTATATACTGATAATGTTGAAATAAATGTTTATAATAATTTGATTGATACAGTAAATAATAACTTATTTGTTTTACATAAATATTTTGAAACAGTAAAAAATGTTTTAAAATTAGATGAGTTACATTTATATGATTTATATGTACCATTAATTAAAGAAGATAAAAGTTACTACGAATACGATGAAGCTAGAAAAATAGTAATAAGTGCTTTAAGTATTTTAGGTGAAGATTATATTGAAAACTTAAATAAAGCCTTTGATCAAAAATGGATTGACGTTTATAATAATGTTGGGAAAAGAGGCGGAGCTTATTCTAGTGGATTTTATGATACCAATCCTTATATTCTTTTAAATTACGAGGGAAAACTAAATGATGTTTCCACACTTGCTCATGAACTTGGACATTCGATGCATTCTTATTATTCATGTAAAAATAATGAATATCAAAATTCATCTTATACGATATTTGTAGCAGAGGTGGCATCAACTGTAAATGAATTATTACTATGTAAACATTTGCTTAAAGAAAGCAAAGATAAAAATGAAAAATTATCTATTTTAAATAGATTAATGGAATTATTTAAAAGTACAATCTATAGACAAACAATGTTTGCAGAATTTGAAAAAGGTATATATGAAAAAAGAGAAAATGATGAAGTATTAACTCATGAAGTTATCTCAAATTACTACTATGACCTAAATAAAAAATATTTTGGTAGTAATATAGTAGTTGATGAATTAATAAGTTATGAATGGGAAAGAATTCCTCACTTTTATTACAATTTTTATGTATATAAATATGCAACAGGATTATCTGCAGCTTGTTATATTGTAGAATCAATTATAAATAATAAAGAAAATGCATTAGAAAACTATTTAAGTTTTTTAAAAACAGGTGGTAGTGATTATCCAATTGAGGAATTAAAAATTGCTCATGTTGACATGAATGACAAAAAAGTAGTTGAAAGTGCTATTAAAATGTTTAATGAAACAATAGATGAATTCAACAAATTAAATAATAGTTAGATGGTGGAGAAGTTATGAATAAAAAAGATTATTACGAAGTGCTTGGAGTTAGCAAAACAGCAACTGATTCTGAAATTAAAAGTGCATTTCGTGGTTTAGCAAAAAAATATCATCCCGATGTTTCAAAAGAATCTGATGCGGATGCAAAATTTAAAGAAGCTCAAGAAGCGTATGCTATTTTATCAGATGAATCAAAAAGAAAACAATATGATCAATTTGGGCATTCCGCTTTCAATAACAACGGTGGTGGTGGCAATGGTGGTTATGATTTTTCAGGATTTGATTTTTCTGATATATTTGGTGATATATTTGGAAATGGTTTTGGTGGCTTTGGTTTTGGAGGTTCAAGTAATCGTTCAAGAAAAGGTAGTGATTCATTAATTAGAATGAATCTAACTTTTGAAGAAGCGATATTTGGATGTACTAAAACTATTGAAATAAATGATAGTAAAACTTGTTCTGATTGTCATGGCGAAGGTGGCTTTGGTAGTAAAACATGTCCTGATTGTCATGGGACAGGGCAAATTAATACTACTATTTTAGGTGCCTTTGTTACTCGTAGTACTTGCCCAAAATGTGCTGGAAAAGGAAAAACATTTGAAAGTAAATGTTCAAAATGTAGAGGAACAGGTAAAACTAATGAAAGAAAAACTAAAGAAGTAAAAGTACCAGCTGGTGTAGATACAGGAAATAGACTAAGAATATCAGGAGCTGGAGAAGCTGGTCCAAATGGTGGACCAAATGGAGATGTTTATATTGAATTTAGAGTAAATGAACATCCAATATTTAAAAGAGAAGAAAATGATATTTACTTAATTCTGCCAATTACAATTACAGATGCAGTATTAGGAACAAAAAAAGATGTACCTACAATTGATGGAATTGTTAAATTAGCAATACCAGCTGGTAGTAAAACAAACGATAAACATCGTTTAAAAGGAAAAGGTACAACTGATGTTCAAAATGGAAGAAAAGGAGATATGTATGTTATATTAGACATCCATATTCCTAAAAAAATATCAAAAGAACAAAAAAAATTGTTTGAACAATTAGATAAAACTAATTTAGAAGATAGCAGTGATTTTGAAAAAATAAACAAATATTTATAGAACATAGAAATATGTTCTTTTTATGACTAAAAAAAGATTATATATCCAATTAGTAATATATCTAAATGTGAAAAATTAAAAGCTTAAATAATTGATGAATTAGGAATAACTAATATAGAGCAGTTAAATATAATCAATCCTAAAATAAAAGAAAAAAAGTATTGATAAAATAAAAAATTATGTTATAATTGTTGTACTGTTGTACAAACAGATTTTAGAATTATGTTGAAGGAATTATGAAAGAAAAAAAACCAAAAATTAATGGAAATATATGCAAATGTTTGTATATTAGCACAAGCATATGAAATTCATGATGAAATTTCATATGATATTATAATAAATAATATTTAACAAGCAATTCCAAATATTACAAAAGAAAATTTGGTAAATTTAAGTATACTTAATAATATTTTTTATAAAGAATGGAGTTTAAGTAAGTTTTTAGACACATTGAAATTAAATGAAAAAAAACTAAGTTATATTTAAGAGATTTTGAAAATGAAGCTTTAAATTCCAATTTAGGAAAATTAACTTTATATTGTGCGGATGTACTTTATAAAAATGAACGAATAAATTGTTATAGTAAATATTTAATTATGCAAGCAAAAGATGGAAAATCAGATGAATTAGTTGAAGCACTACAAGCAGTACACAATCATAACGTATTTGAAGATGATTTTGGACGAACTTTTACAGATTCTCAAATATCACAACTGGTTATTGAATTCGTCAAAAATGATAACATAGATGAGTCTTCTACAAATTTAGCTAATATTGTAGATAAAGCACCTATATTTACTACCTTTGATTCTAATTTATCTGAAATGATGTATTATTGTAATATGGATTTTAAGGATAAAAATACTAAAATGTGTGTACACAATACACATAAAATTTTAGCAAAAACAAAGAAGAAAAGCACTAATTGACAAAGTAATGAATTCAGACAAATAATAAAATATAAAATCTCACCGGAAAAAGTGAGATTTTATGTAGATTATTTTTAATTATAGACAAACTTTAATATATATGCTAAAATAAAACATATTTAAAAATGAGGTGAATTACATGCAACTACCTAACATGATAGAAGCTAAAAAAAGACAAAATAAAGATGTGATAATAAAAACAAATGAATATATTGTAAAAGAAAACTTAAAAGATATAGGAAAAGGAAAAAAATATTTTGTTAAAACATATGGATGCCAAATGAATGAACATGATACTGAAAATATAAAAGCAATATTACAAGATATGGGATATACTGGAACAGATATTATGGAAGAATCTGATTTGATTTTGTTAAATACTTGTGCAATAAGAGAAAATGCTCATGATAAAGTATTTGGAATGATAGGTAGAATAAAACACTTAAAAGAATCAAAACCTCATATCATAGCAGGTGTTTGTGGATGTATGGCACAAGAAGAAGTAGTAGTTAATGAAATATTAAATAAATATAAATGGTTAGATATAGTATTTGGTACTCATAATATTCATAATTTACCAAATATATTATGGAACTCAATTACAAAAAAAGAACTAGAAATAGAAGTATTTAGTACTGAAGGAGATATTATAGAAAATATTCCAGTAAAAAGGGATAGTAAATATAAAGCTTGGATAAATATAATGTATGGATGTGATAAGTTTTGTACATATTGTATAGTTCCGTATACTAGAGGAAAACAAAGAAGTAGAACAAGCGATTATATAATAAATGAAGTAAAACAATTAGCAAAAGATGGGTATAAAGAAGTTACACTACTTGGTCAAAATGTTAATGCTTATGGTAAAGATTTACAATTAAATTACGGTATGGAAAATTTACTTCAAGATGTTGCAAATACAGGTATTGATAGAATTAGGTTTGTTACAAGTCATCCTTGGGATTTTTCAGATAAGATGATAGAAGTAATGAAAAAAAATACTAATATTATGCCGTATATACACTTGCCACTTCAAAGTGGATCTAATTCAATATTAAAATTAATGGGAAGAAGATACACAAAAGAATTATATTTAAAATTATATAATAAGTTAAAACAAGAAATTCCAAACTGTTCAATAACAACAGACATTATTGTTGGATTTCCAAATGAAACTGAACAAGATTTTAAAGATACACTAGATGTAGTAGATGAATGTAAATTTGATTCAGCATTCACATTCCTATTTTCACCAAGAGTTGGAACACCTGCTGCTAAAATGGAAGATAATGTATCATTAGAAATAAAAAATAAAAGACTACAAGAATTAAATAAAAAAATTAATGAATATGCTAGAATTGCCAATGAAAAATATCAAGATGAAATAGTTAAGGTTTTAATAGAAGATGTAAGTGAGAAAAACAATAATATGTTAGTTGGATTTACAGAAACTATGAAACTAGTTAATGTAGAAGCCAACAAGGAAAACATTGGTAACATTGTTAATGTAAAAATAAATAATGTAAAAACTTGGAGCATGGATGGAAAAATTGTAGAATAAAAAAATTATAAAATAATTAAAAGGAAGTATGAAGTATGAAAAAAAATGTGAATGAAAATAAAGTAATAATAGTTGATGCAGGCATATTAATGCCTTATGAATTAGAAATATTAGATGATTTAAGTACAATTGATTATAATCAAATAACTGAAAATCTTATTGAATTTTATAAAAACTATAAAGTATTAAACAAAGCTGGAATCTATTTTTTAGGAACCAAAGAAGAAAGAAATAATTTTGATAAAGGATTATCTTATTTTTCAAAAAAAATAAATAAATTTACTAATATAGATAACTTAGGAGATAGTTTAGAAATTAAAATAATAAATGCAATAGAGTTAATATCAAAAAAAGAAGAAATTAATGATATATCAAATATTATTTATATAAGTAACAAAGAAGATAGAATATGTGTAGCTAATAATATTGGTGTTACAACATTATACAACACTGGATATGAAAATTTAGTTAATCCTGAAAATGAACATTCAAAAGTAAAAATCTTAGAAGGATTTTATTATTAAGAAACACTAATTAGTGTTTTTTTCTATAATTTTTGTTATAATTAAATTAGAAAAAGGTGGTAAAATGTCAAAAATAAAAGTAATGGACGAATTACTAGCAAATAAAATAGCAGCTGGAGAAGTAGTAGAAAGATGTGCAAGTGTAGTTAAAGAATTAGTTGAAAATAGTATTGATGCAGCTTCAAGTGAGATTACAATTGATTTAATAGAAGCAGGAACAACTCAAATAAAAGTAATAGATAATGGAAATGGTATGGATAGAGAAGATGCAGTACTTGCTTTTGAACGTCATGCTACAAGTAAATTAAAAACAGAATTTGATTTATTTCATATTCATACTCTAGGTTTTAGAGGTGAAGCCTTAGCTAGTATTGCAAGTGTAAGTCAAATTGAATTACAAACATGCAGTGAGGCTATAGGAACATTAGTAAAAATAGAAGGTGGTATTTTAAAAGAAGTAAATGATGCTCAATCAAGAAAAGGAACATCAATTACAATAAGCAATCTTTTTTATAATACTCCAGCTAGACTAAAACATATGAAAAGTTTATATACTGAACTTGCGAGTATAACAGATTATGTAAATAAAATATCCTTATCACACCCTAATATCAGATTTATACTTACAAATAATAATACAATTTTACTTAATACCGATGGAAGTAATCAATTATTAAAAACTATAAAATCAATATTTGGAATAGAAGTAGCAAAAAAAATGATTGAAGTAGAAGCAAATGATGATGATTATAATATAAAAGGATATATATCACTACCAGAAGTACATAGATCAAACAGGAATAATCTTATTATTTTAGTAAACGGAAGAGTAGTAAGAAATGCTGAAGTAAATAGAATAATAAACGATAGTTATCACTCTTATAAACCAGATAATCGCTTTCCTATTATTGTATTAAATATTGAAGTTGATTCAAGTTTAATTGATGTAAATATTCATCCTACAAAAATGGATATTAAATTTTCCAAAATAGATGGATTACTAATTTTAATTGAAAAAATGATTAAAACTAAATTAAAAAATATTAATTTAATTCCAAAAATAGAAATACCAGTAATTAGTACAAATATAGAAAAAGAAAAATATGAAGAACAAATTTTAAATTTTGATGAAATAAAAGAAGAAGTCCCAATCTACACAAAATATAATAATGAAGAAATTGATTTTGTTTTAGAAACTAAAGGGACAATAGAACAACTTTTCAATTTTGAAAAACATAAAACTGAAAGCTCAAATATGCCACAAATGTATCCAATTGGATTAGTCCATGGTACATATATAATTTGTCAAAATGAATTAGGAATGTATTTAGTAGATCAACATGCAGCTAAAGAACGTATTAATTATGAGTTTTATAAAACTAAATTAGGAAATCCTAATAATTCAAGTATTAAATTATTAATACCTTTAGTAATTGAATTATCTAATAAGGAATTCATTATTATGAAAGAAAAAATGACCTCTTTAAAAAAATTAAACTTTGAAGTTGAGGAATTTGGTGTAAATTCAATTGTTATAAAATCCCATCCAACATGGTTACCTAAAGATTTTGAAGAAAAAGCTATTAATAAAATAGTTGAATCAATTATAAATTTCGATACTGACTTTAGTATTGAAAAGTTTAATGAAAATATAGCAACTATGATGAGTTGTAAACTTGCAATAAAGGCAAATCAGAACATTACAATTGAAGAAATGACCCATTTAATTAATGAATTAAGAACTTGTCAAAATCCATTCAATTGTCCTCATGGTAGACCAACAATAATCTTTTATTCTAAACTTGATTTAGAAAAATTATTTAAACGAAGTGGTTTTTAAATCATTTTTTTAAATTTATTATTTTTTCACATTAATTTCACTTTAAAATTTTATAATTTAAACATACTAAAAAAGGAGATGAAATTATGAAATGTCCAAAATGTGAATGGAATGGAACAAAAAAAGATATCTACTGCGAAAAATGTGGTAAAAAATTAGTTAAAACATCAAAGACATTAGGTAAAAAAGTAAAAGAAAAAATATCAACAATTCCTACAAATAAAAAAAGAAAATTTATTATATTATGTATTTGTATATTTGTAATTATAGGAATATTAGAATTATTTGCATATTTTAATAGTCCAAAATTTATTGCTACAAAATATTTTAAAGCATTAATAGCAAATGATACAAAAGAAATATATGAATACCTAGAAACTAGTGCATCAACATTTGTAACTGAAAACTTACTTACTGAAAAAATAGAAACTCTTGGAGCTGTATCTAGTTATTCTGTAAATAATATTCAACAATCTAATAATAGTGCAATTGTAACTTTTGTCTATACATTAGAAAATAGTAGTAGAGAATATGTCGCAACTGTTAGTTTAACTAAATCAAGTAAAAATCACTATTTAATTTTTGATAATTGGACAATAAATAGTGGAAAATTAGTAGAAAATATTAATATTAAATTACCAAAAAATTCAAAAGTAACGATAGATTCAATATCATTAGATAATTATTTAAGTTCTAAATATTCAAATGATTACTATGATGTTTATGTAATACCTACAATGATAAAGGGGGATTATAAAATACAAATTACTCTTGAAAGTGGAATAGTTAGTGAAGATAATATAAGTATTGAATCAAATACAACATATACGCTAGGTAACATTACACTAGATGATAATTTAGAAGAATCATTATCATCAAAAGTTATAAATTCATTAAATAATTTATATATAGCTGCTTTAAATAGCAAAAATTTTAGTGAAATTTCAAGTGAATATTTTTATGAAAATAGTAATTTAGATGATTTAGAAAGCAGTTATAAATCATTAAAAAAACATATAACTAATTCAATGGTAGATTTAAAATCAATTAATTTTACAAATGCAGATATTGAATCAGTAATATTAAACAATACAGGAAAATTACAAATAGTTTTAACAGTTACTTATAACTATACTTCATCATATACAAATGATTCTGAAACTATTGAATATAGTGGAAATGATATAGATACAAAAGTTGTAGTTTTATTTGATTATAGTAATGAAGAGTATCAAATTTATGATTATAGCAGTTTATATGTTAGTTATCCAGTTAAAAAATAATTTAATTTTATAAAAATTCAATAAAATATTTAATAAATTAAAGGAGGAATATATGAAAAAATATTGTACAAATTGTGGTGAAGAAATAAATAAAGAAATTTGTGATTGCAAAAAAAATATAGAAGAAAATAATAAAAATACAGTATTAAATTATGTATCTACATCTATTAATTCAATATTTGAAATGATTAAAAGACCAACTAAAACAATGAAAAACTTTGTAAATGATAAAAATTATTCTTTAGGATTAATAATAATATCAATATATTCAATAATAAATGGATTATTACTTTTAATAATTTCAAATAAAATATGTAATGCTTATAGACCATTTTTTAGAAGAAATTATTATATGTATTCAAATGATTTATCTAAATATTCAATTTGTTTAATATTATTAACATTTGTAGCAGTCATATTATTCGCATGTCTTTTATACTTTATTTTAAAAAAATTATTTAATTATAAAGTTTCATTTAAAAATACTTTATCATTAGTCGCAATTTCTTCAAGTTTTGATATAATAGGTGGAGTAGTAAGTATTATATTAGTTTCTATTTCTATGCCATTAGTAATTTTTTTGATGATAATCACAAAAATATTATTTTTAATAAATGTATATGATGGTATGGATAACTTAAAAGAAGAAATTAATAAAGATACCAAAGGATATATTATAGTATCTACATTTATATTTGAAATTTTAGTATTCTTAGTATTTTCATTATTTATATAGTACATATAGACTAATTCATTTATTTTTGATATAATGATTTTAGTCTTTTATTATGTAAAAAAGAAAGGAGAAAAGAAATTGAGTAAAATAAAAATATTTGGTCTTGGTGGACTAAATGAAAACGGAAAAAATATGTATGTTGTAGAAGTTGATAATGATATATTTGTTTTAGAAGCAGGATTAAAATATGCAGATGATAAAATGTTAGGAATTGATTATATTATTCCAAATTACGACTATATTAAGCAAAACAAAGAGAGAATAAAAGGGATATTTATATCTCATGGACATGATAGTCAAATGGGGGCATTACCTGATATATTAGAAGAATTACCGGATTTACCTATATATGGAACAGCTTTTACAAATGAAATAATTTCAAAAGAATTAGAAATTGAAGGTATAAAAGCAACTAACTTAAATGTTATAAAACCACATATTAGAATTAATTTTGGAAAAGTTTCAATATTTCCAATTTCACTTACACATTCGGTTCCTGGTTCTGTAGGTTATGTTATTAATACAGAAAACGGAGCAATTGTATATACAAGTAACTTTGTATTTGATCCAACAATGCAAGGTGAGTATAGTATGGATATTGGTAAACTAGCATATGTTGGAAAACAAGGTGTTTTATGTTTAATGAGTGAGTCACTTTATGCGGATAAATCAGGATTTACATCTCCAAATAATAGAACTACACCATTAATTAAAGAATTATTACATAAAACAGATGGGAGAATTTTATTTAATGTTTTTCAAGCGCATGTACATAGAATACAAGAATTATTTGCTGAAATTATGACAACTGATAGAAAAGTAGTTGTTATGGGAAAAAAATTAGAAAGCATGCTTACAAAAGCAATTGATTCTAACATTGTTGATTTTGATAAAAACAGATTATGTTCAATACATCATGTTAATGATGAAGGAATAGTTGTTTTAATTTCTGATGAAAGAGAAAAACCATTTTCTAATATAACAAGAATTGTAAAAGGATACGATAAATTTATAAAATTATCTGAAGATGATACAGTAGTATTCGCATCACCTGTATATGATGGTATGGAAAAAAGTTCATCAAAAATACATGATAGTATTTCCAAAATAGGTTCTAAACTTGTTATTCTTTCTAGTAAAAAATATTTAGGTAATCACGCATCTAGTGAAGATTTAATGATGATGATTAATCTGATGAATCCAAAATATTACTTTCCAGTAATTGGCGAATTTAGACATCAAGTAGCAAATTCTAGTGCTGCAAAAAAAGCTGGTATTATGGAACAAAATATTTTACTAAGATTAAACGGTGAAGTAGCACAATTCGAAAATGGAGAGCTAGCTAAAGCTGATGAAAAAATTAAAGTAGATGATATTTTAGTTGATGGAAAACAAGCAGGTGATATTGGAGAATTAGTATTAAAAGATAGAGAACTTTTAAGCGGGAACGGTATTGTAATAGTGAGTGCTACATTAAGTAGATCTACAAAACAAGTTCTAGCTGGTCCTGAAATATTAACAAGAGGATTCATATATGTAAAAGATAATACTGATTTAATAAAAGAAGCTGAAAAAATTTCATTAGCTGTAATTGAAGAAAATACAAAACCAAATTATGTTGATTTTAATAAAATCAAATCAGGTATTCGTGATAAATTAGGTAAGTATTTATATCATGAAACAGAATGTAAACCTATGATTTTAATAGTAATGCAAGAAGTATAGCATTACTTTTTTTTAAGTATTTCAAATAAAGTACAAATTTCTACAAAATTGTATAAATCTATTGTAATATAAAAAGAATTTGTGATACTATTATATAGTAACCAAGAGTAGTTATAAAAGTAAAAATTATGTGATTAAAATACTATTTATAGAGGTTATTAATAATCTATAAATAGTATTTTAATAAAAAAGAAGGAAGATTTAAATGAATAATGTAGAAGGTCTAACAAAACAAATTTTAAAAGAATCAAAAAAAGAAATTATAGATAAAGTTATTATTTCAATTATAAATAGAGGATTACTACTAGTAATTCCAATTATTTATAGTACACTTATTGATCAAACAACCCTAAAAAACTTTGATATAGTTGTATACTATATCATTGCTTTAGCTTTATTTTCAATACTTTACTATATATCTGATGCAATAAATATGATAATTTTTAATAAATTGTATAGAAAAATATATCATAAATTTGTAATGAAAGCATATGACAGTACAATGAATAATTCACTATATAGTCTCTCTAGATTTTCTTTAGGAGAATATTCTAATATTTTAAGAGACGATGTAGTAGTAATGTCAGCATATTTTTCAAATTTCATTATGTGGATGGTTAAATTAGCTGAATTAATTTTCATCTTTGGATATTTTTTCATCATAAATAAAAACATATTTATTTCTACATTAATAATATTTATATTAATGATAATTTATTTAAAAATAGGTGGTAAAAAAACTCAGATTTATAATGATGATAGAAAACAAAAATTAGATAAAAATAGTGCAATTGTAATAGAAACATTCAATGGAATAAAAGAAATAAAAGGATTTTATATTTTTGAACAAATAAAACAAAAAATCGATAAAACTTGTAGTGAATTTCTAAAGTCAGACTCAAAATATAGTAATTATGGTAATAATGCTAAAAATGTAGTTCTAATTTGGACAGAAATAGTTAGAATAATCCTTGTTGGCTATGGAATTTATCTATTTTCAGTAGGTAAAATGGAATTAGGAGTAATACTTCTAATATATACATATTATAGTAAAATACTAGATAATTTCACAATACTTTCAACAATAAGTGTTGAAAGAAAAAATCTAAGAGTATCACAAAATAGATTTAATAAATTACTAATATATCAAAAAACAAATGAATTAAATTACTATCCAAAAAAAGATTATCAAGGAAGTATAAAATTTGAAGAAGTTTTATATGGTAATAAACAAGATCCAATTTTAAACTGTATCTCATTTAAAATACCATCTAATAGTTACACAGTAATTACTGGAAAATTTGGTAGTGGTAAAACTGGAATATTTGATTTATTACTTAAACTAAATAGACAACATAACGGTAAAATAACAATTGATGATAATGAAATTGAACTAATTGATGATCTTACATATTATAATTTAATATCGTCAGTTAGAAAAAGACCAACATTTTTTGATGCAAGTATAATAGAAAATCTTCAAATGGTTGAAAACAATGAAGAAAAAATATTTGAAATATGTAGAATGCTTAAAATTCATGATGATATATTACGACTTTCGGATGATTATAACACCAACATTAACAGCAAAACAGAAAAAATATCAGATCAACTAAAACATATGTTAGCAATTTCTAGAGTACTTATAAAAGATTCTAAAATAATGTTATTTGATGAAACAATTAGTGGACTAGATAATGAAAATCAAAAAAATGTTCTAAATATTTTAAATAATCTTAAAGAAAATCATACTATTATTATAATTACTAGAGAAAAAGAAATAATGAAAAAAGCTGATAAAATAATTGTTGTTGATGAAAATATAATTGCAGAAGAAGGAACATATAAATCATTAATGAGAAAAAAAGGAATTTATTTCAATTTATTTGGAGTTGATATAGAACTTTAAGTCTAAAAAAACCAAAAAAACATATATATTTGTTGTAATATATTAAAAATATATGATATAATATTTTTGGCTTTTTCAAATACACACATTACGGATTTTTATGCCTAGTGCCGCTTGGTGGTATAAAAAGAAGATGTAATGGAGGAAATAACAAAAGGAGGAGATTAATATGGCAGTAGTGTCAATGAATTATTTATTAGAAGCAGGTGTTCACTTTGGTCATCAAACTAAAAGATGGAACCCAAAAATGAAAGAATATATTTTTACAGCAAGAGATGAAATATATATAATTGATTTACAAAAAACAGCAAAAAAAATCGAAGAAGCATATGCAGTTTTAAAATCAATAGCTGGAAATGGTGGTAAGGTTCTATTTGTTGGAACTAGAAAACAAGCTAGTGAAGCTATTAAAGAAGAAGCAATTAGATCAGAATCATTTTATGTAGCTGAAAGATGGTTAGGTGGTACTTTAACAAACTTCAAAACTATCAGAAGAAGAGTAAAAAGATTAGAAGAAATTGAAAAAATGGAAAGTGATGGTACATTCGCACTTTTACCTAAAAAAGAAGTAATTGGAATTAAAAAAGAATATGACAAATTAAACAAATTATTATGTGGTATTCGTGAAATGTATAAATTACCAGCTGCATTATTTATAGTAGATCCATCAAAAGAAGACATAGCAATCAAAGAAGCAAGAATTTTAAATATTCCAGTATTTGGAATAGTAGATACAAATTGTGATCCAGATATGGTTGATTATGTAATTCCAGGAAATGATGATGCAATTCGTGCTGTAAAACTAATTACAGGTGTAATGGCAAATGCAATTGTAGAAGCAAATGGTGGAAAAATAGTTGATTATGTAAAAGAAGATGATAAATCAGAAAACATAATGGAAAGAGCAGTAGAAAGCGTAAGAAGAAAAGAAGATAGACCAAAACGTTTCAATAATAACTTCGATAATAAAAATAACAATAATAAATTCAATTCTAATAGACCAAATAGATACAATGACAATAAATCTAATGATAACAGATATAATAATAAACCAAACGACAATAGATTTAATGAAAATAGATCTAATAATAAACCATTTGAAAATAATACAAATGATTATAGAAAATCTAATATTAGAGTTGAAAACCAAGAAACTACACCATTAACTATAGTTGTAGAAACTGTTAAAGAAGAAAAAGCACAAACAGTAGATTTTAGTAAAGCAACAGTTGCTGAACTAAGAGAAA
Organism: Bacilli bacterium; assembly: GCA_047971315.1. Classification (GTDB taxonomy): domain Bacteria; phylum Bacillota_I; class Bacilli_A; order RF39; family UBA660; genus JBKDZP01. Next base: position 49,722 of record JBKDZP010000007.1, read on the forward strand.
TGGCTAAAGTTAAAGATGTTAAAGGATATACAACAATGAAAAAATCTGAGCTTTTAGAAGCTTTAAAATAAATATATAAAGGTGATAAAATCACCTTTTTTAAAAAAGAGGAGGAAATATATGATAAATGCAAGCTTAGTAAAAGAACTAAGAGAAAAAACTGGAGCTGGAATGTTAGATTGCAAAAAAGCTTTAGAAGAAACTGCTGGTGATATTGATGCATCAATTGATTGGCTAAGAGAAAAAGGAATCTCTAAAGCTGCTAAAAAAGCTGATCGTATAGCTGCAGAAGGTTTAGCATCAGTTTTAATTGATGGAAATAAAGCAGTTATAGTAGAAATTAATTCAGAAACTGATTTTGTTTCTAAAAATGAAGAATTTAAAGAATTAGTTAATGAAGTATTAAAAACTTTAATTGAAAGTGATGCCGATACAGTAGAAGTAGCAGAAAAATTAATTTGCTCAAACGGTCAAACTATTGAAGACTATATTATTGCAAAAACAGCTAAAATAGGTGAAAAATTAAGCTTTAGAAGATTTATTAGAATAGAAAAAGATTCTAATGAAACATTTGGAGAATATATTCACATGGGTGGTAGAATTGCTGTTCTAACAATCTTAAATGGAGCAAATATTGATGTTGCTAAAGATGTATCTATGCACGCAGCTGCAATGAGACCTTTATATGTTAGAAGAGAAAATGTTCCAACAGAAGTAATTGAGCATGAAAGAGAAGTTCTAAAAGAACAAGCAATTAATGAAGGAAAACAACCAGAAATCGCTGAAAAAATGGTTGAAGGAAGAGTTCAAAAATACTATAAAGAAAATTGTTTAGAAGAACAACCATTTGTTAAAGATCAAGATATGTCAGTAAGTACATATGTAAAAAATAATGGTGGCTCAATTTTAAATATGTTCCGTTTCGAAGTAGGAGAAGGAATTGAAAAAAATGAGTGTGATTTTGCTACAGAAGTAATGAATCAAATAGGAAATAAATAAAAGACAAAAAATTGTCTTTTTTTCATAATCATTTATGATATACTTGATAAAAATCATATTATATAATATAATGTTTAGAGAATGAGAGGATTAATTATGGAAGATATTTTAAATCAAACAAAACTACGCATGGAAAGTGCAATAGAAAATATGAAAAAAAGACTACAAAATATAAGAGCAGGTAGAGCAAACCCATCTATATTAGATAATGTAACAGTTCTATACTATGGATCAGATACACCTTTAATGCAATTAGCTACAATTTCAATACCAGAAGCTAGACAATTGTGTATTAAACCATTTGATAAATCATGTATTGGTAGTATTGAAAAAGCAATATTTGAAGCAAATATTGGACTAACACCAAATAATAATGGTGAAATTATAATTTTAAATATTCCAGCTTTAACTGAAGAAACAAGAAGAGATTACGTTAAACAAGCAAAAAATATTGGTGAAGAATGTAAAATAGCTTTAAGAAATATTCGTCAAGATTCAAATAATGAAATAAAAAAATTAGAAATAGCTGAAGATACAATCAAAACTACTCAAGAAGAAGTACAAGAATTAATTAATAAATTCAATAAAACAGTTGAAGATCTAACAAAAATTAAAGAAACAGAATTAATGAGTATTTAATTCTTTTTTTTTAACTATAAATGTGGTAAAATTAGTTAAAGGTGATAAATATGGAACAACAAACACGTAGTGAATTAAGAAAAAAAATAATGACAATTTTATATCAAATAAATGTATATAAAAATAATAAAATGAAATATTCAGTTGATGATATATTAAAAGAAGTATTAGAAATTGATAATGAATTTGTCAAAGACAGTGTATATGGAGTAATTACATATCAAGAAGAATTAGAAAAAATTGCAAATAAATATTTAGAAGGTTGGTCAATTGATAGACTAGGAAACACAGATAAAGCAATTTTACAACTAGGTTTATATGAATTAATCTATACTAATACTCCAGATATTGTATGTATAAATGAAGCTATTGAACTTGCAAAATTATATAGTGATGATAGTGTAAGAAAAATGATAAATGGTGTTTTAGATACTGCATACAATAATAAGTAGGTGAAATAATGGACGACAAATATTTAACAGTAACCGCCCTAACAAAATATTTAAAATATAAATTTGATACTGATCCAAATCTTAGAAAAGTATTTCTAAAAGGTGAAATATCAAACTTTAAATCACATACAACTGGACACTTTTATTTTTCAATAAAAGATGAAACAAGTAAAATAAATGCTATAATGTTTAGTAATAATACTAAAAAATTAAATTTTATTCCAAAAGAAGGAATGAAAGTATTAGTAACTGGATTAATAAGTGTATATGAATCAACAGGTGGTTATCAAATATATGTTGATGATTTGATTGAAGATGGAGTAGGTAATTTATATATTGCCTTTGAACAATTAAAAGAAAAATTAACAAAAGAAGGATTATTTGATCAAAAAAATAAAAAATCAATTCCTAAATATCCAACTAAAATAGGGATTATTACAGCTAGTACTGGTGCTGCTATAAAAGATATTTTATCAACAATTAAAAGAAGATATCCAATATGTGAAACTTATCTTTTCCCTTGTTTAGTTCAAGGAGAAAACTCATCTAAAGATATTGTAAAAAAAATAAATCAAGCTGAAAATTTTAAATTAGATGTTTTAATAGTAGGTAGAGGCGGTGGATCATTTGAGGATTTAAATTCATTTAATGATGAAGATGTTGCAAGAACTATTTTTGCTTCAAATATACCTATAATAAGTGCTGTTGGTCATGAAGTTGACTTTACAATTGCAGATTTTGTAGCAGACCTTAGAGCTCCAACACCAACTGGAGCTGCAGAGATGGCCGTACCTAATTTAGCTGACTTAATTAATAAATTAGAACAATATAAAATTAGAATTAATGAAGCAACATTAAAAACACTAAATTATAACAAACTTTATTTAGATAGCATAAAAAATTCGTTTGTAATAAAAAATCCAATGATAATGTATCAAAATAAACAACAAAATCTCGATTTAATTTTGGATAAATTAAATAATATTATGCTAAAAAAAGTTGATATTACTAAAAATAAATTTGACAAATTAAAAAGTAATTATATTTTAAAAAATCCCAATATTCTTTTTAAAAATCATATTATAAATCTAAACAATATAATAGAAAAACTTGAAATAATAAATCCAATCGGAGTATTAAAACGTGGGTTTACATTAACTTATAATAAAGATATTTTAGTAAAAACTATTACTGATGTTAAATTAAATGATAGTTTGAAAATTAAACTAATTGATGGTGATTTAAATGTTAATGTAGTAGAAATTAAAGGAGAAACACATGAATAAAGAATTAAAATTTGAGGATAAAATAAAAGAATTAGAAACAACTATTTCTGAACTTGAAAATGGGGAAATTCCGTTAGAAGAATCAATAGAAAAATATACTAAAGCAATGAAACTTGTAAAAGAATGTGATGAAAAATTAAAAAATATTGAAATTCAAGTCAATAAAGTTATATTAGAAAATGGTCAAATAGAAGACTTCGAAATAAATGAATAAATTTACCAAAAAATACTAATGCAATATTGGTATTTTTTTAGAAATTAAAATAATAATAATATTGTAGTCTGTAAAATTAAAGGAGACGATGTTATGTTTTTTAAAAAAATTAAAAAATATGCTACAGTCTTTCTTCTAACATTTATTATTATACCAAATCAAGTACTTGCTTATTCAAATTATCTTATTCCCGGTGGTGAAAATATTGGTATTGAAGTTAATTCAAAAGGAATTATAATAGTTGGAACATATGAAGTAAATGGAACAAAACCAGCAAATAATGCTGGTTTAAAACAGGGTGATATTATTACTCAAGTAGACGATAAAGATGTTAAAAATATAGATGAAATGATAAATATAATAAACTTATCAAAATCATTAAATTTAAAAATAACTTTTAAAAGAGACAATGAAATATTAAACACTACTTTATCAATTTATAAAGATGGAGATATTTTAAAAACTGGACTTTATGTTAAAGATAGTATTACAGGAATAGGAACGCTAAGTTTTATTGACCCAAATACTAAAATATATGGTGCATTAGGTCATGAAATAATAGAAAAAACTACTGGTAAAATATTGGAAGTTCAAAATGGTACCATATTTGAATCAACTGTAATTGATATCGAACGAAGTGAAAATGGTGATCCAGGAAGTAAAAATGCTACACTAAATAGTTCAAATACAAATGGTACAATAATCGAGAATACAGAAAGTGGTATCTTTGGTACATTTACATCCAATCTTCCTTCCAAAAAACTTTATAAAGTAGCTCAATATAATGAAATAAAATTGGGAGAGGCTAAAATATTAACAGTAGTTGAGGGAAATGATTTAGGAGAATATTCAATAAATATATTAGAAGTGAATAATGAAAATACATCTAAAACAAAAAATATTCTATTTGAAATAACCGACCAAAATTTATTAAATAAAACCGGTGGAATAGTACAAGGAATGAGTGGTTCAACAATTATTCAAGGAAACTATATAATTGGAGCTGTTACACATGTTATAGTTGATAATCCTAAAAGAGGTTATGGTATATTAATTACAAATATGTTAGAAGAAGCAGAAAATTAGAGACATTTTGTCTCTTTTCATTTAGTCAAATTTGTAGTATACTATATATAGGTAATAGTATACAATTTATTAAAAGAAATAAATGAATGTGAGGATTGATTAGATGAAAACAAGAATAATTAGTGCAATTATAGCACTAGCTATATGTTTACCAATTTTATTTTTAGGAGGAACAATTTATAAGCTAGGTATTTATATTTTAAGTATAATTTCACTTCATGAATTTTTAGAATTAAAACAAACAAAAAAAGAAATGCCAAGTTTTATTAATTTTATTTCGTATTTAATTTTAACTTTATTAGTGTTATCAAATATAAATACAACTACCATTTTATTTAAATTGGATTTTAGAATTATATCTGGATTATTTTTAGTTTTTTTACTACCAACTGTACTGTATCAAGATAACACAAAATATAGTATTGCAGATGCTTTTTTCTTTATAGGATCTTTGGTTTTTATAGGAGCTAGTTTTTCATTATTAATTTTAATAAGAAATATTTCTTTAAACTTAATAATTTATTTATTTGTGATTACAATATTCACAGATACATATGCTTTATTAGTTGGTAAGTTAATTGGTAAACATAAAATGGTCGAAAAAATATCTCCTAACAAAACTTGGGAAGGTATGATTGGAGGAACTTTTTTTGGAGTAGTAGCAGGAGTACTTTTCTATAATACAGTAATAGATAATTCATTTAATATACTAACTTTAATAGGTATTACTTTATTTTTATCAATTATAGGACAATATGGTGATTTAGTTTTCTCAACAATAAAAAGATATTTTGGAAAAAAAGATTTTTCAAATATTATGCCAGGTCATGGTGGAATATTAGATAGACTTGACAGTATTATATTTGTAGTGCTTAGTTTTACATTTTTTATAGGAATACTGTAAAAGGAGGAATAATATGTCTTTTATATATTTTGTAATTGTTCTTGGAATTACAATTTTAATTCATGAACTAGGTCACTTTATATTCGCAAAAAAAGCTAATATATATGTATATGAATTTTCTATTGGAATGGGACCAAAAATATTTAGCTATAAAAGAAAAAACGATGAAACAATTTATTCAATTCGTTTATTTCCAATTGGTGGTTTTGTTAGCATGGCTGGTGAAGACAATTCAAATAACGATAGAGTTTCTGATGATAGAAAACTTTATAATAAAACATGGATGCAAAGGTTTTTAACAATAATAGCAGGAGTAGCATTTAACTTTATTTTAGCTATTATACTTTTATTTTGTGTTGGAATGATTGCAGGTGTTTCTAACAATAAACCAATAATATATTCAGTAGATTCTAATTATCCAATTTCTTTAACAAATGTTTCAAAAGGTGATTTGATAACTGCAATTAATAATAAAAAAATATCTTCTACTGATATGTTATTACTAGAATTACAAATTAATTATGGAAAAACAATTACGATTGATTTTAAAAGAGGTGATAAATCTTTTCAAGTTGATGCTAAACCCGTTTTAACAAAATCTAATGGCAGTGAAAGCTATGCATATGGATTTTCACTAGACAATACTAAAGAATATGGTTTTATAGCAGCTTTTAAATATGCGTTTAATAAAACAATAAGCTTAATAGTTCAAATGTTTTATATATTAATATATTTAATAACTGGTAAATTAAGTCTTAATAGTTTAGCTGGCCCAGTTGGGATGTTCTCAATAGTTAGTACAGCTGCAAGTACTGGTATTATTAATATAATTTACTTAATTGCTTATTTATGTATCAATGTAGGATTTATTAATTTAATTCCTTTTCCAGCATTCGATGGAGGTAGAGTTTTCTTTCTAATGATTGAGGGAATAAGAAAGAAAAAAATAAAACCTGAAATTGAAAATACGATTAATACCATAGGTTTTGTTTTCTTAATGACTTTTATGATATTTATAACATTTCAAGATATAATAAGAATATTTAAATAAAGATAAATTCTTTATTTTTTTTAAAAGGAAATTTATAATTTTTTTAGAATAATAAAAGTAAGGAGGTGAGAATATATGAATCTTGAATTTATAAAAAAAGAATATAAAAAATTAATAATAATTTTAATATTAGTGGTCAGTATTATTTTTTTAATTATTGCGGATAAAAATAATATTCAAGATATAGAAATTACTAAAAATGAACTAAATGAAGAAAATAAAATAGAAGAAGTAATAAATAATAAAATTAAACTTGATATAAAAGGTGCTGTAAATAATCCTGGAGTTTATGAATTAGATAATAATACTAGAGTTGTAGATGTCATTTTTAAAGCAGGTGGCCTTACAGAGGATGCAAATACAACTTTACTTAATTTATCTAAAACTGTATTTGATGAAATGGTTATAATTATATATACAAACAATGAAATAGAAACATTCAAACATAGTCAACTAACTGAATCAAACTTAAATATAGAGAAAAAAAATGATAACAATGTAATTGAATATATTTATCTACAAAATGAATGTTCATGTCCAAATACTATTAATAATGCATGCAATGAATGTAACAAAATAATTACTAATTTAGTAAAAGAAGAAATAAAGAGTACAGAAATGAATTCAACAAATAATGAACCATCTAAATCAAGTTTAATTTCTCTTAATAACGCAACTTTAGAACAATTAATGTCTTTATCAGGTATTGGAGAATCTAAAGCTAATGCTATCATATCTTACCGAAATGAAATAGGAAAATATACTAATATTGAACAAATAAAAAATGTTAGTGGTATAGGTGATGCTGCATTTGATAAAATTAAAAATAATATTACTTTGTAGTTTTTTAATATGTATTTGTTATTGTAATTATATAGTAAGTAACTATATAATAAATACAAATTACAGTATAAAAAGTACTAAATTAACTGGAATTATAACAAACTATAAGATAGATGGTAATCAATTAACAATGGAGATTAAATCAAAAGAAACTGTAATTGCATTTTATTATTTTAATGAAAAGAATGAAGTTGAAGATTTTATAAATAATTATGAAATTGGAAGTACTATAAACATTCAAGGTGAATTTAGCGAACCTAGTAGTAACAGTAATTTTAATTTATTCAATTATAAAAATTATTTGTATAGTAAAAAAATTTATTGGATAGTTAAAGTAAAAACTTTTTCTATAGTTAAAGCTAAATTAAGATCTATTTATAAACTTAAAAGATTAATTATAAATAGAATTGAGCTCCAGGAAAATAAATATTATTTAAATCTTTTTATATTGGGTGAAAATAATTTAGATAGTGAAATATACAAAAATTATCAAAAAATTGGTGTAAGTCATTTATTTGCAATATCAGGGATGCATATTTCAATAATTTGTTTAATTTTAACTAAATTTTTAGATTTAATATTTAAAAATAAATATATTAAATTTATTATTTTAGAAATCTTTTTAATTATTTTTTTGTTTTTGACAAATTCACCTCCATCAGTAGTTAGAGCTATATTTTTTCTAAGTAGTTTAAAATTCTTAAAATTAATTAACGTAGATTTAGATACAATATATGTTTTAATAATTATTTTAATTATTTTGTTATTTTTAAATCCATATTATATTTTTAATTTAGGATTTAAATTTAGTTTTATTATAAGTTTGACTTTAATATATTGTAGGAAGTTATTTGAAAAATTCACTAATTACTTCATTAAAGTTTTTATAATTTCTTTAATCTCTTTTTTAGTTTCTATACCAATCCAAATAAATACTTTCTTTGAAATTAATTTACTAAGTCCACTTATTAATATTTTATTTGTTCCTTTTATTTCAATATTTGTATTCCCACTAACTATAATAACTTTTTTTATTCCATTTTTTACTCCATTATTAAATTTTTTTATCATAATTTTAGAAATGAGTTCCAAATATTTAAATAATATTGATTTCTTTACAATAATTTTATGCCATATTAATATATATTTTTTAATTTTTTATTATGTCATAATATTTATAATTATCCATTTAATTTTAAACGATAAAATATTTGGAATTATTATTTTAATTCCAATACTTGTAATTCATAATAATATTTTATTATTTAACAAATATTCATTCTTAACTATGATAGATGTTTCACAAGGAGATTCAATAATACTAAGTTTACAACAAAATAAAGGTAATATTTTATTAGATACAGGAGGTACAATTGACTATAGTATTGGCACATGGAAGGAAAAACAAAATAAATTTAGTTTAGGAAAAAATACAATAATTCCTTACTTAAAATCAGTTGGAATAAAAACAATAAATTATCTTATTTTAACTCACGGAGATTATGATCATATTGGTGAAGCTATAACATTAGTAAACAAATTTAATATAAAAAATATCATTTTTAATAATGATTCATATAATAATCTAGAATTAGAATTAATTGAAATACTTGATAAAAAAAATATAAACTACTATAAAAATGTAAATGAATTAAATATAAATAATTATATTTTATATTTTTTAAATCCTGGTGGTTATAATAATGAAAATGATAATTCCAACATTATATATTTTAAAAATAATGAAATAAAAATGTTATTTATGGGCGATGCTAGTGTAGAAGTCGAAAAAATTATATTAAATAAATATAAAATAAGAAATATTGATATTTTAAAAGTAGGACATCATGGTAGTAATACAAGTTCAAATAATCAATTTATTAATATTATAAATCCTAAAATTTCATTAATTTCAGTTGGAAAAAATAATAAATATGGACATCCTAAAAATGAAGTTCTGAGATTATTAAGTAAATCCAAAGTTTATAGAACTGACATCAATGGTAGTATTCAAATAAAATTTAAAAATAATAAAATAAAAGTTACTACATGTAATTAAAATTTATTAGAATATTATTTAATCATTTGGGAATAATAAAGTTATACAAATTTAATAATCACATATTTAGAAAATATAAATATATTATTAATAGAAAAAGCATTAAATTTAACTTAAAATGACATAAATTGTTTTTAAAATGGATATACTTTTAGTAGATATATATTTAATTTAAAATTTAGATAATATAAGTAATTACTTATATTAATTGTATACAAGATACAAATTGTATCTTGTTAATGGGCTACACTAATACTAATATTTAGTTTAGTGTTTAATATAGATTAAGAACCAATTAAATTGGTTCTTTTAAATTTTATAATAATTTAATCCATATGTATTATTTAGTGGATCTAAAAATAAAAAATTCAAAATTGGATGATAAGTTAAGTACCCCATAACTATATATATTATAATTATTAATATTGTAGAAAAAATTGTCTCATACTTGATTCTTTTAAATTTTAGTATAAAATATTTTATTACTTCAATAATTATAATTACAACTAACAATAAAAACAAAATAATAATCATTGAATCATTTATAAAATTTCTATGTGGAAGATAAATAGATAGATAAATACTTATACTTAAAACAGAACTAATTATTAATGATAACATAAAATTATTAAATTTAATATTATATTTTAGCAATACTAAATAATCAAAAATTCCATACAATAAGATAGTAGTATAAAGCATTTTCATATGTTCCCAAATACTTTCATTTACTGGAAAAAAAATTAAAAAAAATTGATTTGGAAAAATTTCATATAAAAAATGACTAATAAATGAAAGAAAAAAAGTCAAAACAATAGCAATTATTCTAGTTTTAAATAAATTCATATTCACCACATTTCTAAATTCATTTATTAATAATATAATCCAAAATATAAAATTTATAATTTTTTTATAAAAAATTAAATAAAATTTTAATAAAAAAAGGAAAAATAAGACTTTTGTCGTATATTAATAGTAGGGAGTCTGATATTATGAATACTAGTTATCAAATTAATGAAGATAAAATTAATGAAATAAGACGAAGTGTTGATATAGTTGATGTAATATCAGAATATATTTCACTTGTCTCCAAAGGTAAAAATTTTTTTGGAGTTTGTCCATTTCATGCAGATCATTCACCAAGTATGAGTGTATCTAGTGAAAAACAAATTTATAGATGTTTCTCTTGTGGTGCAAGTGGTAACGTTTATAAATTTTTAATGGATTATGAAAATATTACTTTTTTAGAATCGTTAAAAATTGTAGCAAACAAAGGTGGTATAGAATTAAATGTTTCTTCTTATTCTATAAATAAATCAAATAAAAATTCAAAATTATTTGAAATTTATGATATAAGTCAAAAATTTTATCAAAATAATATTAATTCAAAGGAAGGAATTCTTGCTAAAAGTTACTTAAATGAACGTGGTATAAATACCGAAATAATAAAAGAATTCGGTATAGGTTTATCAATTAAAGACACTACATTCTTAACTAATTTACTTTTAAAAAAAGAGTTTGACGAAAAAGATATTATAAAAACTGGTTTAATAAATAGGGGAGATAAAGGGCTACATGATGTTTATTATAATAGAATAATGTTTCCATTATATGATACAAGTGGTAATATAATTGGATACAGTGGAAGAATATATAATCAAACAGATAGTGCAAAATATATAAATACAAAAGAAACTGAGATATTTAAAAAAGGTGAACTACTTTATAATTATCATAAAGCTAAAGAATATGCTAGAGTAAAAAATCAAATTATAATAATGGAAGGATTCATGGATGTAATTAGGGCATATACAGTTGGGATAAAAAATGTTGTAGCATCTATGGGTACAGCGATTACAAAAGAACAAATTTTATTATTAAAAAAATTAAGTAAAGATGTTATTCTTTGTTTTGATGGTGATGAAGCAGGGGCAAAAGCAACATTTACTTGTGCTGATGAACTTATAAAAGTAGGTATTAATCCTAAAATTATAAAGTTAGAAGAAAATCTTGATCCAGATGAATATATACTAAAATATGGGAAAGATAAATTTTTACTTAAATTAGAAAATACAATTAATATAATGGATTTTAAACTTAGTTATTTAAAAAACAAAAAAAATTTAACCAATTCAGTTGAACAGGCAAACTATATTCATGAAGTAATAAATGAAATAAGTAAAATAGAGGATGAAATATTAAGAGAAATTACTATAAAAAAATTAAGTGATGAAACTAAAATAAGTATTTTAATTCTAAAAAGTAAATTAGATGATCAACTTAATAAAAAAGAAATAAATATAGAAATAAAAGAACAACCAATTTTTAAAATGGACAAGTATGGAAAAGCAGAAGTAAATTTAGTTTATTATATGCTTAATAATAATGATGTTGTAAATATGTTTAATAAGCAATTTCCATATTTACCAACATTTAAATACCGAACATTAGCTAAAGAAATAAGTGTATTTTATAAAAAAAATAAATTTATAAATACTGCTGATATTTTAACTTTACTTAGAAATGATGAAGAAGAATATAATACAGTAATTGAAATATCAAACATGAATTTAAAGGATGAATATAGCTTAGAACAGATTCAAGATTATATTGATGCTTTAAACGAATATAGTAAAAAAAATGAAATCATTCGTTTAAAACAGTTAATGAGTCTAGAAATCGATCCAATAAAAAAAGCTGAAATTCAATTAAAAATCGTAGAATTAAAAAAAACAGAAAGTAAAATAGAGGAATAATAATATGATAAATGAAATTAAAACATTTGAAGACAGAAAAGCTGAATTAGTAAAAAAAGGAAAAGAAAAAGGAACTATTTCTTATGAAGATTTAGCAAATTCGCTAAAAGGTTTAGACTTAGATGCAGATGCATTAGATGAATTATATAATTTATTTAGTGAAAATGATATTAAAATAGTATCTGAAGAAGAATCAGATGCTAGTGGAAATGGATTCGCTATTGATAAATTACTTTTAGATGATAATACATTAACTAAAGATTTAACAATTAACGATCCTGTGCGAATGTATCTAAAAGAAATTGGACAAATTAAATTATTATCGATGGATGAAGAATTAGAATTAGCAGATAGAATAATTGCTGGAGACCCAGTTGCAAAATCAATATTAGCAGAAGCTAATTTAAGACTAGTTGTTAGTATTGCTAAAAGATATGTTGGAAGAGGAATGTTATTTTTAGATTTAATTCAAGAAGGTAATATTGGACTAATGAAAGCAGTTGATAAATTTGATGTCACAAAAGGATATAAATTTTCAACATATGCAACATGGTGGATTAGACAAGCAATAACTAGAGCTATAGCAGATCAAGCTAGAACTATTCGTGTTCCAGTTCATATGGTAGAAACAATTAATAAATTAGCTCGTATTCAAAGACAACTTACACTAGAATTGAATCGTGAACCAAATGAAGCTGAATTAGCAGAAAAAATGGGTCTTCCAGTAGAAAAAATTAGAGATATTTATAAAATTAGTCAGGATCCAGTTAGTTTAGAAACTCCAATTGGTGAAGAAGATGATTCACATTTAGGGGATTTTATTAAAGATGAGAGAAATGTTAGCCCTGAAGAATATGCCACTAATGAAATGCTTAAAGATGAAATATCACAAGTATTACTTACTTTAACCGAAAGAGAAGAAAAAGTAATTAGACTTAGATTTGGACTAGAAGATGGTAAATCAAGAACTTTAGAAGAAGTAGGGCAAATGTTTGGAGTAACTAGAGAAAGAATTAGACAAATTGAAGCAAAAGCGTTGAGAAAACTAAAACATCCATCAAGATCACGTAAACTAAAAGATTATATGGGTTAAAAATGGAATTACCCGTAAGATTAAAACAAATTGCTTCATTAATTAAAAATGAAACTAATGTAATTGATATTGGTTGTGATCATGGATTATTGGATATTTATTTAACAAACTATAAAAATTGTAAATGCATCGCAAGTGACATAAATGAAAATGCTTTATCAAACGCTAAAAAGAATATATTAAAATATAAATTGAATGATAAAATAGAAACAATAGTTAGTGATGGATTTGAAAATATTGAAATAAATTATTTAAGTACTGCAATAATATCTGGAATGGGTACATTAACAATTTTAGATATATTAAAAAAAGCAAATTTAACAAACATTGAAAATTTAATAATTCAAGCTAATAATAATTTAGAAACACTAAGAAAAGAGATTAGTAAAATTGGTTTTTATATTAAAGATGAAATAGTAGTATGTGATCGTAACATTTATTATGTAATAATCAACTTAGAAAAAGGAAATAAAAAATATAATTTAATTGATTATATTTTAGGACCTAAACTAAAATTAAAAAAAGATAAAATAACAATAAATTATTATATTAATTTGATAAAAAAAAATAATGATATAATAAAAAAAATACCAATAAATTATATATTTAAAAAATTATATCTAAAATGGATAAATAGAATTATTAAAAAAACTATTAATTACAAATAGTTTTTTTATATAAAAAATGTTGGTCCGTCACTTATAAATTTTTCATTATTAATTATATTTTCAACATTAGAATTATTTTTTGATGTAGAAGAGGTTTTAAAACTAGAATTTACTTTATTATTAGGCTCAACTCTTTTAAATTCATTCATAACTTTAAACATTGTTTTCGCATTTTTTATAGTAGGTGATATTTGTCTTGCTAAAGGAATTGCTTGATTTGCAAATCCAATTGTTTTTTGAACACCAGACAAAATACTAGTAAAAGATAACGTTTTTCCCCCTAAAAGACTACTTAATATCCCATTTCTCATAGGAGCAGATGTATAAGGAATTGTACTAAAATACGGATTATAATAATTCATAAATTACTCCTTTCTAAAATATTATATGAAAGCAAAAAAAATGTTTTACAAATACTTAAAATATGGTATAATCTTATTAGTAAAAAAGAATATAAGAGATAGGGTGGTGCTGCTTGATGCATAAGCCAATATTTTTATTACCTTTCATATTTATATATAAGGTCGTTTTCACAATTTTAAAGATCCCTTTTTATTGTCTAAAATATTTCACAATAGGTTGCTTATATGTAATAAATTTTATTTTAACTTTAGGTATTTATCAAATTAAAGGATTTATTTGGATTTCTTATTTAATATTTAAAATAATCCATAATTTTATTTTTTATTGTTTTATTGGTATTAAAACTGTCATATTTATTCCATTTAATCTAGTTAGTTATCCTTTTAAAAATAAGAAAATTAATATTGAACAACCAAAACTAAAAATAAATAATAAAAAAGAAAATATAGTTCAACCTAAAAATAATACTATTATAAAAAATGATTTTAATAGTAAAACATTTAATAAATTACGTAAGCTAAAAAATACAGAACAAAAAAAATTACTAAAAGAGGAAATAATTTCTAAAAAGAAAAAAATAGTTGAAGAAACTAAAAAAGAAAATAAAATATCTCGTTTTAAAAAGAAAAATGAAAATGCATATATTAACGAGAAAGTTGAAATAAAAGGTCAAATAAGTAAAACTAAATTTAATGAATTTATTAAAAAGTTTAAAAATATTCCTACTAGTATAGTTAATAAATTTAAAAATAATAATTTTTCTAAACATAAACGTAATGAACAAATGATTAAACGAGAAGCTTTATTAATTAACTTTGAAGGTGATGATGCCAAAAAAAGTGAAGTTAAAATTTTATATGAATATGTAGCAAAAAATCCTGAAGGTAAAGTCATTAAAGGATATATGGAAGCTTTTTCAAAAGTAGAAGTTCATTCATTCTTACTTAGTGAAGGATTTGAAGTTTATACAATTCGTAATAATAAATGGATAACATTTTTTCATAAAAATAGTAATATTAACAAAACTAAAATTAAAACAAAAGACTTAATTTTCTTTTTAACTCAATTATCAACTTATTTAAAAGCTGGTATATCATTAGTAGAATCTTTAAGAATATTACAAAAACAATTTAAAAATAAAAGTTATATTGAAATATTCAAGTCAATTATGTACGATTTGACTATGGGAGAAAATTTATCTGATGCATTACTTAAACAAAATGTAGCATTTCCTAAATTATTAATTAACATGGTTAAAACTGCAGAGATGACAGGAGAATTACCAGAAGTTTTAGATGATATGGCAAATTATTATACTGAAAGTGAACAAACAAAAAAACAAATGACTACAGCACTTATGTATCCATCATTAGTATTTGTATTTGCCACTGCAGTTATAGTATTTATAATGATTTACGTAATACCACAATTCGTAACTATATATGAAAATATGGATGCTTCAAAAATTCCAGCATTTACGTTAGCTGTAATGGCAGTTAGCGAATTCTTACAAAATTATTTTATATTTGTTGCTATTGGTTTAGTAGTTTTTGTATTTTTATTTATGTACTTATATAAAAATGTAAAAATGTTTCGCACTATTACTCAATGGATAATGATGCATATTCCAGTAATTGGTGAAACAATTATATATAATGAAGTAACAATGTTTACCAAAACATTCTCTTCATTGCTATCACATAATGTATTTATAACTGAAAGTATGGAAGTTTTAAATAAAATAACAAATAATGAAATATATAAAATGTTAATATTAGATACAATAACTAATTTAGCAAAGGGTGACAAAATTTCAACTGCATTTAAAGATCATTGGGCTTTTCCAATTCCTGCTTATGAAATGTTAGTAACTGGAGAAAGAACTGGGGAAATGCCTGAAATGATGAAAAAAGTTTCTACTTATTATCAATCATTACATAAAGATCAAGTAGCGAGAATTAAAACATTTATTGAACCTATATTAACTGTATTTTTAACAGTAGTAGTTGGATTAATTATTATGGCAATTATTATTCCTATGTTCTCAATGTATACAACAGTTCAAGAATATTAGAGGTGAGTACTATGGAAATTTATTATACTATAACAACATTTATATTTGGAATTATATTTGGATCATTTTTCAATGTAGTAGGGTACAGATTACCTAAAGGAGAATCATTAATTTCACCTCCTTCTCATTGTACTAAATGTAATCATAGGTTAAAACCTATAGAATTAGTACCGGTATTTTCATATATATTTTTAAAAGGAAAATGTAAAGTATGTGGACAAAAAATATCATTGTTTTATCCAATATTTGAGCTAGCAACTGGTATATTATTTTCAACATCATATTTAATATTTGGTTTAAATATCGATTTTTTAATAGCAATAACATTTATATCAACGCTACTTATAATAATTATAAGTGATTATCAAACAATGATTATTCCTGATGAACTATTAATTTTCTCTGGTATAGTATTATTAATAGAATTATTTGTTAAAGGTGGGCTAGATTTAGCATTTACATCTTTTCTAAATGGAGTTATTGCATTTACAATAATGTTTCTGTTAAAAAAATTTGGTGATTTTCTATTTAAAAAAGAATCAATGGGTGGGGGAGATATAAAATTGATGCTATTGTTTGGATTTGTACTTGGATATCAAACAACAATTTTATCAATTTTCTTTGCTTCATTAATTGGACTGCCAGTATCTTTGTTTATTCTTTTTAGAAAAAAGGAAGATATTATTCCATTTGGACCTTTTTTAGCAGTGTCAGCTATATTAATATTACTTACTAAAATAGATTTTAATTTTTTATTAAATTTATACGGTATATAAAAAGCAAGAATTAATTTCTTGCTTTTAATTATTAAATAATTTTTCTAATTTATCATAAATATTTTTAAGTGATTCTTCATATTTACTACTAATTTTAGGATTATAATATCTTCTATTTAATAATTTATCTGGTAAATATTGTTGTTTTACAAAATTATGAGGATAATTATGAGGATATTTATAGTCTGGTGAATTAGTTTTTATATGATTTGGAACACTTCCTACATTACCTTTTCTAATATCATTTATTGCCGCATCAAGTGCAACATGACCTGTATTGGATTTAGGAGATAAAGCAAGTTCAATAACTATATTTCCTAGTGGAATTCTACCTTCTGGTAATCCTAATCTTTCACATGCATTTATTGCCGCATCTACTTTTGGACCTATAGAGGGATTAGCAAGTCCAATATCTTCATAAGCAATTACTGTCATTCTTCGATATATTATATCTAAATCTTCTGTCTCTAACAATCTAGCTAAATAATGAAGTGCTGCATTCACATTACTACCACGAATCGATTTTTGAAAAGCACTAATAACATCATAATGCCCATCCTCGTCATTATCATGAAATAAAATAGGTTTACTATTTATATTTTTAATATTTTGTTCTGTTATATTAAAATCATTTGTAGAATAATATGCCATCTCTAATAAATTATATGCATATCTTAAATCACCATTTGACAATACAGCAATACTTTTTAAAACGTTATTTTCAATTTTAATATTTTTTAAATAATCACTTTTTATTGCTTTTTCTAGACCTAAAATTACTTCAGTTTCTGTTAATTCTTTTAATTCAAATATTTGACATCTACTTCTAATAGCGGGGTTTATTTTATGATAAGGATTTGAAGTAGTCATACCAATTAATATTATCAAGCCACTTTCTAAATAAGGTAATAATAAATCTTGTTTATCCTTATTTAAACGATGTATTTCATCCATTACTATAATAAGTCCCTTATATAATTTGGCTTCTTCAATAACAATATCAAAATCTTTTTTATTATTAATTACTGCATTTAAAAATCTATATTTTAAATTTAATGAATTGATAATTGCATTTGCAATACTAGTTTTACCAATACCTGGTTTTCCATATAAAATCATTGAAAATATTCTTTCATTTTCTACCATGTTTCTTATTATTTTATTTTCACCAACTAGGTGATTTTGGCCTATTATTTCAAATATATTATTTGGTCTTAATTTAATTGCTAAAGGTTCTTTCATTATTATGCTCCTTTTTTTAAAAGTTTTTTTCTTTAATTATTATTATATCATGATTATATTAATTAATCTATGTTATAATAATTAGAGAAGGTAGAATATGAAAGAATATGTTGAACAATTTATACAATATTTAATAATTGATAAGAAATATAGTGAAAACACAATTGACTCGTATAAAATAGAATTAAATAAATTTATTGTTTTTATTGATAATAAAAAAGATATTACCACAAATGATATTAAAGAATTTTTAAGTTTTGAAAAAAATAGAGGAAATAGTTCTAAAAGTATAGCTCACTTTATAACAACTCTAAGAAGTTTTTATAAATTTTTAGAAATTGAAAATTTAATAAAAGAAAATCCAACATTACATATCGATCTTCCAAAAATAGGGAAAAAATTACCAAAAGTTTTATCTGAAAATGAAGTATTTGAGCTTTTAGAAATTAAATTAGAAAAATACTCAGATTTTAGAAATAAAGCAATGCTGGAATTAATGTATAGTGGTGGCTTAAGAATAAGTGAATTAATATCAATCAAAGTTCAAGATATTAATATAGTAAATGAAACTGTTATTGTTTTTGGTAAAGGTGGTAAAGAAAGAATTATTCCTCTTGGTGATTACGCAATTTATGCTGTAAATGATTACATAAATAATTATAGAAAAAATTATTTAAAAAGAAAAAGTGATTTTTTATTTTTAAATAACCGTGGTGAAAAAATATCTAGACAAAGTGTATTTAAAATTGTGAAAAGTATAGCAATTAAAAATAACATTAGAACTAATTTTTCACCTCATACATTAAGGCACAGTTTTGCTACTCATTTACTTGAACATGGGGCTGATTTAAGAAGTATTCAAGAGTTACTTGGGCACTCTAATGTTTCAACAACTCAAATTTATACAAATATATCAAACAAGACAGTTAATAATGCATACCATAATTCACATCCACATGGATAATAGAAAGAAGGAATTTTATGAAATTTAAAAGAATTTTTTTAATAGTGTTAGATTCAGTAGGAATAGGAGAGGCACATGATGCTGATAAATTCGATGATTTAAATACTAATACTGTAAAACATATTATAGAAAAAACTGGAATTAAATTACATAACCTAAATAATTTAGGTTTAGACAATTTAATTTACAACAATGACAATAATGTAAATTCTTATTATACAAGAGGAGTAGAAGTAAGTAACGGTAAAGATACTTTAACAGGACATTTAGAAATGATGGGAATTATTACTAAAAAGCCGTTTAAAACATTTTTAGAAACAGGATTTCCAAATGAACTTATTAATGAAATTGAAAAAAGAACAGGTCGAAAAGTAATTGGTAATTGTAGTGCTAGTGGAACTGAAATTATTGAAAGATTAGGTAAACAACATCTAAATACAGGCGATTTAATAGTTTACACATCAGCTGATTCAGTTTTACAAATAGCTGCTCATGAAGATATTATTTCACTAGATGAATTATATAATATATGTAGTATTGTTCGTGAGATTACTTTAAATGATAAATGGAAAGTAGGTAGGGTAATAGCTAGACCGTTTAATGGAACCCCAGGTAATTTTACAAGAACACCTAATCGTCATGACTATGCACTAAATCCTGTATCTGAAACTGTTTTAGATTATTTAAAAAAAGATGGATACGATGTAATATCAATAGGTAAAATAAGTGATGTATTTAATAATTGTGGTATTACTAGTAGTATAAAAACAATTGATAATTTTGATGGGATTAATAAAATAATAGAAATTTCAAAAACAAAATTTAGTGGTTTACTTTTTGCTAATTTAAATGATTTTGATTCTAAATATGGACACAGAAGAGATGTAGTAGGGTATTCTAACGCCTTAAAAGAGTTTGATGATTATTTACCTGATATAATAAATTGTCTTAAATTTGATGATTTAATAATAATTACAGCAGATCATGGTAATGATCCAACATATAAAGGAACAGATCATACAAGAGAAAATGTACCAGTAATTATATATTCTAAAAAATTTATTGAAAATTCTAGATTAGATTCTTTAAATTCATTTAGTGATATTGGTGCTTCTATTGCAGACAACTTCAATACTAAAACACCTTCTGGAATCAGTTTTTTAGATAAACTTAAATAAATTCAACATATAAAAAAAATCTCATATGATAATATGGGAGGGTTTTTTACGGAACAAAATAACAATTTTATTCAAATTTTAAATGAATATATGTCTAATTTATATGTTGAAGTCAATAATTTATATAATATGCATTTTAATGTTGTTGGTAATAAATTTTTAACATTGCATACTAAATTACAAGAATATTATGAAAATATTTCTTTAATGTTTGATAATATAGCAGAAAGGATTAAAATGCTTGGTGGATATCCAATAACTTCTCTTATAAAAATAGAAGAAACTTCAACTATTAAATCAATGATAAGTAGGGATTTTAACGATAAACAGGTTTTGGAAGTTCTAGAAAATGATTTTCAATTTTTATTCGATTATACTAAAGATATAAATATACATTTTATTAAAATAAATGATTTTTATACTAGTTCTATATTAACTAATAATTTAATTTTTTTTGAAAAAAAATTATGGATGATTAGAAATAGTTTAAAATAGTTTTATTTTAAAAAAAAGCTAAAAAAAGAGATGTTAGTCTCTTTTTTGGGTTTTAATCAAATTATCTAAGTTCAAATGAATGATCATCATTTTCATCTAAATTAAATGAACGAGTTTCGTTTTCAAAACCAATATTTTTCTTAGTGTTAGCACTAGACTTAACATTATTATTTTTACAGTTTTTAACGGAACTATTTGTTCTATTAGAAGCAACTTTATTTGATTGTTTCTTATCTGTTTTTTTCATTTTATATCACCCAATATTATTATTGTCATTATATAAAATAATATTCAATAAATCTAAAAATATATTAGTTAACATAATATACATTATCGGAAGTATTATTTTAATCGAAAAATCATTGAAAAATAAGGCAATTATTCGCCTTATTTAATTAATTTTAATACTACATATTGTTTTGAGCACTTTCATTAATTATCATTACATACTCAGATGCAATAATTAAATAAAATAACAACTTACTATGATTTAATTTTTTCTTTTCCATGGATCCCCCTTGAATATGTATTCTATAATAGATTTTTGTCATATAATGTCGAATAATGATATATGATTCATTTTTTTTATAAATTATTGAAAACTACTCTACTTTTATTTTAAATAAAAATTAAAGTAGGGGGGAGTGAATATATTAAAAATAAAAGAATAAAAAATAGAAACACAATTTCTATTTAGGTTAATACACTACGCGATTCTATTTCAGCAAATTTTGCGAAAACAATACTTGCATTTTCACTATTAATTTCAGTATATCCAAGTTCTTTTAATGCTTGAATTCTAATTTTATTTAAAGCCAAAGTTCGGCCTAATTTTTCTTCCATTTTAATTTCAATTTGAGCTACAAATCTACGGTGAAATTCAGCAATTTTACTTTTCGATACTCCCCCACCCGCATATAATCTCATAGCAGAAAACATAATACTTTCAAATAGAAATTGTTCATTTTCATCAAATGCAAATTCTAATGGTTTAATAAATCCAGTTGATTTAGCATTATATGCTAAAATATATTTTAATTCCTTGGCAGAGCTCATTGTTTGCATATAATTATATAAATATTTATAGCATGTATATGTTTCATCATCATTCTCGTCTTCTAAATTTTCTCGTACAATATTAATTATATCTTTCATTAATTGTTTTTGTTTTTTACCTAAACCATTATATAGAGCCAAGGCACTATTATTTTCTTCTATTTTAGCAGTTGCTTCAAATAAATTACTCATTTTAGTTTCAACACTTAAAATATAATCAGTATCTACTTTAATAGTATCTATCTCTTCAGGTGATTTTATACTAAGTAAATTCAATAATAATACCTTTTTATCTTTTGGCCATTTATTTAAATCATCTAGTTCAAGATAATTGTAAATCATCTGTCTTGAAACTCCTAAAAATTTTGCTAATTTTACTTTTGAAATTCCAAGCTCATGTAAAATTTCATTTAATCTATTCATATATCTTAAACCTCCTATTAACATTTTAGCATGAATTAGTCAAATGTCAAGTGTAAAGTAAAAGTATAGTATTTTTCATAAAAAAAGGTAATGATTACCACTCAATTAGTTTACAAATACCATAATTTTTCATTATTCTTTTTAACTTCTTTTATAATTCCCCCACCTAAACATTCATCATCTAGATAAAAAACACAAGCTTGTCCAGGCGTTACTGACTTTATTTTTTGAGGATATTTGACCAAAATTTCATTTTCACTTAGATATTCAATTTCAACTTCATTATCTACTTGTCGATATCTAAATTTTGCGCTACATTTATTTGGTTTAGTTTCGCTAATCCAGTTGAGTGTATCAACAATACAAGAATCACTTAATAAAAAATCATTATTTTCACTTTTAGATACATATAAAATATTATCATCTATATTTTTTCCTACAACATATAACTTATCATCATTACCACCTAAATTTAAACCTTTTCTTTGACCAATTGTATAGTACATTAGGCCAACATGTTTACCAATTATTATATTTTCTTCAATTAATATAATATTACCTGGAATATTTGGTAAATAGTTGCTCAAAAATTGCTTAAAATTTCTTTCTCCAATAAAACAAATTCCAGTAGAATCTTTTTTTGAAGCTGTTATTAATCCATAATTTTCAGCAATTTTTCTTACTTCTTTTTTTTCTAAATTCCCAATAGGAAATAAAACATTACTTAATTGTTTTTTACTTAATTGTGATAAAAAGTAAGTTTGATCTTTATTACTATCTACACCTCTTTTTAATTTTTCATCATCGATTCTTGCATAATGACCAGTTGCAATATATTTTGTATCAAATTTTTCTTTAGCAACTTTTGCAAACATATCAAATTTAATATATTTATTACACATTATATCTGGATTTGGTGTTCTGCCTTTTTTTAATTCATCTAAAAAATAAGAGAATACATAATCCCAATATTCTTTAACAAAATCAACCCTATATAGTGGTATATCTATTTTTTCACACACTGCTAAAGCATCGTTATAGTCTTGTTCTTGAGGACAAATATTTTCACTTAGAGTTGGATTACCTAAAATATCATTATTTATACTCGCATCCCAGTTTCTCATAAATAAACCAATTACTTCATATCCTTGGTTTTTAAGAATAATAGCAGCTACGCTACTATCTACTCCCCCACTCATTCCAATCACAACTTTTTCCATGTGTTATCACCTCATTTATAAATTATATCAAATATTACTAGTTATTCCAACTATTTAGTGATGAATGAAAAAATATTAAATAAAAAAGGTGTTAAAAAGACTTCTGAAATTGTAGTTATTATAGTAATACATATTGTAAATATATAAATAGTTATATATTTATTTACAATATTTTTAAATATTATTTCTTTTTTCTTAAACACTATATTAAATAATAAATTAGAAAATTTTAAGGCATATAAAACTAAAATTGTATATGTAATATAATTTATTATATAATGAGGAAATAAATATATTAAAGATAAAACAGTGCCAACTCCATTATAAGTTAAAATAAATGAACTAAATGAAAATCCTATTATGAAAGTTTTAGCAAAATATAAAAATAATATTAAAGGTAGTCCAACAATAGAAATACCTAAAAACCATATACTAGTAACAAATAATATATTATTTGTTAAAGTATTTTTAAAAGTAGTTAAATAATCTAAATCATTTTTATTTATCTTAGCTACAAAATTTTTAATATATTCACTAATTAATGCTTGATCTGATTTTGATATTAGTATTATAAATAAAACTCCAAATATAAAACCAATAAATGAAGTAACTAATAAAAAGTTTAATATTTTACTTTTACGTTTTAATTTAAGTTTGTCCAATATTTTTTTCATGTTATCACCTATTTAATAGTATGAAGATTAAAATATAATATTCACTTTTTTTTTTTTTTGTATTATAATTATATTAATGAGGTGATTTAGAAATGAAAAAAAATAAAAAAATAAAGAAAGAAATTAATTTTAAAAGAATCGTAGCTTTATTTTTACTAATAGGAACGGTTTTATTTTTTATAACTAGTTGTCTTGTTTATATTTAAAATGCTTTAATTAGTGTTTTTTTTATGTAATGAGTTATTTAACCCATTGCCTATCAATGATCCTAATTTATCTATAACAAAATCAATTTCTTTTGGTGTAACCATTAAATTGAATCCAATTGGAGTTAATACTTCAAATATTAATTGTTTTATCTCATTTTCATCTAAAGATCCAACTATTCCAAGAAGGTTCTTTTTGTCACTATCTAA
Organism: Bacilli bacterium; assembly: GCA_047971315.1. Classification (GTDB taxonomy): domain Bacteria; phylum Bacillota_I; class Bacilli_A; order RF39; family UBA660; genus JBKDZP01. The sequence goes on from JBKDZP010000007.1 coordinate 74,653, forward strand.
AATATTTACTTCTTTATTTAAATAATTTATTTTAGTTAATTTAACTAATTTTCTAATTGGTTTATTTTGAAAATTTTTATGAAATGCGTAATGCTTATGCATATAATTTATAGTATCTGAAACAACAGTAACAGCATTAACAACAGTTGGTACTCCAATAGCAATAACTGGCAAATTAAGAGTTTCTGCACTTATTTCTTTTCTACTATTTCCTATTCCACTTCCAGGGTTAATTCCAGTATCACTTATTTGAATTGTCTTATTAACTCTATCTAATGAATGACTTGCTAAGGCATCAATTACTATTAGCATATCTGGTTTAATTGTATTTATAGTCGATTGAATTAAATCACTAGTTTCAATACCTGTACTTCCAGTTACACCTGGTGCAAATGCACTAACATTTCGAAAATCTATATCTACATCACCTATTAAAAATAAATGTCCTGTAACCAAAATATTATCAATTGTAATAGGTCCTAAGGCATCCGGGGTTGATTTACTATTACCTAAACCAATAATTAAACATTTATGATTTGATTTTATTTTTAATATATCTAACATATCCTTTATACAATTTTCAAAAATTGTTTGAACTTTCTCTTTATTAGAAGTATCTGTAATATCATCAAATTCGATTGTTATATATGTTCCTGGTTTTTTATTTATTAATTTTCCTGATTTAGAATCTAGTGTTACTTTTGTAACTTTTACTTTGTCAAATACTTTTTCTTCTTTATTTAAATTTTTTAAAATATCATTATTATCAATAATTAAATCTGTTCTTAAATTAAATTTTTCTAAATTTACTGTATGTTTCATCTAATCACCACTTATATTTTAACCAATATTGTAAATTTTATTTCTTTTTGAAAAAAAATTTGCTAAAATAGAATAGATTAATGACTTGGAGGTGAGATAATGCCAAATATGAAAAACGCAAAAAAATCAGTAATCACTACTGCTAATAAAAAAGTAGAAAATAATAATTAAAAAGCAAGCATCAGAACTGCTATTAAAAATGTTGAAAAATCTATAGCTTCTAAAGATAAAGAAAAAGC
>JBKDZP010000008.1:0-134607 GCA_047971315.1 Bacilli bacterium
AGCAGTAATCACTACTGCTAAGAAAAAAGTAGAAAATAATAATTACAAAGCAAGCATGAGAACTGCTATTAAAAATGTTGAAAAAGCTATAGCTTCTAAAGATAAAGAAAAAGCTAGTGATACTTTAAAAATAGCAATTAAAGCTATTGATAAAGCAGCATCAGCTAAAGTTGTTACTGCAAACTATGTAGCTCGTAATAAGTCAAGATTAACTGTTAAAGTTAATACAATGGAGTAATAAATTACTTCTTTTTTTTATATAATTTTAATGGACAATATTTAAGTATTTTGATAAAATAAATTAGGTGATACTATGAAGAAGTTTTTAATTACAATGATTTTGTGTTTGATTTTATTGGGAATATATAGTTACTATAAAGAAATAATTCAATTTTTAATGATTAACGTAGTTTATAGAGAAGAAACTTTAATAAAAGAAAATAATATTTATGGTAAAAATGAAGATTGGTCATATATTCAAATAACAGATGATTTTTTTCCAAATGAAACTAAAGATATTTTAAATATTTTTTATACTGCATTAAGCGGTGGATGGGATGAGGTAACTTTATACTGCCCTATTGATTATAAAAGTTGTATTGATGATGTAAAAAATATTGCTAATGAGTCATATTTATTTTCCAATATAAATAATTTTGTTAGTACATATAATACTTATAATAAAATATACGTGAATTTAAATACATTTGGTAGAGTTAATATAAAAATAGAAAAATTATATTCTGCTTATGAAATTGAAATATTAGAAACAAAAATTGATGAAATATACAATAAATTAATTACTAAAGATATGTCTGATTATGATAAGATTTTAGTAATCCATGATTATATTGTAAATAATACTTCTTATGATCAAGAAAGAGCTGATTTAGTAAATTCAGGTACAGTTACAGATTATAATTACGCTTCTAATACAGCTTATGGAGCTTTAATTCAAAATAAGGCAATATGTGGTGGATATACTGATGCAATGGCGTTATTTTTAGATAAAATGGGTATTCAAAATTATAAAGTTTCTAGTGCAAAACATATTTGGAACTTTGTTTATATTGATGGAAATTGGAAACATTTAGATTTAACATGGGATGATCCAATTATTTCAACAGGTGGAAATATTTTAACTCATAATTTTTTCTTAATTGATACAAATACTTTAGAAGAAAAAAATACTGGAGAACATGAATATGATAAAAACATATTTATTGAAGCACAATAAGTAAAATTAAAAACATGATCATCAGGTCATGTTTTTTTATTAATTAATTTTTTTAACAATCCATTTATAAAAAATATGGAATCTATACTATACATTCTATTATTTAACTTAATTAAAATTATTTATGATATTTTTTTTGTTAAAATATCAATTACTTCATCAAATGTTGAAACTCCAATTATTTCTATATCATAATCATTATCTTTTTTTAATTGTATTGCTTCATTATAATTATTTCCAAGTGGAACTATAAAAATATTTGTTTTTTCCTTTACTGCACCTGCTATTTTATATTTTAAACCTGATATTTGACCAATTGTACCATCATCACTAATTGTTCCAGTACCTACAATTTTTCCTAATTTAGATAGGTCAAAATTAGTTAATTGAGTATATATTGCAAGCGTCATCATTAATCCACCAGATGAGCCAGATTCATTTTTGGAGAAATTTATTTCTATAGTTGGATTTGAAATTATTTCTTTATCTTCTGTTAAAACTATACCAATCATTTTTTTAGATTTATAGTTTATTAAAGTAGCTGTTTTAATTGTAATCTTATTATTACTTATTACATCAATATTTACAGTATCGCCTATTTTTAAATTTTCAATAATATCAGTAATATCTGATACTGATTTAATTACAGTTTCATTTATACTTATAATTTGATCCCCAATTTCAAGATTTGTTATTGCTTGAGGATAAATATAAGTTATATATATTTTGTTTGAATCTATAGTAAAGCTTTTGTTTGCTTTTTGATAAGCTAGCATTATAGCTTTATCATTGGCTTCTTCTAATAATAGTCTATCTCTAAAATAGGTTTGTTCTAAATCTAAATTTGTTGTATTAGTATCTATTTTTTTTAAATCCCAATTACTTAATAATTTTGATAAAATAAATGTTGGAATTGTAGCTCTAAGTTCTGATACATATGCTAAATTTAAATCATTGTTTACTTCATAATTTTCTATTGTAAATTTATCATAAACATTAATAACTCCACCAGGTGTTTCTATATAATATGGTAATTTTATAGTTAATATAATTATAATAAAAATTATAAAAATTAGAAATTTTATATTTTTTATTATAATTTTTTTTAGATTATTTAATATTTGTTTAATCATTCGAATTTTCCTTTCTATTTTAAAATATTATTATAATGAAATACTATGTGAGGTTGATATTTATTATGAATAAATTGATTTATAGATTTTTTATTTTAATTATATTAGTATATTTTGGTTTTTTAATTTTAATTAATTCACAAGCTGTTTTATCTTCAGTTTCATTTTCTTTTAAAATCTGGCAGGACAGTATTTTTCCTTCCTTATTTCCTTTTTTTGTTTTATCTGAATTATTGATTGATTTTGGATTTATAGAACTTCTATCAAAACTATCAAAACCTTTAATGAAATTATTTAAAATAAATAGTAATGCTGGATTTGTTTTTTTTATGAGTTTGATATCAGGTTTTCCAAGTAGTGCTAAATATACTAAAGAATTATATTTAAATGGGTATTTAAATGAATTAGAAGCTACTAAAATACTTACCTTTAGTCATTTTTCTAATCCATTATTTATTTTAGGAAGTGTTTCTATTTTATTTTTAAAAAATAAGGAGGTTGGATTACTTATTTTATTTTGTCATTATTTTACAAATTTTATAATTGCCTTAATATTCAGAAATTTTTATATTTCAAATTACAATAATTTAGTAATTATTAAAAATAATAATACAACTTCAATAGGTAAATCTATTAATAAAGCTATTAAAAGTAGTTTAGAAACTTTATTTTTAATTTTAGGTACTATTACTACTTTTTTAGTAATTACAACTGTTTTAAATAAAACTTTTAATTTTAATCCAATTGTAAAGAGCATATTAAATGGAACTATTGAAATGACACAAGGATTGAACTATGTTAGCATTTTAAGTATTCCACTTAAAATAAAATGTATTTTAACTGTTATGATTTTATCTTTTGGTGGTTTCTCAGTACATATGCAAATACTAAGTATTTTAAGTGATACAAAAATAAAATACCTCCCCTTTCTTACCGCTAGACTATTGCATAGTGGAATATCAGGAATTATGGTATTTATATTGTTTGATATTTGGATTAAGTTAATATGAAATTGTACTTAATCCATATTTTGTTATATATTCATCTATTCTAGTCCAAAGTTCAACTGTTTGAGTTACTGCAGTAGGTCCCATAATTCCATTATCACTGGCTTTAATTTGTCCTATTGCGAAGTAATAGTTTGTTCCACTACTACCATCTATAAATGTATTTGTATTATTTTCACCATTGTATTTTAAACCAACAAATGAGTTATTTATTCCAGGAAAAGTAATATTTCTTTCTTGATAACCACTTATATCTTCGCTAGTAGGATTACTTGTTTGTACCCAATTATTATAGCTAGTTGAACTTAAATTTGGATATTTTAAAATAAATTCTAGTGATTTTTGTTTTGTTTCATCAATTGGTGTTGTACTTAAATTGGTAGAATAAAATCCTTTTAATAATTCTAGTGAAAATAATCCACTAAACATATCGGTACTAGTATTTTTTAAAAAAGTTTCCTTATTTGTAAAGACATTTACCCCGTTATTACTATTATGATAAAATACTTTAGCAAATAAATAATTTACTGAATTTATTGTATATACTTTTGTTTCCATTTCTATATTATCTAATGATAATGTTAACCCACTAGTAGATAAATTTGTATTAACACTAACTTGACTATCATTATAAGAATAAATAATATGTATTCCATAATCACCATTTACAATAGGATTACTTATTGGAATGTTTATATCTAGTATAGAATTATTTGTTCCAACTAAACTAGTACTATTATAATTATTAACTAAAACATCTCCAAAATAACTACCATTGGCCAATTTCATTGTGTAATTACTATATGATATTGTTTTTGCATATGGATCAAATGATAGTTTTGATGAAGTTGTATCACTAAAAGTAAATTCTAAACATGATATACCACAACTGTTAATTGTTTTAACAACTTTATTATCTAAATCAGTATAAATTCTATTTAACATTATTCCTTGTTTATTTAATAGTATACTTTTAATATTACCACTTACATATACTTCTTTTAAAGATAAAACAACTTGTATTAATACTAATGATATTGCTGAAACTAGACAAAAGGAAATTGCAAGTTCAACAACAGTAAATCCTCTATTATTTTTCACATTATTCCCCCTAACCTACAATTATTGATGCAAATGTATTGTTGTTATATTCAATAACTATTCGGTACATATCATTATATCCATAAGATTCAAATCTTTTTGTAAATAAGTATAATTCTTGAGAATAAGAAGTAGATAATTCTAAACTATTTGCTACATTATCAAGGGTTTCTTTTGTAAATATAATTGTTGTTGCATCTATTGCTTTCACTAGTTCTTGACAATATTCACTATTACCTAAAATTGTAACACAAGTTGTTAAATCAATATATCCTAGGCTAGTTTCACTTAGTAATGTTTTTAAATTTTCATATGTTACATCGTTTAAATAATTACTAATCATTTTAGCACCATGAATACCTGGAATTGTATTATATCTATAACTAATATCATAACTTCTTTTAACATTATTGAATTGTATAAATAGATAAACTAGGGTTCCAATTACAAAAGTTGATACAGCTAGAGTCTCTATTAACATAAATCCTTTTATATTTTTTTTCATAAACATTCACCTTTATATTGTATTTCTATCATTATTATTATATAATAGATTAAGAATAAAAGCTAGTCCAAAGTGACTAAAAGGGGATGAATTTATGTTAAAAAAATTTGATTATGATAAAATGCCAGTTGTTGAGATTGTAAATGAAATATTAGTCGACGCTAGCAAACAAGGTGCGAGTGATATTCACTTTGACCCTTTAGAAGAATATATGAAAATACGAATTCGTATTGATGGATTATTATCTGATTATGCAGAAATACCAAATTCAATTAAGAAAAATTTAGTTACTCGTGTTAAAATTATTTCTGGAATGAATATAACTGAAACAAGACTTCCACAAGATGGTGCAATTAAAGCTACATTATTAGGTATTGATTTAGACCTTCGTGTTTCTTGTTTACCTATTTTAAATGGAGAAAAAGTAGTTATTCGTATCTTGGATTATTCAATGAGTTCAAGTGGACTTGAAACATTAGGTTTTAGTGAAAGTAATTATGAAAAAGTTTTAGAGATGATTAATAGACCAAATGGGATTATTTTGGTAACTGGTGCTACAGGGTCTGGTAAATCTACAACAGTTTATTCTGTTTTACAAAAACTAAATCGTGAAGATACTAATATTATCACAGTTGAAGATCCAATAGAAATGAGTATTGAAGGTGTAAATCAAGTTCAAACAAATAGTGAAATTGGGCTTACTTTTGCTAATGCTTTACGTTCTATTTTGCGTCAAGATCCAAATGTTATTATGATTGGGGAAATTCGTGATACTGAAACAGCTAAAATCGCTGTTAGAGCATCAATTACAGGACATATAGTATTATCTACAATCCATACTAATAGTTCGTTAAATACAATTGAACGTTTACTTGATATGGATGTTGAACGTTATTTACTTTCTAGTGCATTAACTGGGATTATTTCACAAAAGTTAGCTAGAAAATTATGTCCAAAGTGTCGTACTGTTAAAAAAACAAATGCATATGAACAAGATTTATTTAAAAAGATTTTGCATAAAGAGGTTCCAGAAATTTATGTAACTGAAGGTTGTGATGCATGTACAAATGGTTATAAAGGTCGTATAGCAATTCATGAGGTTTTATTAGTTAACCAAACTATAAAGGATGCAATTAGTAGTAATATAAGAAAAGATAGATTAAGAGAACTTGTTTATAGTTCTGGAGTAACTACTCTACTTCAAGATGGTCTTGAAAAAGTTGCTGAAGGAAAAACTACTTTTGAAGAAGTTTTAAAATTAATTGAATTAGAAAATGATGATCGTTCTGGAGAACAATTAGATTTACAATCTGCTATTAATTTAACTAATATTTCACAACAAAGTGAAACAAGTTTAGAAGTAGTACAAAAAGAAAAACAAACTCAACCAATTATTACTAAAGAAAACAATGCAGATAAAGTTTCAATGCCAGTTTCGGAAGTTAAACAACAAACTATTACAAAAGATATTGAAAAAGAAATTATAACTCAAAAATCTCAACCAGTTGAAGAAACTAGTGATGGATGGACAATGGAATTTGATAGTAGTGTTACGATTGAAGAACAACCAAATGAAGTAAAACAATCTGAAATACAAAAAGAAATTTCTAATAATAATAAAAAAATAAATGATGATGATGAAGATTTATTAAATATGGAATTTTAAAAGAAACTTTTGTTTCTTTTTTTTATAAAAAAAATATTTAACAACTCACATTTAAGTGAACAATTAAATACGAAATAATTTATATTTTAACTTAAAATAAATAATTCTAATCCAATGTTTTTATCTATTTTGCCTAATTTAATATTACTATCTAAATCAGCTAATTTTTCAATTATATTTAGTAATTGTTGGTCTTTATAATTTTTACTTTTTTCTAGTCCTAATTTTATACGATAAGGATGCACACCAAGCATACTTGCAATATCTTTTTCTAAATATCCTTTTTTTATCAATTGTTTTGACTGATACATTATTCTAAATTGATTTGCTAACATTACAATAATTTTGATTGGTTCTTCCCCCATTTTTATTATTTCGTTATAACTTTCAATTGCATCACTTTTATTATTATTTATTATATTTTCAATTAGTAAAAATATATCAGTATTTATATTTTTATTTGTTAACTCAAAAATATCTGTATCTTCTATTTTTAAATTTTCATTTTTATATACTTTAATTTTTTCAATTTCATTTACTAAAATATATAGATTTTCACCTATTCTATTTTTTAATAATTCTATTTGTTTATCAGATATAATATAATTTTCAAATTGCTTTTTTATAAAATTATTAATATTTTGTCCTTTTTCAAATTCAACTATTTGACCCTTTGTTTTTAGTAGTACTACCAATTTTTTTCTTGCATCCAATTTTGGTTCAAAAATATAAAATATTAAAATTGTATTAGGATTTATATTTTTTATATATTGTTCTAATATTTCTGTATTTTGTTTTATTCCTTTTTTTGAATTATTAGCTGTAAATATGTAACTATTTTCAACTAATATTAATTTTTTTTCACCGAATAATGGCATGGTTAACGCATCATCAATTATCTTTTCAAGTTTAGTATTGTCAATGTCATATTGACTTATATCAAATTTATTAATATCATTTTCTTTAGTTATTTTTTTTATTTGTTCAAATATAAGATAGTCTTCCAATCCATATAATAAATAAATCATCTTATCACCTTTTCTTATATTAATTTTTTTTTGTTTTTTTTATCTTCATTTTTATATTTTAAATTATCCTTAAAATATAATGTATAGAATGTAGCCACTTCAACTAATAAATAAAAGTCTTTTTTATTTGTTGAAAAATTACTAATAACTGACTGATATTTAGTTTTAAATTTTTCATTAATTATAGCTATTGTTTCAGTTTCATCTATTGTAAACATCTTTTTTAAAAAATCAAGTTTAATTAATTTTTCATATGATATTTCTTCATTTAAGATACATTGTGTAATTAAATTTTTTAATCTTGGTAATTGTTCTTCATTATTTTCTAATATAAAATATAAACTAGTTTTTAATTGTTTTATTTCAAAGTAATCTTTATTATGTTTTGATAAAAGTGAAATAAAAATTGACATAAAATTATGTACTTCACTTTGAATATCTTTTAATTTTATATTTTTTTCTTTATTCATATTTACCTCCTACATCTTACTTAATTATATTATTTTTTCTTTGAGTTTACAATAAAAAAAGTATAATTTAATTAAATTATACTTTTTTATTTTAATTTAAAAACCCAATCATCACAGATCATTTCATGATTATTATCACTATAGACTGAAATTGTTTTACTTTCTTGACCTGTTACATTATTTCTAGTTATTATTTGACATAAATCACCAGAATAAAGAAAGATTTTTTCTTGATTTATATTATATTCTTTTGAAATAAATTTTATAACTTGTGAATACGATCCCTTTAAATTATAAAATATAGTTTTTGATACAATTATATCATTTTCTATATTTTCTTTATAAAATGGATTTAAATCTTCATCATTAAATGGTTGTTTATATTTAGATTCAACATTTTTTAGCTTTGAAGTTTTAGTTATTATTAGTTCATCAGCAATTTTTGCTTTTATTCTAATAATTTCATTTTCATATTCTAAACATAAATTTTCATTATTTAATTCAAATAAAATATTTTTTGTTTTTGCTTTTTCTAAAATCTCAATTAATTCACAAAATAACTTGTCATTACAATTAAATTGTTTAAGTTTTTTTAGAAATCTTTTTTTGTTAAATAACATATTTCCTCCCGATCACGGAATTAAATATATCATATATTTGTTTTTTAGTCAATTGATAATTTACCATTTGCCAAATGATATACTTCATCTGCTTCTTCTTTAACTCTATTTGAGTGAGAGATTATAATAACACATTTATTTTCTTTGTGTGCTAGATCAGCTAATAATTCTAAAATATCATTTTCTGTTTCTTTATCAAGATTTCCCGTAGGCTCATCTGCTAATATTATTTCCGAATCATAAGAAATTGCTCTTGCAATTGATACTCTTTGTTGTTCTCCACCTGAAAGATGAAGTATTTTTCTATCAGCTTTAGTTTCATCTAATCCAACCTTTTTTAGTAGTTTATAAGCTTTATCTTTTTTATCTTTTACTTTTACATTACTTATATCCATCGATAAAACTACATTTTCTAAAGCTGTTAGATGTGGTAATAAATTATAACTTTGAAATATTACTCCAATTTCATTAGAACGGTAGTAATCTCTATTTATTTTTGATAAGTCTTTGTCTTTGAATTTAATTATTCCTGAAGTTGTTGTTTCTAAACCAGCCATTAAGGAAAGTAAAGTTGATTTTCCAGCTCCACTTTTCCCAAATACACCGTATACTTTTCCTAATTTAAATTCCATGTCTATTTTTTTTAAAACATATTTACTTCCATCATATGTAAAATTAACATCATCTAATTTTAATATACTCATATTTCCTCCTAACTTCTATTTTGTAATATTTTATTTGGTTCATATTTACTAACAAACATTACTGATATTAGACCACTTATTGTTGTAAGTGCAATACTAACTACAAATAGTTGTAATATTGTTATGATATCCATTTGTACATCTAATGTTTCTATATAGTCTGTATTTGCTGAATTTGGATTAGATTTTCCTTGGAATCCTGCTCTATCGAATCCTTCTCCACCAAAGTTTTGTTCCGTTGTTGTACTTTTATTTTCATAACTACTTATTTCATTTGCAAGTACCATATTTGTTGCAGGTTGACTTAATATTGTACCAAGTCCCGTTCCTATTACTAATGATACTAACGCTACTATAAATATTTCTGCTACTAATTGGATTGCTACTTTAGATTTACTCATTCCTATAGCTCTTAATACTCCAATTTCATATTTTCTTTCTCTAATATTTATCATGTTTATTATTGATAAAATTAAACTTCCAACTATTAATATTATTATTAAGAATGAAAATGAGAAACTACTTAAGTTTGAAATTGGTGTTAGTGATTCTAGAAGTTCTTCTTCATTTGTTGAAATAGTGTAGTAACTATTTAATCCTTTTTCATAAACTTCAGCTTCAAATGCTTCTAAATCATCATTACTGTTTAAATAGTAATATGCATTTAATCCATTACTAATTGTTCTAGTGCTTGTTGATGATGATGAACTATCATATATTAATTTAGCTGTTGTAATATTTGTATATATTTGATTTGAAGAATTCATTGCATTCATATTCATAAAACTATCACTTGTTGTATCGCTTGTATCTTCATATATTCCTATAACTTCTAAATCATATGTTGTTGTATCATCACTACTTGAATATACAGTAATTGTAGATCCTATAGTTAATTCATTAGCATCAGCTAAATCACTACTAATTACTACAACCAAATCTGTATTATCTTTTGTAAACATTGATCCTTCTATTATTTTATTTGTACTATCAATGAAGTTAGTAATATAAGCTGGATCTGAATATCCAGTTAATCTAAAATCTCCAACATTCATTCCACTTCCACCCATACTTGGACGGTTTGCATCTGTTTGAGTTTCAGTTTGTTCACTATCTTCTGGTACAGTTAGAATATCATCATAACTTACGGCTTCAATTGTATCACTATTTACAGTTGTTTCATATGTATAATAGTAATCTTTGATATATGAAGAATCACCATATGAGATTAAATCATCTATCGTATAAGTTACAAAACTTTCTTTTTCTTCTGTTGTAGCATCTCTCAGTGTTCCTTGACTAAGTGAGAATGATACAGTTAATGGGTTTGTGTCTTTATAACTTTGAACTAATGCATTACCAGATTTATTAATCGTAAGTGCAATACATGCAGCTAAAGTTATTGTTGTAATTATTATACCAATTAGGATATTACGTCCTTTTGTTCTAATTACATTTGTATATGCATTTTTTAATATGTACATATATTTCTCCTTTCTTACATTAATAATTTTATTGTTTTTATGTGAAGATATAGTGAAATATTGTTGAAGTATAAATGAAAAAAGTAAATATATAAATATTTACTTAGTTTGATAAGAATTATCTGCAATATATCCATTTACTACACCTTCTAGCGCAGTTGGTTCAAATTTTACTACCCAGAATCCTGTCTCATTTATATCATTTTGAAAAGATGGATGTATAAAGTAATTAGTTGATGTATCATTTGTACCTGCTATATATCCACTTGCTAATAGATTTGTTCCATCTACTGCTATATCTGATGTTCCAACTAAGAACTTCACATTAATAGAACCAGTCGTTGAACTATGGTATCCACTTGTTATTTTATATGCATATCTTGGTATCCATACCCAATATAATCCATCTGCTGTTTTTCATTATTACTACTCCTATCTTATTTTAAACGTATTTTTAATACACTATATTATAATAGAATATATTATAATATGACATGTATTGTCAATACATATTATAATATATTAAGATGTATTAATGATACACCACGGTTGAGGTGACTTATGAAAATAATTGCAAATAATAATAAACCAAATGAAATAATCAAAATAATTAGAGAGTGTAGTGAACAAACTCAAGAACAATTTGCTAAAGAAATTGGAAAAAGTAAAGATACGGTACAAAGCTATGAACTAGGAAGAAATAAGATGTCATTAAATAGCTTTATGGAATTAGCTAAAAAAGAAAAATTAATAATTACAATTGAAAAAAAATAGTCTTTAAATGACTATTTTTTTAATAAAGAAAAAAGTAAATACATAAATATTTACTTTATTATAAAATAAAATGTTGTTCCTTTATTTTCTTTTGATATAACACCATATTCATATTTATGCATAGTTAAAATGTTTTTTACAATTGATAATCCAAGTCCAGTTCCAATTACATTTCTTTTATAATTCTTATCAGTTTTATAATATTTATCCCAAATAAAGTTAATATCTTTTTTTGCAATTCCTTTTCCATGATCAGATACTTCTACTTTAATTGAATCATCTGTTTTTTTAACATTAATTATAACTTGTTTATCTTTACCAACATAGTTTGTGGCATTACCAATCAAATTATAAATAACTTGCCCTATTTTTAATTTATCAGCATAAATCATTATAGGTTTATTATTATCATATTTAAAAATATAGTTTTCAGTTTCCTTTAAGTAATTAAATTTTGAAATTATAGATTTAATTAATTCACTCAAATCAAAATTTTCATAATTTATTGAAACTACATTTGATTGCATTTTGGATAATTCTAAAATGTCATTTACTAATATATTTAATCTATCTGTTTCATCAATTATTGTATTTAGATGACTATTTCTCTTTTTTTCATCATTATAACTTAAATCTCTTACCATCTCAGCATATGCTTTAATCATTGTCAGCGGAGTTTTTAAATCATGTGAAACATTAGCCATTAATTCACGTCTTAACTCATCTGTTTTAGAAAATTCTTCACTCATAAAGTTTAATGTAGTAGCTAGTTCATTTATTTCTTTTATATCTCCACCAGGATTAAATACAACATCATTTTCACCTGCAGACAATCTTTTAGCTGATTTACTTAAACTAGTAATTGGCTTTGATAATTTTTTTGATATAAAATATGCAAGTGTAAATGATAAAAATAATACTAGAATTGTTACATAAACTAATTGACTTGCTAGAATTTTTGCAGTTGAATTTAATGGTTCTAAAGATACATTTACAAATACATATAAATCATCTTCTAACTTTATACCATTCATTAATACTGTATTTGAAAACCTTGTATTATTTAATGTATAGCTTTTTTTAGTTTCACCACTTTGAATAAATGCTCTTTTATAGTTGGTATAGTTAGAATTAGTTTCAACTGGTAAACATCCTCTAATTGCACTATTAGATGAATATAATTCTTCATTATTTCTAATTACATCAATACATACACCCTTATCAAATGAAAGATTTTCAATCAAATCATTGAAATCTTCATTTTGATAACTATTAATGATTTCATTAGCTATTTTATTCATATCATTTGTTTTAACCCATTTATAATATGTTTCCAAAAAAATTACTTGAAATAACCATAGAAAAGATAGTATGGTTATAGATAAAATTATTAAATATAACCAAATTTTATTTATTAAACTAGTTTTCTTTTGTTTCATATTTATATCCTACTGCCCTAACTGTTACAATTAAATCTCTATATTTACCTAAATTATTTCTAAGCATTTTAATATGGGTATCAATTGTTCTATCATCTCCAAAAAAATCATATCCCCAAAGTTTACTAAGTAATTGTTCTCTTGATAAAGCTATACCATTATTTTTCACAAAATAACATAATAATTCATATTCTTTTGGAGTCAGTTTAATCTCTTCATTCAATATTTTTACAGTATGTCCTTTAAAGTCTATAACTAAATCTTTATAAATATAATTATCAGAATCATTACTGTTTCTTTTTAATACTGCTTTTATTCTTGCTAATAATTCTTTAGGCGAAAATGGTTTAGTCATATAATCATCTATACCTAAATCAAACCCTAGTAATTTATCATATTCTTCTGTTCTAGCTGATAACATAATAGTTGGAATATTTTTAATCTTCTTTATCTCTCTACATGCACTAAATCCATCCAGTTTAGGCATCATTATATCCATTATCATTAAATCAATGTTATTATCTTCTTTTACTTTTACTATTGCTTCATACCCGTTATTTGCAGTAATTACTTGATAATTTGCATTTTCAGCATACTCTTTTATAACTTCTTGAATTAAAAGTTCATCATCAACTACTAATATTTTCATATGTTAGTTCCTCCTTTTGTTATATATTATATAATCTTTATGTATATTTTGTGAAATTATTTGTTATTTATCATAATTATAATATTCAATTTTAAAATCATTTAGGTACCAAATAACTTGTACATCATATTTTTTTAAATAAGTTTTAGCTACATCTATATCCATTGAATATAAGGTATTAGCAAGTACTGTCGCTAATAATATATCTTCAGATAATACTGTAACACTAAGAAAATTATTTTCTGGATATAATGTAGAAGGATTTATAATATTATGAAATCGTTGATTATTAAATTCATAATAAGATTTATTGCCACCAGATGAAATAACATTTATATTATTTTCTTTTAAAGTGATAAATATTTCACCTGTTTTACTTGTTGGATCTTCTAAACCTATTAAATAATTTTCTTTTTTGTAGGCATCTCCTAATGTTATTATATCACCAGCATTTATAAAATAATTTGTCACATTATTTTTATTTAAATATTCTTTAACTTCTTTAGTAGCAAAAGCTAGTGGTAAATTATATAAATAAATATTTTGATTACTATTTAATATTTGATTATTTTCTAATAACTTAATTTCCTCTATTGAATTTGTATTCATCAATTCTAGTTCTTGTATTGAAGGTATTCCAATTTTACTTAAACGATAACTATTCCATATATCATAAATATTACCTTTTGATATATCAAATAATCCATCACTAGCTTGATACCAATTATATCCATATTCAATCATATTATATAATGTCTGATTTAGCTGAATAGTATCATTTGAACTAGTATTATAATTAATATAATATAGATTAACTATATCATCAATTTGTTTTGTTCTACTACAAACTTTTTCATATTTTGAATATATTTCATTTATATTTGAAATAATTGTCTGTGATTGATTTTTTGTAATATCATTTATACTAATATAAATTTCTGTATCAAAATAATTTAATGTTTCAACATAGTTTTTCTTATTTTTTTGCAATACAAAACCCAAAACAATCAATATAATTACAGTTATCCAAATTATTTTATTTATCAAATTATGCATTAAATCACCTATTACTAGTTTAACAAAAAAAAAGAAAAATTGATAGATTTATTTTTCTTCCATAACATGTTTATACACTGTAATTAATTGTTTACCTACTTTTTTAAGGTCTTTATCTTGAGCTAATTTATATGCATTTTCTATAAGTGATGGTAATTTATTATTAAATTTTAAGTTAATTAGTTTTTCAAACTCATTAACATCTTTTGCTTTAAACACATTTACATTATCTTCTAACCAGCCATCAAATACTGGTATATCACTTATAATAGCATCTATTTTAGATGCACAGGCTTCTAAAATAGGAATACCTTCTGTTTCCTCTTTTGTTGGAAATAAATATAAATCTGCTCCTGAATAAGCACATTTTAGAATATCTTGTTCAACATATCCAGCAAATTTTAAATTTGGTAATTTATTTTTTACTGCACGTTTTATTTTTTTGGGAGATGCAATTAAAGGACTATATCCAAACCATATAAATTTATATTCAGGTAATCTTTTTGCTAATTCAACAAATTCTAAAATACCCTTTCTTTCAATATATAAACCTACTCCCATTATTACCTTTTCTTCTGAATTGTATTTATATAGTTCACGAAATTTTTTACCAGATTCAATATTCCTTTCAAACTTTTTAACATCAATTCCATTTGATATTGCTGTAATTGGTTTTTTAATACCATAATTTTCTAATAATTTTTTAGAATAATTTGTTGGCGTTATAATATGATCTCCTAGAGTATAACATTTTATAATCCATTTTTTAAATAATGGAGCTAAAGCATTTGAAAATAAAAAGGAATTTCTAAAGTCTTCTTCTGTAGAATGAGCATGATACACTATTTTTTTTCCTAATTTTTTTGCTTTTTTAGCTAATAAATAAGAACTTGGTCCATAAAAATTAATATGTACTATATCATAATCTGTTTCATTTTTATCTAAAGTGTAATCTATATTATTTTCTTCTAACGATTTAATTTGATGTTTAATTGCTTTTCCTAATCCTGATTTTCCAATTTTGTTTAATCCTTCTGTATATAATAAAACCTTCATTATCTCACCTATAATGATTATAGCATTTTATTTTTTTTTTGTATATATTATGTAGATATTTTTACTAAGATAACATCTTCACCAATTTTTTCAATTTCATTCCAATGAATTTCAAATTCATCTTTATTAAATATATTTTTTATAAAATTACTTCTTTGAACAATTAAAGATTTCATTGTTCCTTTATCATCTATAATTACATCTATAATATTACCAATTTTTTTACCATTTGTAAGACTAACAATATCTTTTGTTTGGAGGTCTGATAATTTCATTCTATCACATCCATCTATTTTACTATATTCAAAAAAAAACTAAAAAATCATTTTTTTAATGTTATCTAATCCACTTTTTTCCAATCTAGAAATTTGGGCTTGACTAATTCCTAGATCTTCAGCTAGTTCCATTTGAGTTTTGCCAATTAAATATCTAGCTTCCAATATAAATTTTTCACGTTCTTTTAAATTTTTTAAAGCATTTTTCAAATCTATTTTAACATCTAATGAGTAGTTATTGTTACTTTTGTCTTCTATTTGATCGAATAAGTAAATAGTGTCACCACCATCATTATAAATTGGTTCAAACATACTTATTGTTTCTTTCATTGAATCTATTGCTATTTGTGTTTCAGATTCAGAAATTCCTAATTTATCTGCAATCATTTTTGTTGTTGGTTCACGTCCTAGTGTATTTGTTAGTTCTTCTTTTGCTTTATATGCTTTATATGATGTATCTTTAATACTTCTAGCAATTCTAACACTACTATTATCTCTTAAATATCTTTTCACTTCACCCAAAATCATTGGTACAGCATAGGTGGAAAATTTTACTTCATATTTTAAATCAAAATTATCTATTGCTTTTATCAATCCAACACAACCTATTTGAAAAAGATCATCTAAATTATCTGTTCGATTATTATATTTTTTAATAATTGATAGTACCAGTTTTAAGTTTCCATTTATTAAATCATCTTTCGCAAAAGTATCTCCATCTTTTAATTTTTTAAATAGTTTAATCATCTCTTCATTGTCTAAAACTTTTATATTCGCAGTATTCACGCCACATATTTCTACTTTATGACGTGCCATATTGTCTCCTTTCATTTTAATTATGAAAGTTATTGTTTTTTTTATACATTATTTATCAAAATCATCTAAAAAGTTATATGTTTTTTCTTTTTTATGATATCCAATTATAGTTTCTAAATTGATATTTTCAATACTTTTAAATATATTAATATCAATATTTTTATTTATTTTCTTATAATTTTTTATAAATTGTTTTATTTCAGCTCTTTTTGAAGTTCCTTCATCAGTTATGGAACAATTTTCTGTAAAACGACATGCACAGTTTAAAAATGTAAGATTATTAAAATTTTTCCATGTAATAATGTCTTCTTCTTTTACTAAGTATAGTGGTCTAATAAGTTCCATTCCTTCAAAGTTTGTGCTATGTAGTTTTGGCATCATTGTTTTTACTTCGGAACCATAAAACATACTAAGTAATATTGTTTCTATTACATCGTTAAAATGATGTCCTAAAGCTATTTTATTACATCCAAGTTCTTTAGCCTTATTATATAAATGTCCTCTTCTCATTCTAGCACATAAATAACAAGGATTATTTTTTATTTCACTAACTATATCAAAAATACTTGAGTCAAATATAGTAATTGGTATGTTTAGCTTTTTAGAATTTTCTATTATCATGTCTAAATTTATTTGATTATATCCAGGATTCATAACTAAAAATACTAGTTCGAATTTAATTTTACCGTGAATTTGTAGTTCTTGCATACATTTGGCAAGTAAAAATGAGTCTTTTCCCCCTGAAATACAAATTGCGATTTTATCATTTTCTTTAACTAATTCGTATTTTTTTATACCTTCTATAAATTTTCTCCATATAGTTTTTCTATATGTTGTTATAATACTTCTTTCTATTTCTTTAAATTCTTCCATTTTTTTCACTTCCTTTTTTTATTATATCAATATATCGAATTAAAAAACAACCTTATTTGGTTGTTTATTTAGTTTTTTGATATGATTTAATATCAGTTTTTATAATTTGTTCTTTGTGTAGTTCAAGTAAGTGTAAATATTTTTTTATTTCTGTTTCAATTACAATTTGTTCTTTCACTTTTTTCAAATTAGTTAATTCATTTATCATGAATTTACCTTGATTAAAAATTTGATTATGAAATTCATTAGGTATTTTAATTATTCTTTGTTGTAATTCACTATAGATTGGAGAAATAATTTCAAAAGTATTAGGACTAATTTTATAAGTTAAAGTATCTTTAATGCCACTAGATCCTTTTATTGTTTTAGTTACTTTAAATATTTTTTTTGTAGATTCATTTTTTTTACTTTTTACTATTACAATTTTATCATAAATATCACTATATCTATTTCTTTTAACATTATATAAAATAAATCCAGGTATATTTGGAATTAATATAATATTTTCAGTAATATATGCACTATCATTATTTATTAACGAATCTTCTAAATCAAGAACTACTCTTTCTTTAAATATTGTTTCAATTAATTGTTTACTATTTTTCATATTAAACCCCCTGCTTAAAAATAATGTCATTATTATAACATTATTTTTAATTATTTCAACTTTTTCATATTATTTTATAAAATTTCTTCTAATTTGTTCTTTTTTTGATAAAAAATTATTAATGGAATATTTTCTTTACTTGCTTGTTCTTCTAATCTTTGATACAAAATATCATTTTCAAGTTCTTCTATTTCTTCTTTAAAAATACAAAAAATACCATTTTTTTTTAAATTTTTTATTTTTAACAATATATTAATTTCTTGATTATTTTTATTTGGAATAATTAGTTTAGATACTTCAATATTATTTATTTCAATTATTTTATCATCTAGATTTATTGTATGATAATTTTGACTATGTGAAATATCATCTATTTGATTAAACTTCAAATTATTAGTTGATGTTGCTAAAATAGAGTTATATTCCATTGGATAAATATAGCCTACCATATTTTTTGATAAATTTTCAAATTTTTTAAAATTAATTTCATTTAAATAATTAACTGTTATTAAATCAGTATCATCTGTTAATGTAAAATCAACTAGAAAATTAAATTGATTATTATTATCAAAAAGATCTGGAATTGTAAGATCTTTTTTCCATAAATCTTCGGTTACTTTTACTAATTTATTTTCAATATTTAGTATTTGGTCAAAATTTTTACTAATTTGACGATTTATTTCTTCTTTATTTTCAAGTTGTCTTAATTTTTCTACAATTTGATTTACTTCTAAACAAGAGTTATATAATATTTGACGATATTCATAATTAATATCGTTTTTTTGTTTTCCTAGATTATTTATACTATCAATTATTGAATAAAATCTTTTACTTATTATTTCTTCAAAAATTGTTTTTTCATGTTTAATATCATCTAATTTTTTAATTATATTTTTATAATTAATTTGTTCATATTGATAAAGTGAATCTGGTAAATATACTTTATTAAGACTATTAGAATAGTAACTATATATTTTATTTAATTCATTACTTATATCTTCAAATAAATAGTTTTCTACTGGGTTTGTATAGTAATTATCGAAATTCTTTTGAAGTATTTCTTTTTTATTTAATAAAATTGATTTTTTAAAATTATCATAATCTGTTATTTCAGCAATTTTTTTAGCAATTTCATATTCTTTTTGATATAAAATTTTAGAAAATGGTAGTTTATATTTAGTAACTAGTTCATCTGCTATTAAAATAACCCCACCTACACTAATTACATCGTTAGTTTTTATTTTTGTAAATAAAATAATTATTTGAATTAAAAGTAACTCTTTTATTATTTTTTCAGGATTTGTTTTAAAGTTGTTTAGATAATTACGATATTCTAGTCCTTCTTTTAATATATCATTAAAATTATTATCATCATCTAACCCATTATCTTTAATATAATTTTCTAAATCCATACTAAATTTTATATTTTCAAATTTTGTTTTAACGATAAATTTATTATTGTCATTTAATTTGATAACATCACTTGTAATATTTTTAATTCTATTTTTATCTTCTTCGGTTAATATTTTATTATATTCCCCTAAATATACAGTTTTTATATAACTAAAATAATCAGCTAATTCGCTTTTTATATTATCTATCACATTATCACCACATTTTTATGATTTAATTATAGCATATTTTTCCTTAAATTACTAGATTACTGTATAAATAAATTACTAATGTTAAACTTAATACTTAGGGTGATTCTGTGGATTTAGTAATTTATATTTTTATATTTTTTTCAAAAGTTATTGAAAATTCACTAGGAACATTTAGACTTATTATTGTTTCTAATGGCAA
This sequence comes from Bacilli bacterium, assembly GCA_047971315.1. Classification (GTDB taxonomy): domain Bacteria; phylum Bacillota_I; class Bacilli_A; order RF39; family UBA660; genus JBKDZP01. Next base: position 20,304 of record JBKDZP010000008.1, read on the forward strand.
GAAAATGTTTGCTGCAATTTTGCAATTTTTAATAACATTAATTTGGCTTTTATCAACTAGTATTGTAATGATAGATATTAATAAAGACCCTTTTAAAATAGTTATTTTTTGTATTGGAACATTTATTGGTTCTTATTTAGGTAGTTTTGTAGAAGAAAAAATTGCGATTGGAAGCAATATGCTTATTTGTGTTGTTGATGATGTAAATGATATTGTTAGTACTAGTTTAAGAAAAAGCGGATATGTTGTTACTGTTTTAAAAGGTGAAGGATTTAAAAATTCAAAGAATGTTTTACTTATTATGAGTACAAGAAAAAAAAGACACGAAATTTCTAATTTTATTAAAAATTTAGATAAAAATGCTATTATTATTTCTGAGAGCGCTACAATGTTATTTGGAAATTTAAATAGATAATTTTTTTATTTATTCACCAACAAAATTAATCAATATATCATTTGATGTATATATATTTTTAGAATTTATTTTTATATAATTATTTTTTATAATTATTTTTTTTTCTAGTAACAATTTTTCTATATTGAATACTTCTGTTAAATCCATTTTATAAATTTTTCTAAACTTTGTTAATGAAACTCCTTTTGTTTTTCTTAGACCTAAAAACATAAATTCCTGCATTTGTTCTTTTTTAGTTAAAATATTTTCTTCATTTATTGTTTTATTATTTAAATATTTTGTAATACTTTTAGTATTTGTATATCTTATATTATTTATATATCCACTTGCTCCAAGACCAAATCCATAATAATTTTTATTATTCCAATAATTCAAATTATGTTTTGATTCATAATTATTTTTAGAAAAATTACTAGTTTCATAGTGTATATAATTATTTTTATTTAATGTTTTAGTAATTAAATTAAACATTTCATAATCTAGATCACTATCAATATAATCATGATTTTCAATATATAATTTAGTATTTGGTTCAATAATTAAAGAATATGTTGAGATATGTTCTACATTTAATGTTAATATTATTTCTAAATCATTTTGTAATTGTTCTATAGTTTGATTTGATATTGCATAGATTAAATCAATATTTATATTATTAAAACCTAATTTTTTAGCTAGCTTAACTTTTTCTATTGCTTCAGTTTTAGTATATTTGCGATTTAAAAATTTTAAATGATCATCGTTAAATGTTTCTATTCCAATACTTAATCTATTAATTCCATGTTCTTTCATTAATAATAATTTTTGTCTATCAATTGATTCTACATTACATTCTATTGTATATTATATATTTTTAGATTTTTTTATTTTACTTAATAATTTTAATAATTTATTTAGTTCTTCATAACTAAGAGATGATGGAGTTCCACCACCAATATACAAAGTTTCAATTACTTCATTTTTATAATTATTATTAATTTCATTTTCTAATTTTTCTAAATATTTATTTACAAATTGTTTTTGATATAAGATTTTTGGAAAATCACAATAAGAACATATATTATCACAAAATGGTATATGAATATAAATTGATTTAACCATAATATCACCTCTTATAAAATATATTATAACATAAATAAAAAAAAGATGAGATATTAGTCTTCATCCATACTAAGAACTGATAAAAATGCCTCTTGTGGTATTTCTACACTTCCTATCATTTTCATTCTTTTTTTACCTTCTTTTTGTTTTTCAAGAAGTTTTCTTTTTCTAGTTACATCCCCACCATAGCATTTAGCTAAAACATTTTTACGCATAGCTTTTATATCAGCTCTTGCTATTGCTTTAGTCCCTAACGTTGCTTGAATTGGAACTTCAAATTGTTGTCTTGGAATTAATTTTCTTAAATTTTCAACGATTACTTTACCTCTTTTATAAGCAAAATCTTTATGAACAATCACACTTAAGGCATCAACAATTTCACCATTTAATAAAATATCCATCTTTACTAAATTACTACTTTTATAGCCTATTAATTCATAATCAAATGAAGCATAACCTTTAGTATATGATTTTAGTTTATCAAAAAAGTCATATACTATTTCAGAAAGTGGGATTTCATAGTGAATATTAACTCTTGTTTTATCTAAATATTCCATTGATACATAAGTCCCTCTTTTTTCTTGACATAGTTCCATTATAGATCCTATATATTCACTTGGTACAAATATATTTGTTCTAATATAAGGTTCTTCGATATCTTGTATTTTTACTTTATCAGGCATTTTTACTGGACTGTCTATTAATAAATGACTTTTATCAGTTAATGTTATATCGTATATTACTGAAGGGGAAGTTGCAATTAAGCTTATTCCAAATTCTCTTTCAATTCTCTCTTCTATTATTTCCATGTGTAGAAGTCCTAAGAATCCACATCTAAATCCAAAACCAAGTGCTTTAGATGTTTCAGGTGAAAATTCCAATGAAGCATCATTTAATTTTAGTTTTTCAAGTGCTTCTTTTAAATCTTCATATTTATTAGATTCAATTGGATATAGTCCACAAAATACCATTGGTTTCATTGGTTTATAACCTGGTAGAGATTTTGAATTTTTATCACTTTCAAGACAAATTGTATCTCCTACTTTAATATCTTCAATATTTTTTATACTTGCAGCTAGGTAACCTACTTCTCCTGTTTCTAATGAATTTTTTTTAAATTCTTTTGGAGTATGAACACCTAATTCTACTACTTCATAAACAGCTTTCGTTGCTTGCATTCTTATTTTGTCGCCTATTTTTACACGACCATTTACAATTCTAATTGATGCGATTATACCTCGATATGAATCAAAGTAACTATCAAATATTAATGCTTGAAGATTATGCTTATCATCTCCTTTTGGTGATGGTACTTTTTCAATAATAGTTTCAATTAATTCTTGAATACCAATTCCATTTTTCGCACTTGTTAGAACTATTTCATCTTCATTAAAACCTAAAGTATCCATTAATTCATGTTTTACTTTTTCTGGGTCTGCATTTGGTAAGTCTATTTTATTTATTACTGGTATTATTGTTAGATTATTATCTAATGCTAAATATAAGTTAGCTAGCGTTTGAGCTTCTATTCCTTGAGCAGCATCTACAACTAATATTGCTCCTTCGCAAGCAGCAAGACTCCTACTTACCTCATATGAAAAATCCACATGTCCTGGGGTATCTATTAAATGAAGTAGATAATCTTCATTATTATATTTATAGTTTAAACTAACGGCATTTAGTTTAATTGTTATTCCTCTTTCTCTTTCAATATCCATATTATCTAATAATTGATTTTGTTTTTCTCTATCACTGATAGCTCCAGTTAATTCTAAGATTCTATCCGCTAAAGTACTTTTTCCGTGATCAATATGGGCAATAATTGAGAAATTTCGTATATTTTTTTGTTTCATGTTAAACACCTCTTTTGTAATTATATCAAAAAAAGGTATAAATAAATACCTTTTATAAACAATTTTCATCAATTAAACATTCATGTAGGAATTCTTCTTCTGTTCCAAGATCAAATTGTTCAATTCTATCAATTCTACATTTTTCAGATATTATTATTGAATTGACTTTTTGTACTGCATCATCTAGTTCATCATTTATAACTGCATAGTTATATTTTGTAACATAGTTTAATTCTTTGTAAGCACTTTTAAATCTTCTATATATTTCTTCTTCATCTGTTGTGCCTCTTTTTATTAATCTTTTCCTTATTTCTACCATTGATGGTGGCATAATAAATATAAACAAGGCATCATTAAATTTTTCTTTTATTTGCATTGCTCCTTGAATATCAATTACCAATACAACATCCTTTCCTTTATCTAAGTTTTTTTCTATGGCTGCTTTAGGAGTTCCATAATAATCATGTTGATGAACAGTTGCATATTCTAACATTTCATTATTTTGAATTTTTTCTTCAAATTGTTTTTTTGTAATAAAGTAATAATCTACTCCATCTACCTCACCTGGACGAATTTTTCTAGTTGTACAAGATATTGATGGAACAAGATTTTTATTTATTAATAACAGTTCTTTAAATATTGTATCCTTTCCTACAGCTGTCACACCAGAAAGTACGATTAATGATCCTTTTTTCTTTGGTTTTATCATATTTGCCTCTTTTCTTATTAAACAAATTATAACACTATTTATTTATTAAATATAGGTTTTTTTTGATAATTTTTACTATCTAAACAACTTTCAAGATTTTGTAGTTCTAGTCTATAGATTTGTTTTACATCAGGATATTTTTCTTTATCAACAGGTGAAACAAACATTTCATATGGTCTAGCATATAAGATAGTATCATCATATAATGCTCTATAAATTACAAGTTTTTCTTTAGTTTCAAAATGAGTTGCTATATCTTCTACAATATAATAATCACCTTTAAAATGTTTATAAATTCCTTTTATTTTAACTTCCATATTATTTCCTTCTTTCTAAGTATATTATACCCTAATTTTAATAAATGATTTTTTTAAAAAAAGATTAATTTTTATTAATCTTTAATTACAATTATGACACCGCGATTTAAGGGATTACCAATTTATTTTTCTTCATTTTTCTTACAAATCATTTGCCCACATGCCCCCCTCACATCAGAGCCATTTGTTTTATAATATTCATAAGCAATATTTCCTTCTAATACTTCAACAAACCTTTTTATATTTTCTTCATTTGATTTAGAAAATTTAGATATATGAAAATCATTATATTCATTTATTTTTAAACTTTCATCTTTACCTAAAATCCTTATTAATTCTAAAGCGTCATCCTTAGAATCATTTAGATTATATAACATAACATAATTCCACGCTAGTTTTTTTGCTGATAAATCTTCATATTGCTTCCCAACTTTAATTAATTCTTCCAAAGATATAGATTTTGGTATAATCTTGTTTCTAGTTTCTTGATTCGATGCATGAAGGGATAATGTTAATTTGAATTTTAATTCTTTTAAATCTTTTGCTAAATTTAATATTAAATCCGGTCTGATGCCAGTAGTTGTCAGTGCATATTTAGATTCCGGGAAATCATTATACAAAATTTTAAACCCTTGTATTACATTATTATAATTTAATAAGGGTTCTCCTACTCCAATGCAGCTGAACAATATTGGTTTATCATTTAATTCTAAAGCTTTAACTATATTGATACATTGCTCATAAATTTCTTCTGCTGTTTAATTTCTATAAAATTTAGAATATAAACCAGTATAGCAGATTCTACTGCCTATTGAGCATCCTACTTGTGAAGAAAAACAAATAATATGATTTTTATAATGATCTATATAAGTAGTTTCTATCAAATAATTATCGCTAGTTTTTTGCGTATACTTAATAGCCATTCCATCATTTGATTTAATTTTGCTTTCAATAGTTAACATACCTACACCTCTTATTAATTATATCATAAAAGAGTGGATAGGTTATACTAAATTAGACAATTTTAATTAGGACATGTTAAAATTGTAATGGAGGTATTAGGTATAGGCTGAAAGAAGAAAAAAAATAGAATATACAGATGAATTTAGAAAACAAGTTGTGAGTTTATATAATAATGGAAAATCACGAAGTGAGATTGTAAAAAAATATGATTTAACACCATCAACGTTTTCAAAATGGATTGTTGATTATAATAAAAGTGGTTCATTCAAAGCATCGGATAATAGATCTGAAGATGAAAATGAATTGATTAAATTGCAAAAACGAAATAAACAATTAGAGATGGAAGTGGATATTTTAAAGCAAGCTGCGCTGATAATAGGACGAAAATAAAACCGTGCTTACTCCACAAAGTATTTAGCACGATTTCAAAATCAATACATATACATAATAACACAAAATTGAAGAAATTAAAAATATTTGCTGACTGGCAATCTTGGGGCTATACAATAGCTGAAACATTGGAATATGGTTTAGGTCAAGAATTCCTAGATAATATTGATAAAAACAAAACCAGACAAGATGAGCAAATCATTGCACAAAATTTATTAATTCAAATAATATTACAATTTATGAATTGGAAGACTATTTGGAAAGGTAAAATGCAAGATTTTTATAAAGAATTAATATTTCTTCAAAATGATTATTCCACAAATATAAGTAAAAGTTCAGCTTCATTATCAAGAAGTATTGGTGAACAATTAAGTGTATTTAAAAGCCAAGGACTTATTATTGAAAGAAAAGTTGGTACTGGTAATTATAGATATATAAAAATCACTTATAATATTAACTAAATTGTACTTCTAGAAGTCCCTAGTGTACATTCTAGTGAACTTTTGATTAAATAGTATATATAATTATATAATCAAATCAACTGATTAAATAACAATAAAGAAAGTGTCATATAAACTATGGCACTTTTTAAAATTTATAATTTTTTTGGCTGTGTATTACTACTACTTTTTATCAAATCTTCGTTTTCTTTAAATAAAGTATAACAATCTCTTATTGCTTGTTCAATTGGTACTTGCGATGTTATTTGTCTTAAATTATCAATAACACATTTTTCACCAATAAATGTTTCATAAAATCCTTTATACGAAGGTATTTCAATATTTGTATATTTTCTAAATGTTTCGTTATTCAGTAAAGGGTCATTATTGATTCACTTAAATACCAAATAATATTTGGTCTATTATAATGTTTTTCATCATGGTCATTAAATAATTCTTTCCACTTTTCAAAGTATAAAAAATGACAAATCTCATGTAGTGCAACTACTTTCATTCTGTCTACATTATCAGTAATTCTAGTGTCAAACATTCTCATACCAATATTTCTAGGACAATCATTCATTATTCCAACTCTTGCTTGAATGTTTTGACAATCGCTAGTCCAAGCAATATTTAATCTTTTAGATAAATCTAGAAATATCTTCATCATTTATAAGGTCCCAACTATTTTGAAATTGACTTATTTTATCTTGTGAGTTTTCCATTTCATTTGACCATTTTCCTTTAAGAAATTTTGTAAAATTAAACTTATCTCATCTCTAGTCATATTTTGAAAGTCAATACTATTAAGTTCATCAAATTTTCTTCTAAAATAATCAGTTTTATTTATTTTTCCACGATATCCATTTGCTTCACTATGAATGAACATAGCCATCATGTCCATATTCTATTCAAAAGTCATAGTTCTAAATGTTATTTTTGGTAATTGCATATTTTTAATCACCTCTAACTGAAATAATTATATCATCAATTAACTATTATTACATTACTTTACCTTTGATTAATCACAAAAGAGTTTATAACTTAACACTTTGTTAATTTAATTAATGTAGTTAATATAATTTTTACTATCTGTTCCTAATTTAATAATATTGAATTTATAGTGTTTTTTCCTCAAAATAGACCAAATATAGACCAAGACAAAATAAAAAGCTCATATTTTTATGAACTTTATCTATCATTTGGTAGCGCCGGAGAGATTCGAACTCACGACCTATCGGGTATGAACCGATTGCTCTAGCCAACTGAGCTACAGCGCCATTTTTGACTGCAAAATGATTATATCAAATATTAACATGTTTGACAATATATTTTTTTAATTTTGTGTCATTTTAGTTAAAAATTCTAAAGTAGTCTCTAATCCATTAGTTATTATACCACCAATTGTATTAGAAACTGTAAGACCAAAGTTAGATATTCCATTTTGATAATCAGTTTCTTTTTCAATTGCATAATCATCAATATTTATAGTTTTACCTTCTTCAACATCATTTTCAAATTTTTTAATTTGTTCTTCTGTAATTACTAAGTTTTTATGTTGTTCATATTCATAGTAACCTGTTGATTCTGATAAATATAATGCTGTAAAAGCCACAACAAAAGCAAGAAATATTTTCCAACTAATTTTATTTAATAATTTAGTTTTATCTTCTTTTTTCATTTATTCACCTAGATATTCTTTTATTATTTTTGAAAATACATCCATTGTATTCATTACTTCTTCAATAGAATTTTCAATTCCACCACATTCTACTAAAATCATTTTAGAATTTAAATCTTGATTATATATTCCATCTACCCCAGCTCCTTGTTTAGTTATAACGCCTTTAGAAATATTTGGATAATATTTATTTAACATTTCATTAAAAGTATTAGCTAAATCTAAGTTTGTTTGATAATTTGGATTTTCTAAACCAACTACAAACATTATTTTCGCATATTGTTTAGAATTAATTGTTATAGTAGATAAATCTCTGCTAACTGAATCACGATGTAAGTCAATTATTAAATCTAAATTACTATATGTATTTAAAGCATCAATTACATAGAATCTACTAGCTTTATAACTACTACTATAACCCCATCCATTAATAGAAAGAAATTCTGAAATATTAGATGTTTCAACAATTGTTTGAATATTTTGTTTATTTAACTTTTCTTTTAATAAATATGAAGCTGTTAAAACATTTGGTACAACATCATAATTTTCAAAACCTGTATTACTATAACTTTCTAATTGATGTGTATTATAAATATATACTTTTGGATTGTCGATTGTTGTTGGATTAGGATCAGTAATATATTTTGATAGCGGATTGGTGTCTTCTAAATCAGTATATTCATTTTCAAAGAAAACCGAAGTTTGAATTTCAATTTTTTGTTGAAACGAGGTTTCTAATATTTTAATAGGATTTTTTAGGTAATTTTCTAAATTACTACCAATAGTTTTTAATAAATTTTCATTTGATGTTACTACATGATGATTAGAGTTTTCTAAAATTAATTTCAATAATAATTCATTATTATTTATAATTTTAAAAGAGAAAATTCCAAGTAATAGTTTGTACAAAATAAAACCAAATACTAAAAATAATATTATCATTTTAATACTTATATTTTTGGGTTTTGCTTTAAATTTTTTTGTCATTTGTGTCTCCTATCATACTAAGTATATTTTGGTTTTTACTTATTATGATAAATAATTTTAATTGTTTTTTAAAATAAAAATATCGAATTTAAACGATATTTTTCCCGATTTATTATTTACTAATCATTACAATTTCATTTTCAATATTATTTGTTTCTAATGTTTCCATTTGAACTGCATTGAAGTATGTCACCCCTAGAACAAATATAATGAAACTTATCATTGTTTTACTTCTAAACATCTCTTTCATATTTATATCCTCCTTTGTTAATAACAGTATAACACGAACAAACTTTCGTGTCAATATCTTTCGAACATATGTTTGACAGAATGTAAAGTGTATGTTATAATTACAACATAAAGGAGGATTAAAATTGGAAAAATTAACTAAAAGACAAAAAGAAGTTTTTGACTACATTAAAAGCTATATTGTAGCTCATGGATTTCCACCTACTATTAGAGAAATGTGTGCTGACTTTGGAGTAAATTCTCCAGCTACTATGCATATGCATTTAAAAACTTTAGCAAAAAAAGGTTACGTTAAAAAAGCAGATGCGAAATATCGAGCTATAGAGTTATTAGTGGATAATGATTTGTTTAGACAAAATAACGAATTTGTGGTTGATGTTCCTCTTCTTGGTATGATAACTGCAGGAAATCCAATTGAAGCAATTGAACATCCAGATGAAATGTTTGCTCTACCATCATACTTAATACCAAAAAATAAAGAAGTATTTACCTTGAATGTTAGTGGGGAAAGTATGATTAATGTTGGTATTCATGATAAAGATATTGTTATAGTTGAACGAACTAATAATGCTAGAAATGGTGAAATTGTAGTTGCTATGACTGATGAAAATGAAGTAACATTAAAAACTTATTATAAAGAAAAAGATCATTTTCGCTTACAACCTGAAAATGATACTATGGACCCAATTATTTTAAATAATATAACTATTTTAGGAAAAGCTGTTGGTTTATACCGTAAAATATAAAAAATTATTCATTTGAATAATTTTTTTGTTGTTGTTTTGAATAAATACATCCACAGTAGTTTTGTCTGTATAGATTATAAATTTTAGATAATTCAGTGGATCTTTTATAACCTTCCTTTTTTTTGAAATCAGAATACAAATATTTAACATTATATTTATTTGCTAATATTTTCCCCATTTTATTAAGTATTTGACTATCTTTTAATGGACTAATTGATAAAGTTGTAGTGAAATAGTCAAAATTATTAGTAGCTAGTTTTGCAGCTTCTTCTAGTCTCATATAATAACATTTTTTACATCTTTCTCCGCCCTCAATATCTTCTTCTAATCCTTTTGACATATTTACGAAATCTTCATTATTATATTTACCTTCTATTAATTCTATTTTATTCTCACCTTTAAATTCTTTTATGAATTTTTTCATTTCTTCTAATCTTTGATTATATTCATCTATTGGTGCAATATTTGGGTTATAATATAAAACCGTTATTTTAAAGTAGTTTGATAGATATTCTAACACATAACTACTACATGGAGCACAACAACTGTGTAATAATAGTGATGGTGTTGTTTTGTTTAATTTTTTAATTGTTTCTTCTAATATTTTTTGATAATTTTCTTTCATTATTTCACATCCAATTATATAGTAACATTTTTTATATTATTTTTCTATATTTTAAGTTAAAAGTTTTTTTATTTTTTATAATGTAAATAATTTTTTTTCTTCACTAATGATATTAATTTTTCAATATTAAGATAATATGTTGCTACAAAAAAAATATACAATTATGTATATTTTGGTAAATGAAAGTTAAATTTTTAAATTGTTATTTTTTCTATATCAAAGCTATTTGTTAAAAAATTATGTTTATCTTTAACTAACTTTTTCTTTTTTAATAGGTTTTGCTTTTTCATCAAAATTATTTATTTTGATATTTTCATTGTTATTCATAAATAATCTTTTTTATTTTACCTTTTTTATAGGCAATTAAATTTTTGTTTACTAATTTCCAATTTATTTTTAGTTACTTACTTTTAATAATCTCTTTTGTTGTTCTGATGTACTAAAATCAAAATTAAAGTAATCATATTTTGTTGTTTTAAATGCTAAGTAATTATCAATATCATTTTTTGCTTGTTTTGATAAATCATAAATTCTTTCGGCATTATCTCCATTTTGAACTAATGGTATAATTTATCTTCCTTTGGCTTTTACACTCACACAGTACTTATCTTGTACAAGTGTTTCACTATCAAAGACTTGTATTGCTTCTTGAAAGTTTTTAAAGGCTTAACTTAAATAAGTATCTTCGCAATTCAATATCCTGTTTATTACATCACTTTCTGATAATGTGTATAAATCTTCTAAGGTAATATATTTTCTATCATACATTTCTTTTATAATATCTGCTAAGCATTGCATAGTTGTTTTATCTGAATTAATTATCCAAGCAGGCCATAATTTAGAAATTATAGATATATATTTTTCACATACCGATAAAACATTAAAACCTAATTCTGGAGTACCAGTTTCATTTTTTAATACATTTACATTATTGTAACATTCTCTAATATCCTCCAAATTCCAAACTCTTTTAAAAATAAGTCCAGAAGAAAAATTATATTCAAACCTATCAGCTGACAACTGTGGTGTATCATTGTCTGCTATTGGATATAATTTATAATCGTTATCTTCTTCAAGTTTTATATTATCTCTTTCTAAAAGTGTCATTATTTGTTTTGAATTTTTAATCATTTCAGTTGTTAATTCTTCGATGCTTTCTTGATTTTCATGATCTCCATTTAAAAAGTCTATAACATGCTTAAATACTGGAGTTGATATATCGTGAAATATCCCTGCAAGTGTTTGTTTTTTATCTTTTTAAAATTCTATATTATAAGTGCAACACCTACACTATGGTCTAAATTAGAGTACCAATATCTAGTATTAAAGACTTTAGTATAATCAGTTCCACACCCTAAAGCAATTTTGCTAATTCGCTCTATTTCTGGAGTATTTATATATTCCAATAACCATAATGGAAATTCTGGAGATAATATTTTAAAATACTCTTTTACTTTATTATTCAAACTTTCTAAATACTTTGACATATAAAAAAATCCTACTCCAACTAAAAATATTATACCATTAAATAAGCATTTTTACTATGTTTTCACTTAAAAACGATTAAGATTTAATTCCTAATCGTTATTTTTTTATTAAAATATCTTTTATTAAATAACTTAAAGTATTACATTTTCTTAATATAACCTCTACATCAACTATTTTTATAGTAAATTAAGAGAAAAAAGAGAACCTAAAAAATTAACTGAAAATACCATATTGCATTATTATGTTTTAATTGGTGCGATACTTAACAAAGAAAAAAGGTTGAAGATAATAAGCGAAAACCCAAATGAAGCAATTGTTAGAATTAAAAGAAAGAATCCAAATATTACAATGTTGAAGAAACTAAACAACTATTAAAAGCATTGGAAAAACAACCTTTAAAATATCAGACTTTAATTAGACTAGCAATTGATAGTGGTGCTAGAGTTGGTGAAATACTAGGATTAGAATGGGAAGATATTAATTTTATTCATGTTATCTATAAGTCTTAATATTGTATCAATAAAGTTTTATATGCATTTAAGGGTGGAGTTAAGGAAAAAGACAAAACTAAAAATAATAGTTCTATTAGACCAATAGCATTAATGATAGAAACTTTATAGTTATTAAAGCAATTTAAAGAACAACAAGAATTAAAAACAACATTAGGTATAAAATGGTTAGGTTGTAAAAAGGTTTTCACTTCCGAAGAAGGTTTATACATGCACCCATGTACTCCTAGACATATTTTAGGAAAGATAATTGATAAATACGATTTACCAAAAAATCAATTTTCATTCATTAAGACATACTCCGGCATAGCACTAGATATTCACCTGAAAGTTACTTGGTCACAGTAGTAAGAGCATCACAGATATGATATATAGCAATGTTTCAAGCACTCTACAAAGTGAAGTTACTAATAAAATGGGAGAATAATACAAACTAAAAATGGCTATCAAATTAGCCATTTTCCTATTGCTCTTTATTTTTATTGAAAAAAGATTTTATAAGTCTTTTTATACCTTTTTCTTCATGTTGTTCTAATGGGTCTTTTTCACCAATAGCAAAAGTTGTTAATCTGATACATTTTCCATCAACTGATGTATCAAATCTTATATTGTTAGCAACCATTTCAGTACTTTCATCTTCAAACATTCTCAAACGCATATAGTTTTGATACATGTCCATAGGTATTCTACCAACTTCTCCTAGTTTTTGTCCATCTTGTCTATAAAAATAAAATTAATTATCATGTTTTGTTTCAGCAAAAACATATTCACCATTACTAAATGCTATTAATTCTTTTTCTTCACTTATAATATTAGTTCCTTTCTTTGTCAAGAATTTATGTTATTACAAATAAAGAAAAAAATCTACAATTATGTAGATTTTTATAAACATTTTGGTGTCTCCGCACGGGCTTGAACCGTGGACCCACTGATTAAGAGTTCTCAAAGGTAGTTATTAGGGTTTATTATAAAGTGTTACAAACTACTATATATAAAGGACTAATGAATTTACTGTTATTACTGATTAGTATCTTTTATTATTAATTATTATATATTTGTCCGATAAATAGTCCGACTTAATGATAATTTTAACATAGGGGGCTATCAATTGAAAATTATTTATTTAGATTGAACAAGACTAATATAGTAGACTGATTGGCACACCCTATAAATCTATGTAAGCATATTTACTATCACTATAATTTAAGTATTCATTTAATAAGTTTTCACATGATTTAGAAACATCATTAAGTCTAATAGTTTTATTATAATGCTTAACTAATGGTACAACATATCTTTTTTTACAATCTACTGAAACATAATATTTATTTTTAGGTTCTTCTTCGGTTCTAAATAATGTATTTGTATTTTCAAACATTACCCATTTTTCACTTGGAAGGTCATTAGATTTAATAATTTCAATCACTTGTTGTTCTGATAAATTATATAACATATCTAGTTTGATAATGTTGCTATCAATTAGTTGTTTTAAAGTATCAGCAATGAATTGCATTGTTAATTTGTCTTCATTTTGTTGTAATACCATACTATATTTAAAAACACCTTCAAAAAACTTATTTGCTATATCAACATTATTAAAACCTATTTCTTGCTCGTTTTCTTCATTAATTAATATAGTAATATTATCATATATTTCTTTTATATTGCTAATTTCCCAAAAGTGACACCATACTAATCCAGTACCAATGACACCTTCTAATCTATCTACACATATTTTAGGTTTTTTATTTTCTACAATAGTATATTTACTAATATCAGCAACACTATCAATATCAATGTTATCTTCATTCAAATAGTTCATTAATTCTTTTGAACTTAAAATAACTTCTTTAATACTTCTTTCCGAACTTTCTTGATTAATAAAATCATTTAATAAATAATCTATGCAATGGCTAAATGCAGGTGTTCCTAAATCATGGAACAATGCACCTAGTGTTTGTTCTTTATTTTTAGTAAAATGCCATGTCATTAAAGCACATGCTATACTGTGGTCTAGTCTTGAATACCAATATTTGCAAGAATGTAGTTTTGTATAATCACAACCACAAAATTGACCTATACCATTTAATCGTTGCATTTCTTTAGTATCGATATATTTATCAATAAAATTAGGATAATTAGTACTTAATAATTTAAAATATTCTTTTAATTCACTATTTTTTATACTTTCAATGTATGTCATTATTACCACCCATAAACATTATAACATTTTTACATTATTTTATCATGTAATATATAAAACTTTTTTCACTACTTTTCATACATAAAAGCACTTAGAAAATAAAAGTTGGCTCAATAAATAGACTGATAACAAAAAAAGAAAAATCCCCATAAAATAAGCGAAAGTCCCTTAAAAGCATAACAATTTAGACAACAAAAAATTAGCATAATTTTAATGCTAATTCCTTATAGAATAAAGGTATATTGTGTAAAAGTATAACATTATTTTTTTGATTTATTATTAATAGATAATTGAATATTAGCAATTTTCAACTGTCTTATAATTTCGCCAAAGCCATATAAAAATAAACCGCTAACAAATGATATTGCAATACCAATAAATAATGTACTAGGGTCATCATTACCTACACTTAACATAAAACTAGCAATTACACCTAATACCATTAATATAATTGATACTATTTGATATATGTTCTTCTTGTCTACTTGATAATTATTAAATGTATTACTTAATATTGCACCCATTTCTTCTACTTCCTTATCAGTCATTGGTTTTGTTTTAGTTGTTTCTTCAATTTTATCAAAAAAATCATTATTGTTCATTCTTTTTTCTCCTTTCAATAGTGCTTATTCCATATAAATACATATATCTTGTTATTGGTATTAGATATAGCATTGCAATGGTACTTATTAAGGCATCAGTAAAATACTTATTTGTTAATCGCATTGAAACATTATAAATTAAAACAAGTATGTATAATATATTAATGAACCAATACAACAATGTTAATGGTTTAATAGATTTTGCCTTTTTACTAAAAAATATAATTAAATAATATATTATTAAAAGTAATAATGGCAAGAATAAAAAATTGATAAATAAATGTTATACAAGTTTGTATAAACAACATTATATTTAGAGATTTAATATTAAACTTACCCATTCTATATTTTAGATAATAAAAATATAAGAAATTACCTACAAAGCCATTAACTATTAAAAGCATTAAAAAATATATTATAAGCATTTCAATGTTTGCTCCACTAAATAGAATAACAAAAATATTACATATAATAGATATAATTGTTGTAACAAAGGAAATTGTAATTAACTTTTTAGGGTTATTAAATAGAGTATCTTTCATAATTTTTTCTTCCTTTTCATTTTCAGTAATTTTACTATCTAATTTAATTATCTTACTTAAATCTATAAAACGATTAATACTAATTAATATAAATGCTAGTAATGAAAACCAAAGACCAACACCACTTATATATTTAGATAAATCAAGTGAATAAAAATTCATTAATAATACTACATTTACCAAACCTAATGTAATTAGCATTGATATAATGCTTATTATTTTTGAACCTATTTTTGAAAATATTGTAATTAATAAAAATATCACCAATATTTGCAAAATAATTATAATTATAAGTTCCCTTGAGATACCTGTTCCCATTGATAATAATAAACCCAAACTATAACCAATATTAGGTTCTGTTTTGAAAAATGGTATTGTGGTTATTACTATTGCTATTAAAAGAATTATCCCACTAATAGCAAATAGATTATTTATAATTCTTTTTATACATATCAGCTCCTTACTTGTACTATAAGCATATATTATTCTATGTTTATTGTCTAGTGCTATAAACCCAGTTACTTAACTTTGAAAATATTAGACAATATTAATAGGAGTTGGTGCTTATGACACTAATACATAGTGGTAATTATTATTATGATATTATAAAAAAAAATATTAAAAAATATCGTACTGAAAAAGGGTATACTCAAAAAACATTAAGTGAACTTGCTGAAATATCAAATGATTATCTTGCAGAAATTGAAAGTTTAAAAAGAAATAAATCATTTAGTATAGAAGTACTAGGTAGAATAGCCGAAGCACTTGATACAAATATTGAAAAATTCTTTGAAGAAGAAATTTAAGACAATTAATTTTCTTTTTTTGTGAAGTTTTTAAAAACTACTGTACAAATGTTAAATCTTCCTATATAATGCTGCAGCAGAATGGAGGTTTTTAATGATAAAATTACCTAACAAAAGTTATAAAATTGATAGTGATTGTAGTTTATATTTGTATAATACTTTAAAAGAATATATAATATACCAAACAAAGAGATATTTAGATATGGGCATTAACATTTGGCTTCATGATAACAAACACATGGTTAAGTATAATCATCACATTTATAATATTTATGTCTTAAAACAAAACAACTTATTGTATTACTATCTTTATCCTTACAAAAACGATTATTTAATAATTTTAGCAACAAGTTATAATCTATATGAAAGCCTGATTAATGCTATTATTGAACATGACAAATTAAAGTACAAAATAAAAGAAAGTTGTTAAATTCCTAACTTTCTTTTTCAGATATTCAGAAGTTCAGATTGTAAGCACCTAATCTGAACTTCTGATTTCTGAACTTCTTACAAATTCTTTCTTTAATTCCCAATTCCAACATCTTTTTTCTTGAAAAGGTTTTTCACAAACAATTTTTCTGGCTTTCTCAATAACATTTTCTTCAAATCCAGACCACTTTGCTTCCTCTATTATTTCTTTCTTTGGTGCACAATGTAATTCAATATTAGATAGATATTCTACTAACCATTGTTTAGCATTAATAACATTGTTATCAGTATCATAATTAAATAATCCTTCAATATTTAATGGTTCTCTTTCTTCTAGCCAATTAATACCATTATCAGTTATTTCAAAAACATATTCTTTTTGTTTCTGTTCATCAGAATAATTACCCTTAATAGGACATAATAATCTTTGTTTTTCGTTGTCTGGGTTTCTTGTAACACCAAGTACAACTCTAGCAGCAGCACCAAAGCCAGCTGAACCCATAGTTTTATAAATTGCTTTAGTATTACTTTTATTCATGTGCATAACTCCAATTATTGAAATTTCAAAATATCTTGCAACTAAACTTAGCGGTGTTAAGACATCATAAACTTGTTTATATTTATCTATGTCAGTTCCTTTCATATAGTTTGTTAGTGGGTCAATTACAATTAATTTAGGATTTATTTCAACAATTTTATCAATTAAGTTGTCAATATCAGTTAAATCCAAACCATTTTCAATACTACCATCAATATAAAAAACATTTTTTACATCAGCTCCACTATCTTCTAACCTATAAATCGTTATTTGTTATGGGTCGTCTTCAAGGTTTTGAAATAATACATTTCCAACTTCTACTTCTTCGCTACTAAAAGGGAAATTGTCGCCTTTGGAAACTCTTGACGATATATCACAGGTTACAAAACTCTTACCAAGCCCTGCATCACCTATTAATAATATTAAATAGCCAAGTGGTATTTTCCCATACCATAACCATTTTAACTCTTTCTTTTGAACATCGGCAAAACATTTAATGACTTGCTTTTTGTTCAACAATTCTTCTTTAATCTTTTTTTTAATTTCTTCAATATTTACATTATCTTTCATTTTAATTATTCTCCTTTATTTCTATTTTCTTTTAACCAATTTTCTATGTCTTGTTTATCAAACATAATCTTTTTACCAATTCTAAAAAATGGTATTCCACTAGAACGAATTAACTTTCTAACAAATGCTTCACTGATATGTAAATAGATAGCAACTTCTTTTACATTAAAAACATCTCTAGCCAATATCAACACCTCCAATTTTCCTAATTTTGATTGTATGCACACAATACTTTTTCCGTCGACATGATGATAATATCACTTGCAAATATCATATGTCGAGGGAGTTTTTAATTTTTCAATTTTTATTTAAAAGTCATTGAATTTTGCTGCAATCAAATTAAAAGATTATTTAATTTTTTCAAGAATATTAAACATCAGCCTCGACAAATAAAAACAGAAGTGATATTCTGATATTAGCAAGGAGGAAAAGTATGGAAAAACAAAAAGAACCAAAAGAAAAAAGTGAAAAACAAATCGCTTTACAACAAGAAAAGAAAAGACTAGATGATATTTTTAGGAAAAGGTTTAAAGAACTAATTAAATTAGCAAAAGAACAATATTTAAAAGAAAAAGGCGAAAGACTATTTGATAAAGATATTGCTAGTGCAATTGGTATTAGTGAACAATCAATGAATGCTTACTATACAAAAGTACCAGAACATATACAATTAGTCAAAATAAGTAATTACTTTGGGGTATCTTTAGAGTATCTATTAGGCACAAGCGAAAACAAATATTTTGTAGATTATTCACTTGGTAAAGAATATGGACTAGAAGATTATGCGATTGCAAACCTTAAAAAAATACATGACTATACTACTGAATGGGGTTACGACACAAACGAGCCAAATATTGTATTATTTGCAATTAATCAATTGTTAGGTTGCGATTTAAAGACATTATACTTGATAGGTGATTATCTATCTTATGCTAGTAAAGATAACCCACATCTAGACGACACAACTAGAGAGTATTTAGAAGATAAAACTTTATATGTTCCTAATCTTGAACTATATAACTATAAGATTACAAAAGCATTTGAAACAATCGCTAGTAGTATTAGAAATTCTGAACAAGTTGCAAAAATGACAAATGTAAAAGCAAATAAAATTGAAATGAAATTATTTGAACAAAGCCAACAAGACTTTGAAGAATACTATGACGAAAAATATCAAGAAGCATTAAGAATGTCTGATGCAATGTATGAATAAAAAAACTCTCTTGCTACTAACAAGAGAGAGAGTTACACAAAAACTTGGACAGCCCTTGTGTAACTCCATTATAACAGATTATTTAGATAAATAAAAGAAATGGAGAAAAAATAAAATGAGTGTTAAATTAATTGATAAAAACAAATATGTGATTGAAGCCTTTATTGGTTATGATAATAAAGGTAAAAAAATAAGACAATATAAAACTTTCAATGGTACTGAAAGACAAGCCAGAACTATTGAAAATGAAATGATACAAAAGTATAAAAATCAAGTTCTAAATGATATTGACTATACAAAAATTACCTTTGAAGAATTAAGTAAAATATATATGGAAAGGCATGTTAAAAATCTAGCCCCCACAACATATATAGGTTATTCAAAAATGTTAGAAGTTATAAATGATAATTTTGGGAAAAGAAAATTAACTAATTTAAACCCATTAATACTAGAAGATTTTTATAGTAAATTAAGAGAAAAAAGAGAACCCAAAAAATTAACTGAAAATACCATATTGCATTATTATGTTTTAATTGGTGCGATACTTAACAAAGCCAAAAGGTGGAAGATAATAAACGATAACCCCAATGAAGCAATTGATAGACCTAAAAAAGAAAAGAAAGAATCCAAATATTACAATGTTGAAGAAACTAAACAACTATTAAAAGCATTGGAAAAACAACCTTTAAAATATCAGACTTTAATTAGACTAGCAATTGATAGTGGTGCTAGAGTTGGTGAAATACTAGGATTAGAATGGGAAGATATTAATTTTGATATAGGTTATATCAGTATAAACAAAGTTATATATGCTATTAAGGGTGGAGTTAAGGAAAAAGACAAACCTAAAAATAATAGTTCTATTAGACCTATTACTTTAATGGAAGAAACTTTAGATTTACTAAAACAATTTAAAGAGCAACAAGAAGAATTAAAAGATAAACTAGGTACAAAATGGCTAGGTTGCAAAAAAGTATTTACTTCGGAAAAAGGTTGGTATATGCACCCATGTACACCAAGACATATATTAGGTAAAATTATAGAAAAACATAATTTACCTAAAATAAACTTTCATTCATTAAGGCACACAAGTGCTACACTACAAATAGCATTAGGCATTCACTTGAAAGTTATAAGCAAAAGACTAGGTCATAGTAGTACTTCTACAACTGATATGACCTATAGTCATGTTACAAGTGCTATGCAAAACGAAGTAACTAATAAAATGTGTGAACTACTAAATGGTTAAAACAAATCAAAAATAGCAATCAAATTTGCTATTTTTTCATGTTTCTTTTATCAATGGTTAGATTGCCTAAATAAGTATTTAGCATTTCAGAGTTTGTAATATAATCAAATAAAGTAGTACAATCATTTGAAAATCTATATCTTTCCATATTTTCCAATTGTTGAACTAATGGAAGATAAAAGCCACTTTCATCATAAGTAATAATAGGTTTATCAATTTCTTTTCTTCGTTTCATTTCAATTGCCACAATAATTTCTTCTAGTGTTCCAGTACCACCAGCTAGAAAACAAAGAATATCAGATTTACCAATCATTAAACTAATTCTTTCATTAGTTGTATCAACACAATGTTCTTCATCACATTGTAATGATTTAAAATCTTCCTTGTAAATTGTAGGGGCTACACCGATAACACTTGAGTTGTTTTGTTTCATTGTTCTATAAACTTCGCCCATAAGACCATAATTACATACACCAAACACTAAATTAAAGCCATTTTGAGATAATATGAAACCTAATCGTTTAGCACTATCATTAAATGTGCTATCTATCTTATCACTTGAAGAACAACCAACAAAAGCATATTGTAAACTTTCCATAAATAAACACTCCTTTTTGTTATGAGTTATAATACCATAAATATTATTTTAATAACATAGGTATGACAAAAATAAATTAAAAAGAGTACTATTTCTAGTACCCATTAAAAACTTCATGGTGTCCCCTATAGGATTCGAACCTATGACAAACTGATTAAGAGTCAGCTACTCTACCAACTGAGTTAAGGAGACATTTCGATGAAAAATCACTAGTTTTTTTATCATTTGTCCGATAAAAGTCCGATTTTTCATGTATTTGTATAATTATTATATATGATAAACCCTTATTAGTAAAGGGGTTATACCTTATTTACCTTAATGGCACTCGCCGATTAAGAGTCAGTTGCTCTACCAACTGAGCTACGGAGACATTTATTGTCAAGCAACCAATTTAATATTAAGTTGCTCTTCAATTGAATATTACGTATATATTATAACATAATAATCTAATAATAAATAGTTATTTTAATTATTTTTTGAATTTTTTAACTTTTTGAAAAGTTTTTTTTGCCAATTGTTTTTTTTCTTCAATATCGATATTATTACCTTTTTCTAATTCTTCAAGTTGTTCAAATGAATAGTTTAATAAAATAAATTCCAACCATTTTTCATAAAAGTATTGTGCATTATAATCATCTTTTATATAAGTTGTTTGTACAAATAATTGCATTTGAAATTGTTGATACATTTCAGCTGCTATTTTTAATTTTAAAGTTTCTTCATCATATAAAAGATGATCTTGTATATGATTATATAATTCATTAAAATAATCGTTTTTAATTTTACCATTTTCTAATAAATCATTTTCTATTTGTTTATTGTTAAATAATATTGAATGTTTTAACAATATTAAATTTTTTTTATTTGAAGGTACTTCATCAATTGTTTTAATCTTAATATTTATTTCATTAATAAGAAAAACTAAAAAATCATTTCTTAAACAATCATAAAAAATGGAATAATCATGTATTTCAATTTCTTCTAAAATCGATTCATTATTTTTTAGTAAATCTTCAGATAAATAATTATATATTCTTAAATCTTGATTTTCAATCATAATAGTTTCATATTCATTAATAGCACCATAAAAATTCCATTTTGGACTAAATTTGTTTCTATGCCAATGATTCAACTGAAATCCTATTACATTATTTAGAATTAAATAAAATATATTGCTATCTGTGCATATTTTATTATATAACTCATTTTCAATACAAATAAGTTCATTATATTTTTTACAAGCATCCAAATATTTTTTAGTATCCATTTTACCTTTTAATTCTAATTCATTTTTAAATTTAAATATTTCATATAGTTGTTCTGTTATATTAAATAAAAGACTGTATAATTTTGAAGCTGTTTCATATGTATCTATATCAAATTCATCATCAAATTCATCATCATATTCATCATCATATTCATCATCAAATTCATCATCAAATTCATCATCATTATTTTTTGAATTAATCATATTTTTCCTCCATATTTTGTATTACTTTTTTTAAAATTTTATTTTTAAATTTATATTCTTCTTGTTGCCCAATATATAATTGTTCTATTAATTCAGGATTTAAAATCATCTTTGAATATTTTAAACGTTTTTGATAGTAAAATTGTTTTTGAACATCTCCAATAAATTTATTATTAAACGAAAGAATTTCACTCATTGTTTCTAAGAAAAATTTAATTCTATCATTTTCTTGCTCAATATTATGAGCTAAAGTTGTTTTAGAAAATTGATTTGAGATATTCGTATTTATTTCAAGTACTTTACTATTTATATACATATCACAAATTGTTTTATTACTTAATAATAATCTAAATTTCAATTCAATTAAATTTTTATTTAAATTGAAATATTTATCTAAACTTAATTCATTATCAATTTCCTTTAATAAAAAATATGTAAAATCATCTTGCAATGAATATTCTCCTACTTCTTGATATAATTCTTTTATTATTCTGTTAATTATATAATTAGAAGAATTAACAGCATATGTTCCATCTTCTATTATATTTTCATGTATAGAAGAAAATTCTTTAAATAAAATATCTATTTTACTATTTTGATTTGAAGTAAAACTAATTATTTTTGAAGTATCTAATAAATTTTCTAAAGAATCTATTATATTAATAAAATACTGATTATTATCTAATTCAAGTTGTCTTATATATGTAGCTTCATCAACAATTAAATTATTCAATTCTTCTAAAATAATATTATTATACTGAAAATTAGTTGTTTTACTTTGTTCTAAACTCGATATTTCTTTTAAATAATTATATATATTAATACTTTTTGAAACTAAATTATTAACAATATTTTTTATATCACAATTATTTTTTTCCACACCACAATAAGGATAAAATCCATTAAAGTCACTTTTGTAATAATCTTTCATAAATTTTCTCCTTTTGTTTTATTGAATATTATATCATTTAATTATTTAATTGTTAAGAAAAAAACTACAAAAATGTAATTTTATATGAAAATTAATAAAATTATTAAAATATTTATTACAAAATACATAATATAAACCTTTAATTTATTATAAATATTATCTACAATATTTAATATTTTATTTTGATTTAAAATATATAATATTAGTGTAACTATACTAAGCATTGATATAATAATACCTAATTTTAAATATGGGGTTTGATATTTAAATTCAATAGAATGAATACCTTCTTCTAGTTTTATACCAATAAAAGCATCTAGTATTGTAATTATATCAACCTTTTTACCATCTACAAATACACTCCAACCATCATCATTTAAAATTGAAGTAAATAAAATTCCAGATTCTTTAGAAGAAATTGTTCCTAAAATATAAGTGCTTGTGAATTTAGATATTTCTAATTGATTTTGTTTTAATTGATTTATACTATCTTGAAAAACATCCATATTAAATGATACAGCATAAATATTATTAATAAAAAAATTTTCATCTTCTGTTTCTACAGTAAAAGTTACATCTTGATTTATATATTTATTTTCTATTCTAACTAAAACATATTGGTCTTTCGAAAATGACTTAATACGATTTTGATTGATAAATACATTAGCTTCTTTATCACTTTTATTAACACTTAAATATAAGTAAATATAAGCATTATCATCTGTATATGTTTGATATGTCAAATCATTTACTTTAGTAAGTTTATAATGATTAAAATAATTATTATCTTCTTTTAACATTTTATTTAATATTAAATTTTGATATTCAAAAATATTAGTATCTTTAGTTTGAGGTGAAGTTATATTTAAAACTCCTTCATCTACCATATATCCTAAATTCAGAGAAGATTTATTTTCATAAATATTTATATTATCTTTTAATGGTAATATAGGATTTTCAAAGTCATCTATCTTATAATATTCTAAATATTGTTCTTCATCAATATAGTATTTTATACCTAAAATTGAGTCTAATAATGGGGTTGAATTATTTCCAAAATATACTGAATTATCAAATCCTTCTAAACCATTATTTTGTAGAAAATTTATTTTATATTTATTAATAGTAGATAAAAATTCATCTACGCCACTATATCCAATTAATAATGGATCATTATTTGAAAAGGTAAAATTCTTTTCAATTCTATAAAATTCACTATTTTTTGGAATATAATTTTCAATTTCATCTCCAATTGTCTTTGAAAAACTAATATAATCACTATTTGATGCTAATTCAAAATCCTTTAGTGTATAATAGCCATTAAGAAGTAGCTCTATAAATACAACTAATAATAATACAATTTTCCATTTTTTATTATTAACAATTAAATAAAAGATAATTAAATAAAAACACATAAACCCACATGAGATAAATAAATATACATCTTTTAAGTAGCTATAGTTTGTTATACTTATTATATAAGTCAGTATAGCATAAACAAGTCCAAATAGTATGTATTGTTTATATTTTATATGTTTAATTTTTAACAATGATTCTGTTGCGAGTATTATAATAAAGAATACAAATAAAAATGAATATCTATAATTAAAACCAATTGGCATACTAAAACCATGCCATATTTCATTTAAATTTAAAATACTAAAAGATAATATAATAATAAATAACACTAGTAATGAATATATTTTATTCATTTTTTTTATTTTCTTATTAATAAAATAAAAATATAACAAAGGAATTATAAATATTCCAGCATATATATTAGCACGATTAAAATTTAAAATATTTTCGTAGTTTTGTGAAACAAAATATGTTTTACTAAAAATATCTAATAAATTTTGATTAAAAACTAAATTAAAATCTGAAAGTATTGATAAATCCTTATTACTACTTGTTAATGACAAAATTCCAGGTAATAATAAAAATAAACTAGACAAAAATGAAAGTATTGATGTTATTATAAAATTTATAATCTGTTTTGTTTTATTTTCTATAGATTTATATTCTATTAAAAATTGATATATAAAATAAATTAAAGAAAAAATACATAACATATACCCAATATAATAATTTGAAACCAAAGCAAAAAATAATGAAATGCCATATAAAAGTGATTTATTATTTTTTGTTAATTTATCAATTCCAAGAGCTATTAATGGTAATAAGAAAACACCATCTAACCACATAATATTAAAGTAGTAATTAATATTGTAAGCACATAAAGCATAGCATAAACTAAAAATTAAAATAATAATATTTGATTTATTAAATTTATGTTTTAAATATACAAACATTGTTAGTCCACAAATCGATATTTTTAGTGTAATTAAAAATATTATAAAGTTAGATATATTTTTAAAAAATACAATTAATATATTTAATGGACTAGATAAATAATATGCAAATGTACCTAACATTGAACCACCCATTCCCTTTGAGAATGAATAAAATATTGATTCTGTTCCTTCAAATACTCTTTTTAAAAATGAAAAAAGTGAAACATATTGTGCTTGCATATCACTAACTAATAGTGTATATGTTGAATTATATGAAGCATTTAAGAATATAGCAATAAAATTTATTACTAAAAAAGGTAGTAAAAATGATAATATTAAAAATATTTTAGATTTATGTTTTTTCATACAATCTCCTTTTTATCTAAAAAGAGAAAATTATTTTAATTTTCCCTTCATTCCTTTTGAACCATTAAAGGTTGCCAATATGTTTGAATCAAATGATGTAATTTTTTTTGATTTATTTTTATAATCCTTAATAGCAAGACAAATCATATCATTTAATAATGTTTTATAGTCTTTTCCAACTTGTTTCCAAAGATAGAATGATAAAGAACCTGGAATTGTATTTGGTTCATTAACATAAACCTTTTTTGTTTTATTGTTTATTAAAAAGTCTATTCTAGCTACTCCACTTAAGTTTAGTACTTTAAATGTTTCTAATGATAATTCTTTAACAGTTTCTTCTGTTTTATTATCTATGTTTGCTGGTATTATCATACCTGTTGAATTAATTTTATTTGATGTTTTAAATGGTTTTTTTGATTTACCAATATATTTATCTTCAAATGTTAAAAAATCATTATTTGTATTCATCTGTGCAATTGCACTTGTTTGTGAAAATTCATAATTACCTAAAACACTACAATTTACTTCTAATAAATTTTCAATTATTTCTTCAACAATTATTTTATTATCATATTTTAATGCATCTGTTATACAGTTATCAATTTCATTTTCATCTTTAGCAACTTTTATGCCAACACTACTTCCTAGGTTTGCTGGTTTAATAATAACAGGATAACCTATTTTTTTAATCTCATTTAAAATATTGGTTGAATCACATAAATATTCATTTTCATAAAACCATGTATAATTTGGAATTGGGATATTAGCAGATTGCAAAATTTGTTTCATTACAACTTTATCTTGTCCAACACTTGCACCTAAAATTGAAGGTCCAACATATGGAACTCCTATACTATCTAAATATCCTGCTAAAGAGCCATCTTCTACTCCTTTACCATGAACAATTGGGAAAGCTATATCTATTTGTTCAACATTTTTTTTAAATATTCCTGTAATATTTTGTAGATAAAATTGTTCATTTACTTTTACTAATGTTACTTTTTTAGCATATTTCTTTAATAAATCTAAATCTTTAAATATATCAAGTTCCATTAACATTTTTCCTGTATACCAGGTACGATCTTTTCCTATATAAATTGGAATTATGTCATATTTTTCTTTATCAATATTATTCATAGCTTGAACAGATGTTATAATACTAACTTCATGTTCAACAGTAGCTCCACCAAATATTACTCCTACTTTTATTTTCATAAAAATCCTTCTTTCTACTTCTCGTTAAATATGTCTGGTAAATCATTTTCTAACAATACAAATGTTTCTTTTTGTTTTAATTTTTGAATTAATGGAAATGCTTCTTTTACGTCATTTAAGACAAATATATTTTCTTTTTTAAATTTTTTTGATATTAACCCTTCATATATTGGTTTAGTTTGGTTTTCACCAATTAGTATTACATCATCGATTTTGTTTTCAGCAATATATTGTCCAAACTTTTTATTTAATTCAAATTGTTTGTCTCCTAGTTCTATCATACCAGGAGTAACTATAATTTTGTGTCCATCCATCATTCCTAGAACTTCAACTGCCATTTTTGATCCTACTGGGTTTGAATTATAAGCATCATCTAT
Organism: Bacilli bacterium; assembly: GCA_047971315.1. Taxonomy (GTDB): domain Bacteria; phylum Bacillota_I; class Bacilli_A; order RF39; family UBA660; genus JBKDZP01. The sequence continues at coordinate 48,181 of JBKDZP010000008.1, forward strand.
AATATTAATATTACCCATTTTTTTCATTTCTAAACGGTGCTCAATTTGATTTACTTTTTTTACACCCATTTGTAATTGACTAATACTTAATCCTAATTCTTTTCCAAGAGCTATACTAGCTAAGATATTATATACATTTGCCTCACCAAGTAATTTTGTAGAAAACGGATATTTTTGTTTATCATCTTTAAAGATAACATTAAATTCAATCCCTTGATTAGTAATTTTTATATCAGTTGCTCTTACATCAACTTCTTTATTATTAATTCCAATCCATACAATTTTACAATTGTTTTTTAATTTATATGATGTTTGTAATTCATCATCCCCATTTAGTATTCCAATTCCATCTTGTGGCAATGATTCAATTAATTCAAATTTTCCAGTTTGAATATTTTCTTGTGAACCAAAGCTTTCCAAGTGAGCTATACCAATTTTAGTTAAAATTCCGTATGTTGGTGAAACTAAATCACAAAGTTCCTTGATTTCAACTTTTTTAAATGCAACCATCTCTGCTATGAATAGATCATTAAATTTATCTAAATAGTTATTAATAGTTATTATTAGACCAACTGGTGTATTAAAGTTTTTAGGTGTTTTTAAAGCATTAAATTTAATGTTTAAAACATCATTTAAAATATTTTTACTACTTGTTTTACCATAACTTCCTGTTATTCCAATAACTTTCATATTTGACATATTTTTTAGTTTTTTTATAGCTTTTTTCTTAAAGCCATTATTAATTATTTTTTCAATTGGTTTGTTTACAATGTTAGCAAAATAAACCATAATATAATTAAGATATACCATTAAACCTAATATTAAGAAATAATATACAATATTACTTTCATTAAAATTTATTGATACTATAATAACTGGTATTAAATAAATAATAAATTCAGAAATAAATAGTCTTTTTACTCTTGGTGTTCTTTTTAAAGTAAGTTTATTTTGAGCTATTTTTAAATTTTTTAAATATATTAATGACAATACCATATACAAAATTACAAATAAAATTTCAATATATTTAACTTCTATTTTAATAAATTGAAACATTACTAACAATAAAAATAATAAGTCAAGATTAAAAAATATTTGTTTTCTATTTTTAGTCATCCATTTTAGATATCTATTATCTTCATTATACCAATTTTGTTGTAACATTTGAAATGATTTTCTTGATTTTAAATAAGTGTATAAAAATGTAGAAAAAACCGCAACATAAAATTTAATTATCATAATTACCTCCTAATTTATAAACGATTTTAATATATTTATCGTTTTTATTTTTTCTTCTAAATAAGCATAATGAGATCTATTTTCATATTCTATAACAGCTGAATTTTTAATTAATTTTTCCAATTCATATGCTCGTTCTAATGGAACTGCTTCATCATTTGTACCCCATATTATTAATGTTGGACAAGTTATATTTTTTATGATATTTGTAATATCTAAGTTAACAGTATTTACTAATATTTTTCTCATAATTGGGGTTGCATTTCTATAGTCAGTTGATCCTATATATTTTTTTGCTATATTTTCTAATTTATTTATACCAGGTATTTTTTTTAATTGTTTTAATAATTTTAATTTTAGACTTACATGTTGAATTTCTTTTTTAAATGGACTACCAAATAATATTAATTTTTCTGTTTTATATTTGCTTGCATATGTTAAAGCAATTTTTCCACCAAATGAATGCCCCACTAAAATAGGATTTGATATTTTTAGATCATCACATAATTTTTTTATAACTTCAACATAATCATATACTGTATATTCAAATTTAGGTTCTTCACTTTTTCCATAACCAGGCAAATCAATTATTAACAAATCATTATCATTAACAAATGAATCAGCTATTGGTTTCATCATCTCAATATTTTGTCCCCATCCATGAAGAAAGACAATTGTTGGTTTATTTAATTTTCCATATCTAATAAAATTTATATTTAAATCATTAATCTTTTGCATTTACTCACCTTTTTTATTTTGCTATATATAAAGTTTATCACGATTTTAGTCCTAATTGCAATTATTTTATATATAATTCTTAAATTTTATACATATTTTTACTTTATTCATAATCTCACATAATGTCTAATATTGTATTTTTATGTAATTTATGGTATAATTCAAGAAATTAAGGAGCTAATTTTATGAAAAAAATATTTATTTCTATTGTTATTTTATTAATGTATTTTATTACTTTTAACGTACAAGCATCTAGTCTTAATACATTTATAGTAAATAGTGATGCATTAACCTATAAAAATGGTGATACTGTTACTTTAACTATTAAAATGAATTCTACTAGTACAATAAATAGTGAAAATACTTTCTATTACATTAATTATGATACTTCTATTTTTACTTTTAAATCTTTTTCAGGATTAAATAATGTGTTTTTTGATTCAAATGAAAAAAAATTATATTTTAATTCCAATATAAATGTAATACAAAATGATGTAATTGGAACAATTACTTTAACAATCAATGATGATGCAGTACTTGCTACCAAGAATGTAGAAATACCTTATTATAGTTTTTATAAAACTAAGGATAATGAAGATTCTATTATTTTAACAATTGAACCAGTAATTGAGTTAATAGATATTAATGAAGCAAGTTTAGAAACAACTTCTGATTTAACACCATATGTTGTTGGAAGTGGAATTGGAATAGCAGTCGTATCTTCATTAATACTAATTATAAATTTAATTAAAAAGTATTAATAAGAACTGATTTTATATCAGTTTTTTTATATATAATTTAAATAAGAAGCATATTTTATGCTTCTTATTTAAATCAATTTTAATATGAGTCAAAGTTTACTTTAACTTTTTTTAATTTATTATTGTAAGCTGATGTTTGAATAATTGTTCTAATAGCATTTGCTATAGATCCTTCTTTTCCAACAACTGCCCCCATATCATTTTCTGATACTAAAACTTCAATAGTTGTCATTTCATCATCATCATCATATTTTGTTACAGATACCATTTCGATTTCACTAACAATACTTTTAACTAAATATTCTGTCAACGCAACTAAATCCATATTATTTACCTTCTTTGTTCATTTTTGAGTTATGAAATTTTTCCATAACACCAGTTTTTTTAAATAAATCTCTTACTGTATCAGTAGGTATTGCTCCATTACCTAACCATTTTAATGCTACTTCATCATTTACTTTGATTTCTGCTGGTTCTGTAATTGGGTTATAAGTACCAACTGTTTCAATGAATTTTCCATCTCTTGGACTTCTTGAATCAGCTGCAACGATACGGTAAAATGGTGCTTTTTTTGATCCCATTCTTTTTAATCTTAATTTAACTGCCATAGTATCCCTCCATTCATTATATAAATAATATCATATTTAATTTTATGTGTCAACCTTTTTTGTTAACACATAAAAAAGTCTCAAATTGAGACTTGCCATATTAGCCTATATAATTTTCCCTAACAGTTTCATCAATATCATTTAATATTTCATCATTTACATCATCATCAATATCATCCCAAGGTTCTTCTTCTTCTTCTATTGATATTTTCATTTTAGTTTCACCAACTATTTCTACTCCTAATTCTTTTTCAATATCAAAATTAATATTACCATTTTCATCAATTGTTACTTTAGTACAGCTTGGTTGTTTTAAAGTTCTGACAATTATGTCTGTATCACTTGTTAAATCGGCATTTTCTTTTATTTTAACATTGAATAAATCATTATAATCTATTTTTTTATTAACTACTGTTGTTTTACTATCTGATTCATATGAATACCAAATATTAACATCATATGATCCATCAACTCCAATTTTTTCACCCGATTTATATCCTTTAAATTTATGATTAATTACCCAACAACCTAGAACTGTAGTTGGGATATTTTCTGTTGTTATTGTATAATTATTTTTAAAGTATTTTTTACCTTTTCCAATAACTGCTTTTGTAACAATTTCTTTATATGCTGCCATATTATTCCCCCCTCACATTAATTTATGCATAAGAGAGTAAAATGTTTACTATTCAATTATAGAATAATAATTTAAATTGTTTTTATAAAAAACTCTACTTGCTAGTAAAGTTTTTTTATTTTATTACATATTATTTAATTCATAGTTCCAAGCATCTTTCAACATATCTTCTAAAGTCAATATTGCTTTAAACCCAAGTTCATTATATGCTTTGGTTGTGTCGCTATAACAAGAAGCAATATCACCATTTCTTCTTTCAACTATTTTATAAGGAATTTTTATTCCATTTACTTTTTCAAATGTAGTAATTAATTCTAATACACTGTATCCTATTCCAGTACCTAAATTATAAATATATAATCCTTGTTTTTCTTTTATTAATTTTTCTAGTGCTTTAATATGCCCAATTGCCAAGTCAACCACATGGATATAATCTCTAACTCCTGTTCCGTCTAATGTGTCATAATCATCTCCAAAAACACTTAACACTTCTAAATTTTTACTTGCCACCTTAGAAATAAATGGTACAAGATTAGCAGGTATCCCATTTGGTTCTTCACCAATTAATCCACTACAATGAGCACCAATTGGATTAAAGTATCTTAATATACAGATATTCCATTTATTATCAGATTTAAACAAATCTTTTAATATTTGTTCTACAAATAATTTGCTTGTTCCATATGGATTTGTAGTTTCCCCTGTTTTTGATTCTTCTGTTATTGGAATAATCTTAGGATCACCATATACTGTAGCACTACTACTAAAAACTAAAGATTTACAATTATATTCTTTCATTACGCTAAGTAAAGTTAGTACTGAAGTTACATTGTTTATATAATATTCAATTGGTTTACTTACTGATTCACCTACTGCTTTAAATGCAGCAAAATCAATTACACAAGTAATGTTATTTTCTAAAAATATTTTATTTAAAAAATCTTTATCTAACACGTCTCCTTCATATAGTTTTACTTTTTTATTAGTAATAGTCTCAATTTTATTAATTACTTCTAATTTAGAATTACTAAAATTGTCTAATATAATTACATTATAATTATTATTAAGCAGTTCAACGCATGTATGACTACCTATATACCCAGCTCCTCCAGTTACTAAAATATCCATCTAAATCACCTCTATTATTAGTATAGCATTTAAAAAGAAAAAAGAGAATATACTATTCTCCATTTAATATTGCTTTTATTTTCTTTTGACCTTCTGTTACAGTAGTATAATCTGGCTCCATTACATATAATGTACTAGCATTATATGAATAAGTATAATTATGACTGTCACTTCCGTTTAAACTATAATTACTTATATTCCAAGAAGGCATTTCATCAAGTTGCATATTTATTAAATTATAAATTTCTGTACTTGGTATATTTGTTTCAAAACTTCTTTCTAAAGTTTTTAATATATTTGAATATTTTGTAATTAGTGTTGTTGAACTTAAAGCTTTTTTTAAGATTGATTTTAAAACATCTTGTTGATTTTGAACTCTATGTCTATCACCTGTTTCATATGCAAATCTTTCTCTAGCAAATGCTAGAGCACAATCACCATTTACAGTATTGTTACCAAGCTTAAATGTACAATTTTTATTTGTATAAGCTGTAAATTCTTTATCAGAATATATAGAAATTCCTCCAATTGAATCTACTAAACTAATTAAAGTTGTAAAATTAACTCTTACATAATAATTAATGTCAATATCTAAAAGATCTTCAATTGTCTGAATTGACATATTTATTCCATAAATTCCAGCATGAGTTAATTTATCTTTATAACCAGTTGTTCCATGTAATTTAACATAATAATCTCTTGGAATTGAAGTTAATAATACTTCATTAGTCTTAGGATTAACTGTTACAACCATATTTACGTCACTTCTAGAAACCGATGATATATCACCATATGTATCAATACCACTAATATAAATATTAAATGATTCATTAGTTACATCTGCTTCTTTTACTTCTATATTATTTTCTACAGATAATATTATATTATATATACTTCTAACTTTACTATCAAAATCAGCAATTAAATCATCCAATATTGATTTATGCGCACTACTTATAAAAATTGCTTCTACATCACCATCTATTAATGCATGTCCAGCTTCTATATAAGATGAATAATTTTTTGTATCAAGGTTAATTTCATTCTTAGTTTTTAATAAAGCTTCATCATAAGTATTAGATAAATCAGTATATGTACCTAATAATTGATCTTCTAGATCAGTTATTGATTCATAATTTGAATCATCAAGTACTAGAACATAATATTCTTCATCTTGATATTCTCCAGCTGTAATTTTATCCATAAAATTTAATGTTTGATTTAAATAATTTAAACCAAAACCTAATACAAATATTATGAAAATACAAAAGATATCAATAACTATTTTAACCCATTTTCTAATTTTCTTTTTAAATATTAACAAACCAAATAGTAAACACATTATTGTATATGTGATTAATATTAAAGTTAAATACTTAGTAGGTAAAACACCTAACTTAATTACTATACCAAATGTTATTACGGATAATAAAATCATAATACTAAATATACTGTAACTAATTATATTTACTTTTGATTTAATTTTTTTATTATTTTTTTTCATTAAGAACCTCCATTCATAAAATATTATAAACTAATTTTAACAAATTTTTTATTTTTACAAAAACTTTTCAATATATTTTTCCAATAATTGTAGGTCAATAATAAATATACTACACCTCCAATTAATATTTGTAAAGAAATTAACAATATATTACTATTAATAAAAAGTCTTAATAAGTTAATTAATATTGTCATTACTAGACCACAAAAAATATATTTTTTTGTGATTTTAAGAAAAAATTTTAAATTAATTCGCTTACGTAATGGAAATACCTGAAAAAACATAACTATTATTTCTGCAATAAGAGTTGCTGTTGCAGCACCATACGCATTATATTTAGGAATCCATAAAAAATTCAAAATACAATTTACAATTGCCCCTATTAAAACGGATAATACAAAATTTTTATCTAAGTTATTTGGTATTAAATATTGTGTTTTAAAAGTATTTCCAATTGCTATAAATATAATTGTAAGTGATAGTATTTGAAGTAAATACCCTGAAACATTAAAATCATTTCCTAAAAAAATAGGAATAAAATTGTCTGCAACAGAAAATATACCAAAAGCGAGTGGAACGGATAAAAAAATTATAAACTCATAACTTTTTTTTAAATAATCAATTCCTTTTTCAGCATTTCCATTTGCAACTAAGTTAGAAATTCGTGGTAAAAATATTATTCCTAAAGAAGCTATTAAAGATACTGGAATTGAAACAAATTTGTCTGCATATTCATATTGACCAACAATATACATATCAGAAAGGATTCCTAACATTATTTTATCCATATTTCTATAAATTCCAGTAGCAATTACAGGAATAAATAATATTAAAATTGGTACAAACATTTTTAAAGAATCTGACAATTTTGTCTTCACATTAAAATCAATATATTTCTTTAAAAATGGAAATAAAGTCATTTGCGATAATAGAAAGGATCCAGACATAATTGTAACATATAACCAAAAATCAGAAGGATCTTTAACCAACGTAAAAATTAGGATAGTTGCAACCACTTTTATAATTATATTTCTAGAAACTGTTAGCTTAAATTCTTCTAATCCAAAAAAGAACCAATTTATATCAAACATTCCTGACACTACATACAAAAGCATTATTGTAAATATTACTTTATTATTATCAACAAAAAATAATATAAATAAAATATAAACTAAAGAAACAATTAATGATAATATTAATTGAATAAAATATATGTTTTTAAAAGTAGCAGACATTTCTTGTTTATTATCTCTCACTTTTGCAATCGCTCTATTTCCAAAATTATTTAAACCTAATGTACAAAACATTAAAAAATATGTAGCAATCGAAAATGAATAAGAATACACTCCAGTCAATTCCGCACCAATTGTTCGTGACAAATATGGAGCAGTAAATAAAGGTAAAGCTATTATTAGTAATTGATAGATCACATTATAAAAATAATTCTTTTTTAAACTTTTCATTTTATCTTTTTTATAATACCCTTAATTATATTTTTAAAATTATTTTTAATATTTTTATAAAATATAACAAAATTAATTTTAAACTTTAAACCAACATTTATATTATCTTTTTTATTTATACTTAACTTTTCAATTATTGAAATTTGATTTTTATTAAACCAAGATTCAATTTCTTTTCCTTCAATTTTTAATCCCATCGCATTTTTCCAAGCTTTCCCAGACATACCACCAAAATGATATAAAATATTTTCATAATTCTTAACAGCTTTAACAGTAAATCCATCTCGCATTAATATTGCCTCAAGTTTTGTAATAGACCACCACCACTCAAAACTTTCATCTAATTGATACTTCAAATAAAGATCTTTATCTATTAAAAAACAGAACCCATCCCCCCTTGTATAAGGATTATTTTCACATACTCCAAGACATGTTGCACCACGTGAATGTATTCCATAAATTAATTTTAACCACTCTTTATTTCTAATTTCAATATCTGAATTTATTAATAAAATATGCTCAGAATTTTCACTACATAAATGAGAACCAATATTATTTCCTTTGGCAAACATTGTATTTTCCTTAAGCAAAATTAATTTGTCAATAATCCCTTTTTTTTGCATTTTAAGCAACATTTTTCTTGTACTTTGATTTGAATTGTTATCAACAACTATTAGTTCTGTATCTAAACTATCACTTGTTTTGGAAATAGTTTTTAATGAATGCTTTGTAAAATCTTTTGCATTATGGACTAACATTACTATACTTATCATTTTATACCTCTTTTTCACAATTTTTAAATTGGTTTTTCCATTTTTCAATATTTTCTTTATTTATTTTTATTAATGTTTCAAATTCTTCATTAATTTTACATTCAAGATTATCAATTATGTCTGTTCTATTTATTGTATTTAAATTATATGATTTAGACATATCTGAGGCTCTATTATCAATTGAAATAATAATACTTCTTTTAAACGCTTTTATAGCATAAATTCCAGCATGAAGTCTAGTGCCAACATAATCAGTACAATTATTATTTAAAAATTGATTATAGTCGCTTAAAGTTGGACCAATTAACTTTATTTTATTGTAATTTTCAAATTTTTCTAAATATTCTAAGTCACCAGCTCCTTGAATCCAAAAATAAACTTCTTTATAATTACTAAATAAAATATCAATCATTAATTTATCCAACTCATAATCTTTGTTGTAATCTGTTAATGTAAAAATAACTTTTTCAGATTTTACTACAGGTATTTTCAGACAATGTTCTTCTGTCAAACTCCATAAGGTTGGACACCCTGTATTAATAGCCTTTAATCCAAGAGATTCAAGTTTTAATTTAGTACTTTCATCTCTTACTGAATGATAATATTTATTATTTAACATTTTTTTATATAAAATTCTTGTCCAGAAATTTATTTTATTGAAATTACCATCACTACCAGCACCTATTAAAACTAAACCAATATATGGTTTAAAGTTAAATAAATTAACATTCCAATCTGTCCAAATTTTATTTAAATTTTTCTTTAAAATATTTGTTCCAAAAAGAAACTTTATATCTGCATTCTTATAATATTTTAATATATCATTTTTACTAATTAACTGATAAAAATGTATTATTGGATTATGAGTACCAACATTAACAACAAAATTTTTCCCAATTATTGGATTCATTTCTTTTAGAGTTAATTCTTTTATAATAAAATCTCCATTGTTTAAAGTACCATATGAAGGATCAAAAACCAAAACTTTTTTCATATTATCCCCCTCTATTTTAAAATTTTTTCCCATTGTTTAATAATATTTTCAATATCATATTTTTTAGCTTCCATAATGGCATTATTTTTCATTTCACTTAAAATAACACTATTTGTTGATAATTTTAACATTGCATTAGCAAATGAAAAAATATCATTTTTAGTTATTAAATATCCAGAATTATTAATAAGTATTTCACTACAAAACGATAAATCAAAAGTAATAACAGGCAATCCACATTCCATTGCTTCCAAGATAACCATTGGTAGACCTTCTAATTTTGATGTCATTAAATATACTGAAGAATTTAACATTTCCTTTTTAATATCTATCGTATATCCTCCTAAAATAACATCTGATTCAAGATTATATTTTTTAATAATTTTTGAAAGATTACTATATTCATCACCATCACCATAAATATATAAAGGCCATTTACCACCATTTAATTTATAGATTTTATATGTTTCTATCATTATATCAAATCCCTTTACAGTATGCAATCTACCTGCAGCAATAAATCTTTTATTATTTGGATTTGCTTTTTCTATTGTTGTAAAACTTACTGGATTATAAATGGTTTTATTTTCTATTAAATATTTATTTTTAAGTTCTAAACCATCTTTTTTAGTAAGAGTTATATAATAATCAAGCTTTTTCAAATTATCTTTCATAAGTTCATCTTGATTAAAATAAAACATTCCACGAGTAAAATAATATGCACTTGTACTACTATGTTGCCAACCAATAATTTTAGAATCAATCTTATTTTTAATAATTGTTAACGGAATAAAATCAATCCCCTCTACCCCAATAACATAATTATATTTATTTGAATTAATAATATTTTCTAAACTCTTTAAAATATAATTATCATGAGTGTAATAAATATATTTTAATATTTTTTTATATTTTTTTAGAAAATTAAATTTCATGTTTATTATTCTTAATAATTTACAAGGTAGATTAATAATTTTAAAAATAATTGGTCTTTTTTTAACATTAATAAGATTGACATTATTTGAAAGACCATACAATTTTAAATTAACTTCAACTGGTTTTGTACTTATAATAGTAACATCATATCCAATTTTTTCCAATTTATTAGCAATAATACTTGTTACTCTTTGAGCTCCACCTAATCTAAATGGAGAATTAATTACAAACGCCACTTTCATATTACATTACTCCTTACTAAATATTGTAATATACTTTTCATATCCTGCACCTGAAGCTCCTGATGATGAAAAATAATATATAAAGTGATAAGATACAAAGAATAAAATAAATAATATTATAAATAATTTTTTTCTTTTATTTATTCTAATTTTATTTAAGAATTCTTCTATCACCAATGGAATTAAAAAAATATAAAAAACAAAAAAATAAGTTGTTAATCTTGCCATGAAATAAAAATTAATAGTTATTATTTGACCAAAAGTACAAAATATAGCCATTACATAAAGTACATTTGCATATTCATATTTTTTTACAACTTTCTTATATGGGATTAAACATAATAATAATAATATTATTCTAAAAACCAAATTCATCATTGAAGAACTAGTAAAAGACTGATTATAAATAGTTGACAAATAATATGAATAACTTGTTTTTTGAATAATATATTCTAGCATAGGAGTATTAAAAAATAAAGTAACTCCAATTATTAAAGTTAAAAATAAAATCTTATTTGTGATCTTTATTTTAGTAAAAAAATACATCGGAAGCATTATAATAGCTGTATTATGAATTGCTGAAGCTAACAATATTGTTATGCAATATTTAATTATTTTTTTATCTTTAATAAATTTAAAAGAAAATAAAATTATTGAAACCGCTAACATTTGACGTGACTGATTTAAAAACTGATAATATAAACAAAATGAGATAAATAAAAATAAACTCATCGTTTTATATTCACCGTTATCTAATATAGACTTATACAATAAAAATAAAGATAACAATCCAATAATAAAATAAAATAAAAAAACATTATCATAAATTATAATAGATAAAAATTTTATAATATAAAAAAACGGATATCCAAACCACTCAATATCATATGCAGTTTCAAATCCTGTTGCAATTCTTTTAAATGAATTTCCAACACTTACATAATCCATTCCAACCGAACTACTTCTTAAAACAATCAATGAAGCTAATAAAACAAACGAAATAATTAAATAAATTTTTGAATTATGTTTGTTTATTTTATTAAGACTTTTTTTACCAATTACATATTTATAAAAAAAGAAAAGTGCTAAAATATCAATTATAATGTATAAAAGAAGTGTCATTTATGATCACCGCCATTCTTATTTAATAAATTTTTATATTTTTTTATTAGTTTTTTTGATTCAATTTGTAGATTATAACTATCATTGACGTTACAAATTCTACAATTTTCTTGATTCTGTAAAATTATATCTGCCCATTCGCAAGAAGAACTTTGTAATGATAAAAATTTTACTTTTTCTGAAACTTCTATTTCTTTAGTTATAGAAGTTGAAAAAAAACAATTTAAACCTGAAATTTGTGCTTCTACTCCCACAAGAGGTAATCCTTCGTATAAAGAAGGAAGTAAAAATAAATCCATTGCTTGATATAATTCATTAACATTTTTTCTAACACCTGTGAAAATTACATATTTAGACAAACCTCTTTGAATAACAATATTTTTAATTTTTTCTTTTAAATATCCATCACCAATTAGAAGCAAAATTGCATTATCATTTTTTTGAACTATTTTTTCAAAAACATCAATTAAAAATTCATGATTTTTCTGTAATTCAAATCTTGCTACATTTCCGATAACCATTTTATTTTCCAAATTCATTTCTTTTCGTAATTTTTCTCTTATATCTTCATTATATTTAAATTTTTCTATATCAATAGCATTATATATAATTTCATATTTTTTATTACCAAAAAGATATTTACCAGCCGAATTTGAACATGCCCAAAACACATTAGCCGGATATTTAGAAAATCTAGAAAATAAATGTAATATAAAACCTTTTAAAGTTTTTTCATATGAAGAATTATGAGCATGCGCTATTCTTATACTAACACCATTTTTTTTTGCTATTGATAAATAAAGTGGCATCATACTTTGCATTTCACCATGTACTATATCATATTCTGAATGATTTTTAAAAAAATTGTTTAAATCTTTTATATATTTTAAAATGTTTTTATCATCTTTATAAGTTAAACGATAAATTTTCCCACCTAATTTTGTTATTTCTGAATCAAATTCTTGTTCTTGATTACTATGAACTAAAAAATCAAATTGAACTTCATCTCGATTTATTGTTTTATAAAAATTCATTATAAAATTTTCAATCCCTGCAGAACGCATATTGGGAACTATTTGCAATACTCTAATTACTCTATCTTCCATATTTACCAACCTTCATACCAATAAACCTTGTTACCATATCAAATGGCATTCTAAATAAAACTTTTAGATTTTTATCTTGAATTGCTCTTTTTAACACATATTTAGCCATTCCACCACCTGTTTTATTGGTGCCATATTGGTCTAGATAACTATTTTGTTTAAAAAATTTACCAGTTAATTTATATCTATCATATAATTCTTTTAATGAAAAGTTATGTGAATGATAAATAACTGAATCAGCTGCATAATTTATTTTAAAATCATTAATAATTAACTTATAAGCAAAATACATATCTTCACTTATTGGTAATCTTTTTTGATCATAACCATTTAATTTTTTAAATACATCTAATTTAACAGCAGAGGCTGCATCAGAAAAGAAAAATGTATATAAACCTAATCTTTCAATATCCTTCTTAGACACTATTCTAGATTCTATTGGATAATTTTTTTCACGTGTGTATTTTTCTATATTATTAAATTTTGTGATTTGTCTACTAAATGCTGCATCTGCTTTATCTTTAACTATATTTTTTATTAGATTATATAACCATAATTTATCTTCAATAACAATATCCTGAGTAATAAAAACAATTATATCAGCCTTACTTTTTAATGCATAGAATTCTCTTGTAAAACTATGTGAAAATTCACTTGGTGTTATTTTTTCATATTTGCAATTATTCTCATTTAATATTTGTTGTGATTCATCATTTGTATCAGTTAATACAAAAAAGATTTGTTGAATATTAACCATTTCTTGTTTATCTATGTTTTGTTTTAAATTAACAATATATTCTTTCCCTTTATATAAAGGACAAATTATTTCTATTTTCATTTTATCACCTAATCCATACTTTAAATCTACTTTGTAAATTTAAATTTTTTTATATTCAACAATACTAAGAGTGAAAGTAACCTTTTTTTAAACAACTATAGAAAAATTATTATTGTTTATCACATTTGTTTTTAAAATATAATTAGCTATTTATTATCAATATTTCTTCAGATTTTTATAATATATTTTTATTTATATTTAATAATTATATTTTAAAATTAATTTGCTCCATCTTTTTTAGAAACTTTAATAAATGTCTTTATAAATATTTTAGTGTCTAAAATAATATTTTTATTAAAGTAATAATATTCATCCATTATTAATCTTTTAATAAAATCAGTTCCACTTCTACCATTTACTTGCCAGTATCCAGTAATCCCTGGTTTACAAGTAATAATTTTATCATAATATTCACCCATATCTTGTTTTTCTTTAAATAAATATGGTCTAGGACCTACTACTGACATATCTCCTTTTAAAACATTAAAGAATTGTGGCATTTCATCTAATGATGTATTTCTTATAAATTTACCAACTTTAGTTATTCTAGGATCATTTTTTAATTTTTTATATCTTTTATATTCTATTCTTATTTTTTCATTTTCAACCATTAATTCATCTAATACTTTATCAGCATTTTGGATCATTGATTTAAATTTATATATATAAATTGGTTTTCCATTTTTACCTATTCTTTCTTGTTTGAATAAAATGGGTGCATTATCTTTATTTAATAAATAAGCAATTTTTATACATATAAATATTGGTATTACTAATATACAACCTAATATAGAAACAATAATATCAAAAAATCTTTTAACTAAAATATATTCAATTTTTGATTTTTCAATACTATACAAAAATTCCTTATTCAATTGTGTAATTTTTGATTCATTCATACTACCACTCCTAAAAAAATAACAAAGTTAAATAATCTTTAAAATGTCCGTTTAATATAACATATTTTTTATATTTATACAATATGAAAAAAAAAGGAAATCATTGTTTTCCTTTAATTTGAACTTATTTTTACAATTTTTCATTTTTTAATATTTTTTTTAAAAATTGACCAGTATAACTATTATCTACTTTAATTATATCTTCAGGAGTTCCATTTGCTATTATAGTTCCACCTAATTCTCCGCCTTCTGGTCCTAAATCTACAATATAGTCGGAAACCTTAATTACATCTAAATTATGTTCAATAACAAGTACTGTATCACCATTGTCTACAATTCTATTTAATATTATTAATAATTTTTTAATATCATCACTATGTAGACCAGTAGTAGGTTCATCTAAAATAAATAAACTTTTACCTGTTGGTTTTTTTTGTAATTCTTTTGCTAATTTTACTCGTGCTGCTTCTCCACCACTTAAAGTTGGAGCAGATTGTCCTAATTTAACATAAGAAAGTCCAACATCTACTAACATTTGTAGTTTTGTATTTATTTTTGGAAAATTTTCGAAAAATTCTAGCGCATCTTCTACTCTCATTTCTAAAACATCATATATATTTTTATCTTTATATTTAATTTCTAATGTTTCAGAATTATATCTAGTACCATGACATACCTCACATGGTACATAAACATCCGGTAAAAAGTGCATTTCAATTTTTTTAACACCATCTCCCCAACATGCCTCACATCTTCCGCCTTTAACATTAAAACTGAATCTACCTTTTTTATATCCTCTTATTTTAGCTTCTTTAGTTTCAACAAAGACATCCCTTATATCATCAAATACTCCAGCATATGTTGCAGGATTACTTCTAGGTGTTCTTCCAATTGGGGTTTGTGAAATATCAATTACTTTATCTATATTTTCTAATCCTTTTATTGACTTAAACTTACCTGGTTTTTCCTTTGATTTATATAAATTATTTGAAACAACTCTATATAAAATTTGATTAATTAAAGTTGACTTCCCACTACCACTTACACCAGTCACACAAGTGAATGTTCCTAATGGCAATTTAAAATCTACATTTTTCAAATTATTTTCACTAGCACCTTTAATTTCTAAATATTTCTTATTACCATTTCTTCTTTTATCTGGAATAGCTATTTTTAATTCGCCAGTTAAATATTTACCGGTTAAACTATCTTTATTTGCCATTACTTCTTTTGGTGTACCACATGCGATTACATTACCACCATGTACTCCAGCACCAGGCCCAATATCAACTAAATAATCTGCAGCTAACATAGTATCCGTATCATGTTCAACAACAACTAAAGTATTACCTAAATTTCTCATTTCTAATAATGAATTAATTAATCTTTCATTATCTCTTTGATGTAATCCAATACTAGGTTCATCTAATACATATAAAACTCCAGTTAATTTAGACCCAATTTGAGTTGCTAACCTAATTCTTTGAGCTTCACCACCACTAAGAGTACCTGATGCTCTAGATAATGTTAAATAATCAAGTCCTACATTAATTAAAAATGACAATCTTGAATTAATTTCTTGAATTATCATCTTAGAAATTTCAGTTTGTTCTTCAGATAATTTTAAATTACCTAAAAATTGAAATAAATCTCTAATACTTAAATTAGTAATTTCATGAATATTTTTTTGATTAATTAAAACTGATAAAACCGATTCATCAAGTCTTGCTCCATTACATGTAGGACAAACTGATTCTGTCATATATTGTTCAATCCAATCCCTAATCCATGTGCTTTTTGTTTCAATATATCTTCTTTCTAAATTATTAACAATACCTTCATAATAACTTTGTGTACTTCTAGTATTACCATTTTTAGACTTATAATTAAATTTAATTTCTTCACTTGAACCAAATAAAATAATATCTAAATCTTTTCTTTTTAATTCTTTAATAGGTTTATTCATATCAATTCTATACTTTTCACAAACAGTACTTAGTTCTGTATAAACTATATTACTATCATCTTCAATATTAATAGCAACTATAGCACCTTCAAGCAAACTTAAATCTTTATTTGGAATTATTAAATCCTCATCTAATTTATATTTTAAACCAAGACCCTTACAATCATTACATGCTCCAAAAGGTGCATTAAAAGAAAACATTCTTGGTTCTAATTCTGGTAGTGAAAAATCACATTCAGGACATGCATAGGTTTCACTCATTACAAATTCATTTGATCCAATAACATCTATCACTACTTTTCCATTACTCAATTTAGAAGCAATTTCTATTGATTCATATAGTCTACTTCTAATATCATCTTTCATTATTAATCTATCAATTACAACAAGTATTTTATGTTTAATATTCTTTTCTAAATTTATTTCATCATTTAAATCATATTCTAAATCATCTATTTTTACTCTAATATATCCTTCTTTTTTTAATTTTTCAAGTAAATCTTTATGAGTTCCTTTTTCACCATAAATAACTGGACTCATGACTTTAAATTTTGTTCCAATTTCAAATTTTAAAACTTGGTTAGTCATCTCTTCTACACTTTGACTTGATATTGGTTTATGATGATTTGGACAAAAAGGTATACCGATTCTTGCATATAATAATCGTAAATAATCATAAATTTCAGTAACTGTTCCAACTGTACTTCGAGGATTTTTATTAGTAGTTTTTTGATCAATACTAATAGCTGGACTTAAACCTTCTATACTATCAACATCTGGCTTTTCACTACCACCTAAAAATTGTCTAGCATAAGCACTAAGACTTTCAACATATCTTCTTTGTCCTTCAGCATAAATTGTATCAAATGCCAAACTACTTTTCCCACTTCCACTGACACCAGTCATTACAATTAATTTATTTTTAGGTAATTCAATCGAAACATTTTTTAAATTATTTTCTCTTGCACCTTTTACTATAATTTTATCCATTGTTACACCTCTTTATGTTATTAATTATATTTGTCTTTCTATACAAAATTATAGCACATTTTTCTAAAACAAACAAAGGTTTGTTGCATTTTTAATTAATTTATTTAAATAAAGATTAAAACTAATAAAAAATTATTAGTTTACAAAAAAAATAACTATTTAAGTTAATTTTTTTTATTATTTAAAATACTCTTTTTCTTAAGATTGGAGGTAAATCACTATCGTCATTATCATCATCATCTTCAATATTTTTCTTTATATCATTTAATCTTGAATAAGAAGTTGTTTGGGAACTTGTTGTATTGCCTTTTTCAAATCCTGTTGCGATTACGGTAACAATTACTTCATCAGTAAAGTTTTCATTAATTACAGCCCCAAATATTGTATTGATATCTGTATTAGCAGATGCTCTAATTACTTCCGCTGCTTCCTCTACTTCAAATAATGTTAAGCTAGGTCCACCTGTTACATTTATAATAGCATCAGTTGCTCCACTTATACTAGTTTCTAATAATGGGCTTGATACAGCTTCTTTAGCAGCATCGCTAGCTCTATTATCACCTACACCCATTCCAATACCAATTAAAGCATTTCCACGTTTTTCCATTACTGCTTTTACATCAGCAAAATCTAAATTAATTAGCCCAGCTACAGCAATTAAATCAGAAATTGATTGTACACCACGTCTTAAAACATTATCAACTTCTTTAAATGAATCTAAAAGTGGCGTTGTTTTATCAATAATTTCACGTAATCTGTCATTTGGAATTACTATTAATGTATCAACATGTTTTTTTAGTTCTTCTAAACCATTTAAAGCTTGTTCCATTCTTTTTTTACCTTCAAATGAAAATGGTTTTGTAACAATACCTACTGTTAGAGCTCCCATACCTTGAGCAATATCAGCAACTACTGGAGCAGCTCCAGTACCAGTTCCACCACCCATACCACAAGTAATAAATACCATGTCAGCACCTTTTAAGGCAGTTTCTATTTCATTTCGTGATTCTAAAGCAGATTCTTTACCAACTTCTGGTTTTCCACCAGCACCTAGACCACTTGTTAATTCTGTTCCAATTTGTATTTTAACTGGTGCTTTAGAATTATTTAAAACTTGTAAATCTGTGTTGGCTACTATAAAGTCTACACCTTGTACACCTGATTCTATCATTCGGTTAACAGCGTTATTTCCTCCACCACCAACTCCAATTACTTTTATTTTTGCTAATTGATCTATTTCTAATCCAAACATAATAATCCTCCCTATTCGTTGAAAAAGTATCCAAATACTTTACCTAACATTGATTCGTTTGATATATTTAACAAACTTCTTTTGCTTGAAACTAATTCTTCTGTATCATTTTTACTAATCATAGAATAAGTTTTTCCTTTTAATTTCAATTTATTTATAAAATAAACAATATTTCCTACAGCAGTTGAATATTTATTATGACGTAAACCTACCAGATGAATTGTTCCAATTTTAGTATTTTTTCCTAAAATTTCTTCAGCAATTTTTGAAAAATTTGTCATATTACTTGTTCCACCTGTAATAAGTATATAATCAACTTCATGATTTGTCAAAACATTTATCTCTTTTCTAGCTAAAACTAGTATTTCTTCTAATCTAGCCATTACAACTTCTGATACTTCATATTGATTAATTTTAACTACTTCACCATTTTTATTAGTTATATCATAAGTATCATTTACACTTGCAGATTTTTTATGAGCAAGAGCAAATTTTTCTTTAATTTTACTAGCATCACTACTATTAATCTTATAAATATAAGAAATATCACTAGTTATATTTTTACCGCCTCTATCAATTACTGAGGTTTTAACTATTATTCCCTTATTATAAAGTGAAATAGATGTTGTTTCATGACCAATATTAATTATTGCACCAACTTTATCTTTAACATCTTTATCTTTAACAGCATTCATATCACCAATACTATTTAGTGAAATATCAACTACTTCTAAACCACAACTTTCAATAACACTTATCACTGATGCTAGATTTTTTCTAGGTGAAGTAGCAATTACTGCTCTTGTTGTTAAAACATCTCCTTTTAAACCTTTTGGATCTTTTACACTACTATTTTCATCTACTGTAAAATCCACTGGTAGTATAGTCACAACTTCTTTACCTTTAGATTTTTTTGTTTTTGCAGCGTTCGATAAAACTGTAGAAATCTCACTACCATCAATTTCTTTTTCACTACTAAGTTCTAACTGTCCTTTAATCATAGCAAAATCAACATTGTATCCAGGTATTGATGTTATAATTTTTTTAATTTTAATACCTAACATTGATTCTACTTCATTCAAAGCTTGTTTTAATGAGTCTACAGCTTCTTGGCCATCCACAATTAATCCTTTTTTAACACCTCTTGATTTAACAGAAGATGCAGCTAGCAAATTTAACTTATTATTAAAAATTTCACAAACTACTACTTTTACAGTATCAGAGCCGATATCAATACTTGTATATACATGCTTCATACGTTCATCCCCTATAATCTATGTATAATTATACTATATTTTTTCAAAAAGTAAAAGAAAAAAAGAAAAAAATTTCTAAAAAGAACTGTTTTTTTATTTTAAGTATTTATATTTACTAGATTGGATTTATAAAATTAATTATTAATCAATATATTTACTTCTTTAAAATAAAAAGTAAAATTATTTTTTTATTTATTAAAAATACCTTTAAGAAATTATTCTGTCAAAATTTTAAAATAGTCTCCAGAATCTAAGTACAATATCCCTTTTTTAGTATCAAAGTTTTTTATAATATCAATATAGTTATTAATACTTGTCCAAGTTTCAAGAGTTAAAAAGGCATAGTTACCATCATTCATAGTTAATAGAAATCTTTCATCGTCAACTGAATTTGGATCATACTTTATCTCAGAAATTCTTCTTAGAATATCAAGTTCAACTTCTAACATTCTATTTATAAATTTGTCATATAAGGTATCTGGTATATAATTTACTAAAATTGGTGTTTTTAAAATCTCTTCTATTTCTGTTTTATCTTTTAATACAGTTTTAGAAGTAATACTATTATAAAATAATGGAGTATTTTCTTCAATTTCAATAAAAACTTGTGAAAAGAATTTTTTTTTGACTGTTGCATTTATAATAAATTTATTTTTTTCTAATTTTTTTTCTAGTTTATTACTAGTAAAACTAAATATTGATGGATAATATTCAATATTAGCTATTTCTATTATATTTTGATCACTTAATAATTTATTGCCTGATACAATTATATTTTTTACTGGAAATTGTAATATTTTAAAAATTAAGAATGAAATTAGAAACAAAACTATTAGAACAAGAAAAAGAAATCGAAAATGTATTTTTCTAGTTTTAACCTTTTTTACATTTTTAATATAAACATTTTTTTGTCGTTTAGGTTTAATTTTTTTTTTATTTTTTGATGCAACTGTATTTTTTTTATCTGATATTATTATATTCTTTTTTTCTGGAAATCCCATCTTGCTCATACAATCCCTCTTACTCTACAATTTCTTGTTCTAATATTAAATCTATATCAAATTTTTCTTTTATTGTATTTTTAATTTCATTTATTAAATCGATTACATCTTCACCTGTTGCATTATTTTCATTAACTATAAAATTAGCATGTTTATCACTTACTTTTGCTCCACCTATTTGTTTTCCTTTTAAATGTGCATCATCAATTAATTTCCAAGCAGGAACGTCCAATGTATTTCTAAATACACTTCCAGCACTCTTACAATCAATTGGTTGGGTTTCTTTTCTTCTAATTCTTCGATCTTCAATTACTTCCATTATTTTTATTACATCACCAAATTTTAATTCAATTAAAGTTGATAATATTATATAATTTGGATTTTCTTTAAAAAATGAAGTTCTATAATGAAATTTTGCATCTTTATTTTCAATGATTTTAATTTTATAATTTGAATCTAATACAGTTATTTTTTTTACAATATATCCCATATCACTTTGGTATGCTCCAGCATTGTTAAAAATAGCACCACCAACTGTACCAGGAATACCAGTTGCAAATTCTAGACCAGTTAATCCAAGTTTAGACATTTTAATTGCTAGTTTCATTAAAGAATAACCACTACCTACTTCAATA
This sequence comes from Bacilli bacterium, assembly GCA_047971315.1. GTDB lineage: Bacteria > Bacillota_I > Bacilli_A > RF39 > UBA660 > JBKDZP01. The sequence continues at coordinate 70,269 of JBKDZP010000008.1, forward strand.
ATATTTTCTTTCATATTTAGTTCATTTAGATAATCTAATTTAATTAAAACACCTTCATAATTGGATTTAAATATTAAATTTGAACCTCCACCAATTATTTTATATTTTATATTAATTTTTTTTAAATATTTTAATAATTTAATTAGTTTTTTTGTATTAAGAGGATTTACTAATATATTAGCAGTATTTGAAAATGAATAAGTTGTATATTTTTTTAATGATACATTTTCTTCTATTATTCCAATTTGCATTTTTTTTAATTCGGTAATTAATGTTTTGTAATTTAAATCAGTCATTTTTTTTCACCATTTCTTTTAATATTTCATAAATTTTTAAAGCACTATCTTTTACTTCTAATTCTTTTAAATTTTTTTTCATTTTACAAATTCTTTTCTCATCATTTATTAAATTATCAATAGTAGTAACTAATATATCTCCAATTAAATCTTTTTCTTCAATTAGTATAGCTGATTCTTTTTTTACTAGATCTAATGCATTTTTGTATTGATGATTATTAGTAACATAAGGACTTGGTATTAAAATTGATGGTTTATTTAATGCTATAATCTCACTTAAGGTAGATGCCCCACACCTAGTTATTACTATGTCAGCATTTTTCATCATTCTAGTTTGTGATTCTATATAAGGAATTATAAAAACATTAATTGGAAATTTGTTACTACTTACTTCTTTAAATGTTTCTTTGCCTGTAACAAACATTACTTCATAGTCTTTTCCTTTAAATAAGTTCATTGTATTAATTAATATTTTACTCATTTTAGTAGAACCTAACGAACCCATTACAATATAAACTAATTTTTTATCTTTTGATAATCCATATTTAGTTTTATCTAAAATTGATTGTGTAATAGCATCTTCACTAACTGGATTTCCTGTAAATACTGTTTTATACGTTGGAAATTCATTTAATGATGACTTAAAAGATATTCCTATTTTATCCGTATATTTAGATAAAAACAAATTAGTAGCCCCTGGAACACTATTTTGTTCATGAATAAATGTTTTAAAGCCGAGTTTTTTTGCACCATAAATAACTGGAGCAGTTACATATCCACCAACTCCTATTACAACATCTGGATTAAAATCTTTAATTATTTTTTTACTTTTTTTATAACTACTAAAAATACATTTTATTGTCTTAAAATTTTTAAATATATTTTTACGATTAAATCCATAAATTTCTAAACTTTCAAAAGGAATATTTTTTTTAGGTATTATGTCTTTTTCCATTCTATTATGAGTTCCTATATATAAAAATTCACTATCTGGTTCCATTTCTTTTATCTTATTTATGATTGCTAGAGCAGGATATATATGTCCACCTGTTCCACCAGCACTTATTATTACTCTCATATATTTCACATCCTAACTAATTATATCAAATTTTATGCATAATTAAAAGAATTTAGAATTTATAAATAAAAGTTAAGCATTTAAGCTTAACTTCTTTAATTAGATACAAATGTATCGGTTGCCACACTACCAATAGTAATAGTTCCAGCACCTCCTGCTCCACCATTTGCACTTTCTCCTGATCTTGTTGCAGTACCACCTGCTCCAGCAGATGCTGTAATTGTACCAGTAGTAATACTATTAAAATAAAATATATTTACAGAACCACCGCCTGAACCTCCGCCGCCAGTACGATAAGCATTACCGCCAGCTGTACCATTTGAAGATATTGTCCCAGCGTTAATAATATTTGTGGCACTTATAATAACTAAACCACCAGTCCCAGCACCACCAGTTGAACCTCCGTTTGCTCCAGCTCCTCCAGGATTTCCTGAGCCACCACCGCAACTCCAAGAATAAATTGAATTACCTTTTCCAATTCCTCCAGCTCCACCATTTGATGATCCAGAACCAGCCGTTGCACCATAGTAAGCTCCTCCACCTCCAGTTCCACCAGAATATGATGTTCCAGCCGCTCCTGCTCCTGATGTAGTTGATTTACTAGCAGCGATAGTTCCTCCAGAACCCCCGCCTCCAGTACCTCTTAAAGTTCCAGCGACACCTGCATTTCCTACATATTTAGTTGAAATCGAACCAGAACCAGTCCTTGCTGCTGCACCATTACTTCCAATAGCAGGTATATATTCATATGTTTCATTTTCATTTTGCCACAAATATACAACTTCTCCTACTGCTTTTGCTCCTTTACCAGTACCAGTTATAGTACCTTTATTAGTAATAGTACCTGTAACATATAATAAAAAACCTTTAGAACCACCATAACTTCCACTATATGAAGTGACTGTCACACCTTGATTTATAGTTAAATCACCATTTACTTTTACAACAATCATATTATTAGCATCTGTACTAGCAGTACCAACATCTGCATCATTACCAAATGTCATATTTGTAGTCCAAATTTGATCACTATCGTATACATAATAATGTATCGAATAATCTTTTTCATTAATTGTTAAAGTTTGAAATGAATCATTTTGATAAGTTGCCTTTTTTATTTTATATATTAAACTATCATTTTTTGAAATAACGCTTAAATTAAAATTTTTATTATACTTACCTGATGTTACACTTATAGTTATAGTACCTTCTTTTTTTGTAGTTATTAATCCAGTATCATCTACTTCAGCTACTGTTTCATCACTACTTTCATAAATAACAGTCCCATTTGATGGTTCAACTGTCACATTTATTTTATGTGTTTCTTCAACAGATAATATATCAAGTTCTTCTACTTCTAATGATGTAACAACAACAAATTCACAATAATTATTGTCTGATTGTGTCACTTCTAAACCATCATAATATATATTAATTCCATTTATACAAAATCCTGCATTTTTAATTTTACCATTTTCAAATTGAACAGTTAAAAATGTTGCCTCTTCCCCTTTTATTTTAATTTTAGATATTTCTATATCATCATCTGGGTCTCCAGATGTAATATTATCATCACTTGGAATAACAAATTTTTCTGTTGCTAAATCAGCTAGTACTATTGAATTATTAATTGAATTAATATATCCATATCCTGAATCAATAGCAGCACCAATTTTTGCTTTTTGAATAACTCCTAAAATTACTGGAGTTGCAATTAATATAATTATCGCTAAAATAACTATTACTGCCAATAATTCTATTAATGTAAAACCATACTTTTTCAAAATCTTCACCTCTAGTTTAATTTTACCATATTATGTAATTAGTTTCAATCTTTTAAAATTTGATATTTTTAATTTTTAAAATCTATTTTAGTTATCAGTTTATTGCCTCTAAATATCATATAAATTGCTAGAAGAATAACTAATATAGACACTACACTACCTGTTATCATATTCATCTGCATATTAGATGTATTTCTCGTTCCAAAAACATATAACATTGCTGTTTGAAGAGTAAAAACTGACATAATAGAACCTACTAAATTCAAATTTTTTGCAGCTAATAAAATTTGATTATCAACTTTTCTAAAACGATATACTTCTATAATCGCACTTATAGTAATATAAAATGTAAAAATAGCTGATGCATATATTAAAAGCCCAGAATATACATATGTTTCATTTTTATAAATCATTTGAATTATCATACCAATCATTGAAATATTTAATATAAGTATCATTATCCCTGTATTTTTATATGTTTTATATTGTGTTAATCTTTTATCAATACCTTCTTTACTTAAATTATAATTTTTTATTAAAATAAATCTGATAAATGAAAAAATTAAATAATAAATTCCAATAGCAATAAACCATTTAGATTTTACTGAATATCCTGTAATTATTCTAAATAATGCATAAATTAAATTTATAAATAATCCAGAATATAAAGATACTAAAACACGGTAATATTTATCTTCCCAATATCTTTTGGTGTATATATTTTTAAACATTAATTTTTTAAATATTTTAATAATTTTTAAATTTTCATTACTAATATAATAAATATAATTATTTCTAATTTTTGGTAAAGATATACACAATACTATTAAAGCATAAAAAGATAAGATATATGAAATATATGATAAAATACTTTCAATTTTTAAATTGTTTAAAGAATATATTACAAGAGGAAATGAAATAAAACAAATCAAAAATACATATTTAAGTGGTAAAACAAATATCTTATTTATTACTTTTTTATAATGTTTCATATCAACCTCCATACAAATTATCATAAAATTTTTTTAATCTATTTTCTAATTAAACTTAACATAATATTTAAAATCATTTTTATTATTAGCATAAAATGTTTTTTAAATATCTCGTGCTTTAATATCTTAAAGTTGACAAATACAATATCTATTATCATCATTTTATTTTACTTAATTTAAATTAAAGTAAAAGGGTAAGACTAAAATTTTAATGATTTTTGCAGCCATCAAATTTTAGTCTACGGCCAGAACTAGGCGGGAACCAACGCCAGCGCCCGCAGCTCCTATGCCCCTACCGAAGTAGAACTGACTTGCAAGAACTCCATTGTAGTAATAGCCGCCTCGAAGGAACCAAGGGCCAGAAGAGTCAACGAAGTACGAATAGTCAGCATACCAGCTGTTATGATATCTATTACTTCCATCTCCATCGGCATATCTATAAAATGGTCCCATTTCTCCGGTTGCATCACCTAAGATTCTATATATGTTGTAGATGGTGAATCTATTAATATTACAGCATTTGCCATACTTTACTTGTATAGTTATACCATTCTGTATTAGTATCTGCATATGTTACATCATCGTTATCTGCTATTGTTACTGGTAACATATTTGTACCTAATACATGGTCTGCCCCATTTGGTATACTATTTACATATGTCATATCATCACAATTTGTTTATACTACTTCTGCCTTTTTACCATCATAACTAATTTTATAATTATTAATACACAATGTAACACTACTAACTGCTCCATTCGAAGATTTTGTTACATTACCTTTTGTTGGTCATCTCCTTTAAATGATACTGTATCATTTAATTCAGTTGCATCGTAATTACCAAATAATAATTCATTATTACTATCTAACTGTGAAACCATTGCATACTTTACTATTGCATCTACATATCCTAGTGTACTTGATTCTGCTGCTCCTTGTTTAGCAGTTTCTATTACTCCTAAAATCATTGGGTTTGAAATTAATGCTATTACTGCAAGTATTACTATAACAGTTAATAACTCTATTAATGTAAAACCTTGTTGTTTAAAATTTGAATACTTTATATTACTACTCCAATCTTTATAAGATTATAATCTATTTTCATCAATATTTCAATATCATTTCTTCACTTATTAGTGTTTTTGTAATTGTACTCATTCAATTCTACTTTATATGAAAAATGCTATTTATATAATTGCTTCTATTGAATAAAATATACTTACTATTTATTTTTACAATAACTATATTATTATTTTAGTTAAAAATGATTTAGACAAAACAAGAAGAAAATCATGCTATAAATCCAATTCAAACATTGTAAAATAAAGATATTGAAAATATACCCATTTAAAAATGAGAATAATTTTAATAAAGAAAATATTGAATTATATAAAATTATTGCAAAAAAAGAGTTCTTTTTGAACTCCCCATACTATTGATTTTTCTTTGTTTTAACATAACCAATACTATTTAATAAAGTTTATTTTTTTTAAAATTCTTAATTACTACTCTTTATCTTCTTTTAATACATGTTTTCCAACTGGTTTACTTTTACGTTTATTAATAATCTCTTTAATTATAATAATAATATATCCTAAAAATAATGCAATTGCTATTGAAGATATTATTATAATATATTTAAAATAATTATCATTTAATATATTTAAAGATTCTAAATCATTAGAATTATAAATTTGAACAGTTCCTTCTGTAGGTTCAAACATATACCAATTTGTTAATCCTGTATCTAAATTCATTGCATAAAACAAAGCATATTTATCAGTTTCATTTTTCTTATAACCAATTAAAGTTAAATCACCATAACTTATATTAACTTTATTATATCCTTCAATTAAATTTTTATTTTCTACTTTCAATGTTTGTAATCTTATTTTATTAAAAGAAGCTTCTTGATATAAAGTATATTCACCATTATCATAAATATATAATTTTTGATTTCCATCACTATCTTTTAATCCTACTAAAGTATATTTTGTAATATCAGAAATATATGATGGGACTTCTACATCATTAATCGTTAATGTTGATTCACTATAATTTTCTGGAGCAATTAATTTGCTTCTTTTTCTAATAATTGTATAACTTTTTTTATCTATTTCTACTGTAATTGGGTCATATTCAGTAACTGTAACCTTTAAATTATAAGTTCTAGTTTCACCATTTTCAGCTGTAACTACAACATCAACAGAATTTTCACCATCGCTTACATTTCTCTCACCTAAGCCAAATATTGTAGCGCCAGAATCACTAGCAGTACCTGTAACATTTATTGTAGTTGTATCTGGATTTAAAGAAACAGTATAATTTAATGTATCAGCATTAAATTCTGGACTTAAACTAACACCATCAATTCCTAATGATGATAAAGCATTATTTGAAGATAATACAACAACCTTTTTTTCAATTACACTAATCGTAATTGTTTTTGTAGTTGAATATACATTTCCAGAATAATCTGCAGCATCAATTGGTTTTACTGTTATTGTAGCAGTCCCAACTGAGTTTGCCTGAAAAGTAAAAGTGACAGTATTTTCAATCCAACTACTAGATGATCCACCAGATAAAATTGATGTATTTGAACTAGTAATTGAAAACTTTCCGGCTACATCTGGAGCTTTAACTGTAACTACAACTGTAGCTCCAACATATACTGAAGTTGCATTAGAACTAATAGTTACAGTACCAGCTGATACATTTGTTATCCCAAAAAGAAATATAAATAAACTTATAAAAATTACTAATGTTTTTTTCATATTTTTTCTCCTAACCCATTATTTTATTTTTTATATTAACATAGTCAAGTGCTGTAATAGAACCATCACTATTAGAATCTGCTGCTTGACTATAAGATCCTGTTAATAAACCATTATTCATTATATGATTTTTTATTTGAACATAATCAACTGCTGATATTGTTCCATCACCATTTACATCTCCAGCAATTACAATTCTAAAAGTTTGGTCAATAGTTCCATTTGATATTTTAATAATATCCCCTGTTCCTAATTTTTCAGAACCTGTTATAGTTTTTGTTTCACTACTAGTTGTAGTTGAGATAGTAACAGTTACATTATTATTTACACTTTGAATATTTGCAATTATTGCTTGAGCTGTTGTTCCTAAATTAACACCGGTAAAATAACTACCCGTAGATTTATACCCAGAACTTGTAATTATCTCAGCAATTGATTTATTATTTTCCTCTATTTGATTTGCATCTTCTAGTTCATCAATTGAATCTTGATCAACATTAGTTGGTAATTGATAAGCACTATCTCCCATATTGTTGTAAACTGGAATTACAAAATTAATCGGTTGATCCAGTAAACCATCAATAGTTTTATAAGAAGTCCATGTACTTTTTCCTTCAGTATATGGTGCTTGAATATTTGTCATGTATTGATGATTATAGTTTCCATTATAATTTACTACATCAAATTTTTGAAAATATAAAGTATTTTGTTTAACATTAATATATCCAGTTGCGATTAAATGTGAACCATTTAATATAGATCCTTCAGCTGTAGTCCATGGACGATTAAAAGATGATGAAACTTGAACACCTTCAGAATTTAACCCAGCAGCATATTGAAGTGCACAAGATATTGGATTAGCACAAGATGAATACGCACCAATATTAAAAAAATTATAATAAACTATATCATTGATATATCCGCTTCCATTAGCTGAATTACTTAATTTTCCATCTGATTTAACAACTTCAAGTCTAGATCTAGCTGCCAGAAATACTGGACTTACATTATTTTGTGTACCATCATATCCTATAAATGTTGCTGCTTCAATATACGTTTTCGCATATTGTAATAAATCTGTATTAGCAAAAATGGACTTAACTACATCAATTGTTTGATAAGTAGAATTATATCCTAGATTTTCAAATTGAAAAATACCAATTTCATTTAAAAAATTTCTTGGATCCATATAGTATGCTATTGTACTTGAATTAGCTGCATACCAACCACCTGATTCTTGTTGTATAAAAGAACTAGTCGTTGTATCATATGTTTTATCTGAAACTAATAAATATTTTGCATCAGTAGATTGAATATAACTTAAACCTAAATTACTTTCTGCAGTTACTGCAGTATTAAAATCTATATTAGTATTATAAGCTGTAAAAGTCCAATTTGGGTGAATTGTTTTTAAAAAAGCTAAATCTTCCCAATAACTTGTAGGAAAATCTTTAAATTCAGTAGCATATTGACTTGTATCAACTTCTACTTGAATATTGTCATAGCAAACATATCCAGAATATGTTGAACCGCTACTTGTAGTTGCTGAAACCTTATAATATCCTTTACTACAACTAGCTGTTGTAGATGCGATTAATTTATCTGTATCTACTATATATACTATTTCTCCAACATCTAAGCAGTGTAAGTAACCTGGGGCTCCATATACACTACTCCAAATTCCTGATACTTTTTCTTTACAACTATTAGCAGTTAAATTTGCTGCACTAGCAAATAATACATCATTTCCCGTTGCATATCCCTTAACATTAGTAGCAGCTTTTACCTTAATTGAAGGCATAAAGCAAACTACAATTACTATAATTGCTATTAAATTTTTATTTTTTAATAATTGATTCATTTTATGCATCTCCTTTTAATTTTATTATTACAAATACATTATACCAAATTTATGGTCTTTCGTATATATAATTATATCAATGTATGTCGATTTTTGTAAAGAAAAAACACTTGTAATTTTTACCAGTGTTTTAATTAATATAACTATTTTCATTCATAAAATTAACATATGAAATCGAATTATTATAAATAATTTGTTCATTATTTAAAAATTGGTTTAAGATACGATTTAGCTCTAATTTATTAACTGGTTTTGCTAAATATTCATTAAATCCAACTGATAAATAATATTTTCTCATTTCAGGTAATGCATTAGCTGTTAAGGCAACTACAGGAGTTTTAAAATTAGGTATTGCTTTTAATTTTTTAAAAGTTTCTACCCCTGTAAGATTAGGCATCATATCATCCATAAATATTAAATCATAAGTTTTACCAATATTAATATTTTCTAAACAATCTATCCCACTTGTTACTGCTTCAACTTCATAATTGGAAGTTTTTAAAAGATTAGATACTACTTTTATATTAATATAATTATCATCTACTATTAATATTTTCTTTTTATTAATTGTATTTACCAAATTATTTAATTCTTCTATATTATATTTTTGATCAATTGCAATAGTAAATTTAGAACCTTTTCCAAATACGCTTTGCACTACTACTTTACCACCCATTAATTCAAGTAAATGTTTTGTAATAGCTAGTCCAAGTCCTGTTCCAGATGTTGTTGTATTGTAATCTTCTTCGGCTCTTGTAAACTTTTCAAATAAATGGTTAATATCATCTGTTTTAATACCTTTTCCAGAATCTTCTACTGATATGACTAAACGACATACATCTTTTTTTGTAAATGAATCAACTTTCAAAATTATAAATCCTTTTTCTGTATATTTAATTGCATTATCCAAAACATGCATAATTACTTTCTTTATATTTTCAATATCTCCATTTAATAATTTTGGAATATCTGATGAAATATAAGTTTTAAAGTCTATTTCTTTATTTATTATTTTTTTATTTACTGATTCTTTAATACTATCAAATAAATAAACTGTTTCATAGTTTGAATTAGAAATTGTAACTTTACCATCTTCAATTTGTGATATATCAAATACACCATTTACGATTTCAAGTAATGTGTTAGAAGCTGTAATTACTTCTTTTGCACTATCATATATTTCGTCAAAGTCATTCGATTCTTTTATAATTTCAGAAAATCCTACTATCGCATTTAATGGTGTTCTAATTTCATGTGATATACTAGATAAAAAGTCACTTTTATTACGATCTGTTTTATCTAATTTTATTTTAGTTTCTTTTAATTCTTCGTTTAATTTTTTATTATTTTTATTTATTATTACATATAAGATACCAAATATTATGATTTCTAAACTTAAAACAACGAATTTATTTGAAATAAAAATTGTTATAAAAGCAATAATTCCACCCAAAAAAATTATCATATTTTTCCCCCTTTTTTAAGTTGTTGCTTATTATACTCATTTTTTATAATTTGTCAAATTACTATATTATATTTAAAAATTAAATTATTTCATAGAAAAAGGAAAACCATAAACACTATGATTTTCCATTGTACTTTTTAAGTACACTACATTATATGTTTTTATTTTATTTTTATCTCTTGAATTGATTATTTTTTTTAAATTTGCTAAAATAGTATTAATATGGAGGATAAAATATGAAAAAAAATGATTATAAAAGACTAATCCCAAATATTTTGACAATTTCTAGAATTGTAATTACCCCTTTTATTATAATACTCGGTATTTTAGGACAAATAAACATCGTTATTGTATTAGTTATTATTGCTGCAATTACTGATTTAATTGATGGTAATTTAGCTAGATACTGGAATGTAACTTCATTAAAGGGTGCTAAATTAGATACAATAGCTGATAAAATATTTGCTATTGGAATAACTGCTAGTTTAATTACAAGATATCAAATATTTATTATACCTTTAATTTTAGAAATTATTTTAGGATTATTAAATCTTTATTTTCATTTTAAAACAAATAAAACAGAATCATTAAATATTGGTAAAATTAAAACATGGATTTTATTTACTACTTTAATTATTGGTATTTTAGCTACATTTACTAATTCATTTAATAAAATATTAACCGGATTTGCTTTTACAACAATTAATTTACAAGTTTTATGTTTTATTTTTTATTCTGTTAATTTTTGTCATAATATTACTAAGAAAAAAATTTCAATTGAAGACGAACCTATGCATAAAAAAATTATGCAAAATATTGATAATAATAATTATGAAAAAACATTAGTTTTAGATGAAATTAAAAGTTTAAATAATAAAATATTTGATTATGATAAGTACTAAAAAGCCTCCAATTGGAGGCTTTTATTACATCATATTTTCTAATTTGTTATTTGCTTTTCTAACTGTTTCTTTTTTTACTTCGTCTACTTTTTTCATAATAGGCTTATTATACTTTTGATATGCCAAAACAGCTCCCGCACCTAAGGTAATAAGTGCTAAATCTTTACCTAATTTCATAATATCACCCTCTTAAGTATTATCCAGTTTCAATAGAAAATATGATTTTGTATGTAATTGAACTTATACATACACTAGTAGTTTGTATCGGTTTTATTTTTTTATGCAATTTTCTTTTATTTTTTTATTTAAATTTGTTTTTCTAATACTATCATAATTACATTCAATTCCTCTAACGAATGCTTGTGGTTCACCAATTAATATTAATTTTTTCTTTGCTCTTGTAATTCCTGTATAAATAAGTTTTCGATATAACATTCTTCCATAACTATTTGTAAATGGTAACACTACAATATCAAATTCACTTCCTTGAGATTTATGAATACTTATTATAAATCCATGTTTTATTTTATTAAAATCTTTTGGTAAATATATTACTTCTAAACCATCATAATCTACATGTATTTCATTTTTACCACTTTCACTGATATTTGCAGCAATAATATATTTAATAAATCCAATGTCACCATTAAATACATTCTCATCTGGCATATTAACAAGTTGTAATATTTTATCGTTTTCTCTAAATGTTACATCACCATATTTAATTTCTTTTTTTGTTTTAGATTTAGGATTAAATACTTCTTGTAATTCTTTATTTAAATTATCAATTCCATTTTCTCCTCTATAAATAGGTGCCATTACTTGGATTTTTTTCAAATCATAACATTTAGAAATAATTTGTTCACAAAGTGTTCTTAAATTACTTTTTATACTATTACTATTACATTTTAAAAAAGTATAATCACATCTTGTTTCTAAAAAACTTTCATTTAAACTATTAGAAACTATTTCCTTAGCTAAAGCTGGTATATAAGAATTATCATCTTGTCTATATAAATGATCTAGTTCAATTTTTTTTATTACTCCACATTCAATTAAATCTTTTAGTACTTCTCCAGGTCCAACACTTGGTAATTGATTAAAGTCTCCAACTAAAACTAATTTAATAGCATTTGTTAATCCTTTAAGTAAATTATCCATTAAATTAATGTCTATCATACTGACCTCATCTACTATAATTAAATTACTATTATCTTTGTCAAATTCATTAATTGCGAATTCATTTGTATCTTTATTCCATTTTAAAAATCGATGAATTGTTGAAGCTGGTAAAAGAGTTGATTCACTCATTCTTTTACTTGCTCTTCCTGTTGGTGCTAATAATGCCACATTTTTAACTAATTGATCATAATTATATGCATTTATATTTTTATATAATGATACTATAGCTTTGATAATTGTTGTTTTTCCTGTTCCTGGTCCACCAGTTATTATAACGATATTATTTTCAAGTGATTCTTTTATTGCTTCTTTTTGTTTATCGTTATATTCTATATTTAATTCTTCTTCTAAATTTTTAATAAATTTATCTAGTTGTTTAAATTTATCTAAAGGTTTATTTATTAAGTAGTTTATTTTTTTTATAATATTATTTTCAGCATCATAAATATCTTTTAGGTAAAATTTTTCACCTTCTAATATTATTTTTGATTCAAAACGCAATATATCTAAATAATTTATAAACATATCATCATCGATTTCATTGTTTAAATATTTTATTGTCTCTATTTTTATATCATCATAAGTTAAATATGTATTTCCAGTTTGAAAAGTAATATTTTTAAAAACAAACAAAATACAAGCAATAATTCTTCTTTCATCATTTTCTTCAATTCCCATTTTATTACTAATTTCATCTATTTTAGTAAATGATATTTCTAATTCTTCATCTAATAATTTAAAAATATTATGTTCAATAATATTTATTGTATTACTTTTATATTTATTATATATTACTAATGCATCTTTAATTGGAAAACCTAAGTCAGTTAAATAAACTATAATTTTATGACTTTCTTCATATTTAATTAGTGTTTCATAAATCAATTTAGCTTTTTTATTAGATAATTTTGGAACTAAATTTAAACAACCTTCTTCTAATAAAATTCTTTCTAAGGTAGTTTCACCAAGTGTATTAACAATTGTTGTAGCAAGTTTTTCTCCAACAGTAGGAAATAAATCACTACTTAAGAATTGAATAATACCGTCTTTATCTTCGGGTTTAACTCTTTCATAGTCTTCTACAGTATACTGAACACCATATTTAGGATGTGTTATTAATTCACCATAAAATGTATACATATCGTTTTCATTTAATTCAGCAAAATAACCTGTAAAAGTTATAGTTTTATTTACATAATCATTCATATTTTCATCATTAGTTTCTTTTAGTTTAAATATTCCTATATGATACCCTTTGTCTGATTTATAAATACTTTGTTTATAAATTCCTTTTATATAGTTTTTCATTCCTACACCTCTTTTTTTATTATAACAAACATTTATTTTTTTTAAAAGTTTTAAATTTCAGTTAAATATAAAAACCTAGTTGCCTAGGTAATTAATTTAACAGTTATAATTAGATTCTAGTTCCAATAATATAGGGATATTCAATTTTTTCCAACTTCACTTCTATATCTTTATTTAAATCATTTTTATCACCTTTTGTTTTTATTTGTAAATAATTTCCAGAGTGACCAGTTATATTATTATTGTTTAAAGTTTCAGGCAAAAATGTAATTGTACTATTTAAAAACTTTTCCATATATTCTAGTTCTAAATTTTTAGATATTTCTAATAGAGTTTTTACTCTTTGTTTTTTATTTTTTTCGTCAATTTGATTATCTAGTTTACTCGCTGGAGTTCCATCTCTTTTTGAATATGCGAAAACATGTAATTTAGTAAATTTTATTTTATTTATTTCATTAACTGTTTCTTGAAATTCTTCTTCTGTTTCACCTGGAAATCCTACAATTACATCTGTTGTTATTGAAATATTATTTCTTATTTCTCTTATTTTATTAATTATTTCAATAAATTTTTCCATTTGATATTTACGATTCATTCTTTTTAGTACTGTATTTGATCCACTTTGTAATGGTATATGAAAATGGTCTACTAATATTTTATTATTTTTCAAAATATTTAATATTCTATCATTTATTTCAGTTGCTTCAAGTGATGAAATTCTTAGTCTAACTAGACCTTCAATTAAAACTAGTTCTTCTAATAAATTCGCAAAATCATAGTTTTCAAATTCAGAACCATAATTTCCTGTATGAATTCCTGTTAAAACTATTTCTTTATGTCCATTTTCTATTAAATTTTTTATTTCTGTTATTACATCATTTTTTCTTTTACTTCTCACATTACCTCTTGTATAAGGAATTACACAATATGTACAGAAGTTATTACATCCGTCTTGTATTTTAACGAAAGCTCTTGTTTTATTAAAATTGTTTAGTATCATTGGTTCAAATTCTGTATTGCTTATATCACTTATATCAATTTTTGTTTTATTTGTCTTCAAATATTCTTCTATATAGTCTACAATTTTAGTTTTATTAATGTTACCTATTATTATATCAACACCATCTATAGTTGTTTGCTTATTTTGTACTAGACAACCACATACTATTATAATACTTTTGCTATTATTATTTATTGCTCTTCTTATTATTTTCATTGATTTATTATCTGCAGTATTTGTAACACTACATGTATTTATTACTATTATATCAGCTAAGTCATTGTTAACTTCAATATAACCTTTGTTTTTAAGCAAATCGCTAATTACGCTTGATTCATATGTATTAACTTTACATCCTAATGTATATATTTGAAATGTCATAAATTCCTCCTAAAAAAGACCAATTGGTCTTATAAATTATTTCTAAATTCTTTTAATGCTTGCAAAAAATCTTCATTTTTCTTAATATCTAGACTAATCGGTGGCATGTCTAATGTTTGTTCTAAACTATTTATTTCTATATTATTTTCAAAAGTAAATTCACCTAAATATTCTTCTATATTTTGATTATTGTATTCATCTTTGAAATATTCATCAAAATCAAAATGCAATTGTTGTTTTGTTTCAAAACTAGGAACTGTAGGATATTCAAGATGTTCATTCATCTTTCCATATACTGGTGATAAAAATTCGGTTTTTTTAAATTTTTTAAAATCATCTGTCTCAATTACTGGTTTTATAGTTTCTCTAATTTGTTCTACTGGTTCTTCTATTTTTGTAATTAATTCTGGAAGTTTTTTAGTTTCAATTTTGCTATTTTTTTTATTACTTGTTTTATTTTTTATTAATTCTTGATAACTAATAATTGATTTTTCTTCTTGTTCTTGTTCAAAATTAGCAACAATTTCATCTGGTTTTGTTTCTAAATCTTTTTGCATTTTCGCTAACATTTCTTCAATTTCAGTTGGTTTCACTTCTGTAACAGCCCCTTTTACTTCTTGAATTGGTTTTAAATCTACAAGGTTACTAATTATATCATTTATTTCTTCTTCGTCTCTTTTTTTATCTTTATATATTATATAAAAAATACTAAATATTATAAATAAAAATACAACTATAGACGACCCAATTATCATTCCAGTATTTGTAATCTCTAACATTTTATCACTCCATATATTCATAATTTATTATACTTAACAAAAATATAGGTACGGTTTCAACTCTCATAATATTATTTCCAAGCGTTGTACTAGATGCCCCAAGATCAATCAAAAAGTTCTCTTCTTTTGTTGATAAGCCACCTTCAGGTCCGATTACTATATTTATTTTATCACACTTTTTGTTTTTTTTCAAAAGGGAATTTATATTTAATGTTTCTTCTTTTGTACTACATAGTATAGTTAATCCCTCAAACTTTGTCAATTGTTTTAAATTTTTTATTTCGGTAATTATTGGAATTTCATCTCTAAGTGATTGTTCACTTGCTTCTTTTACTATTTTTTGCCATCTTGTTATTTTCTTATCATATTTTTCATTATCAATTTTAATTATACTTCTTTCAGTAATTAATGGAACTATTTCAAATATTCCAAGTTCTGTTGCTTTTTGCAAAACAAAATCAAATTTTTGTTCTTTTAATAGTGGTAAATAAAGAGTAATAGTTGGTGTTGGATTATTTTTTTGAACTTCAACACTATCTATTATTACTTTAATATCATTATTAACATTTTCAATATGACACATATATACAATTTTTTTATATACAATTTGAATTTTATCATTATCTTTCATTCTCATTACTGTTTTAATATGATAATAATCACTTGAATCTAATTCAAATACGTAATTTTGTTTATTTTTTGCGAAATATCTTTGCATTTGCTTTCACCATAAACATTGTATCAAATATTTAATAAATAAAATATATATATTATACAATTTGTCACAATTTTACAAAATAAAAATAAGATTTATAAATCTTATTTATTTTCATTTATCCAATTAGTAAGTGTATCTTTTGGCATATATCCACTTTTTGTAGCTATTTTCTTTCCTTCTTTAAAAAGAATTAAGGTAGGCACACTCATTACTCCGAAATTTCTAGCTAAATCATTACATTCATCAACATCAATTTTAACTATTTTTATAGAGTCTCTATCACTTGCTAATTCTTCTAATACAGGTGTTAACATTTTACAAGGTCCGCACCATGTAGCAAAAAAGTCTACCAAAACTAAATCTTTACTTACTAAATCATTAAAATTTTCTTCATTTCCATGTAATAACATTTTAATCCTCCTTTATGCATTCATCACTATTTTTTGTATCTTCTCTATAACACTTCAATACATCCTCAACTGTATCAATTTTTATTTTACCTAATTTAATTAATTTATCTACATTTTCTATAGTAACTATATTATATTTTAAAAATAAATCAAGTGTTTCTTTATTAAATTCAGCTGCATTTGGTGTTGTTTCATATTTATCTTTAAGTGATACAAATTCTTCAATTACATTCATTGAATCTTTAGAAAAATTAGAAAGTACTGGAGTATTATTTAATATATAGTCTTTGTATTTTGATTCATTTAATACATCAATATTGAATACTGGTAAATTTAATATATATAAAGCAATAAAAATCCAAACAATTGCTTCTATTAAACCTATTAAAGCCCCTAAAATTTTTGATGGAAATCCAAGTAGTATGGTAAAACTTAACATCTTTTCAAAAATTGAAGATGTGAATTTTAAAAGTTTTAATACTAACATTAAAATACCCATTACAATAATTAATGCGACAAATTCATATAGTGCTATATTTAATACAGTTACACCTTTTATAATTCCACCAAATGGAAAAAATGGTAAGTGTTCATATAAAATAACTGATACAGGATTTTTTAGTAAAAATGACAAAATTACTATTACAAATATTCCTAAAAATGATATAACTTCCTTTGTAAAACCTCTTTTAAATCCAACTACAGCTCCAAAACCAAGTATAAGTAAGATAATTGCATCGACTATATTCATTTAATCCTCATTCCCTTCTTTATTAATTATATTACAAATTTAGAAAAAAATAAAGGATTTTAAATTTTTTGTGATAGAATATATATGGAGGGATGATATGACAATCTCATTTAAAATAAGTGATAATACAAAAGAAAAAATGATTAAATATTTTGAAGATAAAAAAAGAGTAAAAACCCCAGCTTATGCTATTTTTCAAGCTGATGAAGAAGATAGTGTTGTGACATTGTATGAATCTGGTAAAGTTGTGTTTCAAGGAATTAGTGCGGATATTGATTCTGCTATGTGGAAACAAACTGAAAAGAATTTAAATCCCAATGTTATAATTGAAGAAAAAAATAGTGATAATAAGGATAAATCAGAAAAAGATAAAATAGTAATTGATCCTAAAATTTATAATGCAACGACTATAGGTTCTGATGAAGTCGGAACTGGTGATTATTTTGGGCCAATTGTTGTAACAGCTGCATATGTAAATAAAGAACATATTTCTTTTTTAGAAAATTTAGGTGTTACAGATTCTAAAAAATTAACTGATATTAAAATATTAAAGATTGTTCCTGAAATTATAAAAAAAATTCCTTATGCATGTTTTGTTTTATCTAATAAAGAATTTAATCAAAATAAAGATATAAATATGAATAAAACTAAAGCAATTTTACATAATAAAGTTTTATTAAAAATGACTCAAGATTATAAAGATACAGAGTATGTAGTAGTTGATGAATTTGCTCAAAAATTTGTATATTATAGTTATTTAAAAGATATTCCTGAAGTATATAGAAAAATAACTTTTATGACTAAAGCTGAAAGTAAATGTTTATCAGTAGCTTGCGCATCTTTAATTAGTAGATATGTTTTCTTAAAAGAATATGAAAAATTAGAAAAAAATTATGGAATTATTTTCCCAAAAGGCGCTGGAGCAAATGTAGATGAAGTTGGAGCTAATTTAGTGAAAAAATATGGTTTTGAATTATTAAATGATATTGCTAAAGTTAGTTTTAAAAATACTGACAAAATTAAAAATAAATTATAAATAAAAAAGGCTGATTGAAAAATTATATTTCAATACAGTCTTTTTTTTCTAACAATTTAATTAATTCATTTTCTAATACTGAAATATCATTTGGGCTCATAAATAATATTACAGAATTTTCATATTCACTTAATAATGCAGCATCGTCTAATTTTATAGACTTACCATTTTTTAATTTATCTAATATAATGCTTGAGGTAATACCTGGGTACCTTTCTTGATTTTCACGAGATGGATGAATATCCATTATAAAAGACGCATCCGCATTGTTTAATACATTAACAAAATCTTCTGCGAATTCCTCTGTTCTACTAAAAGTATGTGGTTGAAAAACAGAAATTATTTTTTTACTAGGATATTTTTGTTTTGCAGCTTTTAATGTTGCCTTGACTTCGTTTGGATGATGAGCATAATCATCTATAATTATATTATTACCTACTTTAGTTTCAACAAATCTTCTTTTAGCTCCTTTAAACTTTTTTAGTTCACGAGATACATCTTTTGCAGAAATTCTTTCATAATAACAAGTACCAATTACAGCTAAGGCATCTAATAGCATATGTTTCCCATAAATTGGCAAATCAAAATATCCATAATAATTACCTTCAATTGTAACTTCAAAACAAATTCCATCTTCTTTATATTCAACATCTGTTGCTCTTATATCATTATCTTCGTCTAATCCATAAAAGAAAATTGGTTTATTAACTTGTAGATAATGTGTATATGAATCATCACCACATGCTATTACCATTTTTTCTGCTTTATTACAAAAATTTGTATATGCATCAATTACATCATCAATATCTTTAAAGTAATCAACATGATCTAAATCAATATTTGTAATAATAGCATACACTGGATTATATTCTAAAAAATGTCGTCTATATTCACAAGCTTCTAAAACAAATAATTCATTTTCTGCACATGCACTACCTGTCCCATCTCCAATTAAATAATTACATCCTAAAATTGAATCTAATACTTGTGAGAACATTGTTGTTGTTGTTGTTTTACCATGACATCCAGCAACACATATAGACTTAAATTTTCGACTTAAACTTCCAACCATCTGATTATAAGAAAATATATTTAAATCTAATTCTTTTGATTTTTTTACCTCAGGATTTGTATCATCAAAAGCAGGCCCTTGTACTATTTTCATACCTTCTTTGATATTATTTTCATCAAATGGTAAAATAGTAATGTTTGAATCTTCTAATCCAATTTGCGTAAAAAAGTGTTTTTCTAAATCACTTCCTTGAACATCATATCCCAATTGTTTCATAATTTGTGCAAGTGCACTCATTCCAGACCCTTTTATTCCTATAAAATGATACATACCTATTCTCCTGTCTATTTTCTTGTTGTTCTATTCAACACAAGTACCTTCTCCAAGATTTATTCCTTCAACAAAAACTTTATCTACTAAAGTACATGAATTTTTAGTTGTTGAATCTTTTAAATAACTACCAAATAAATTTACAACACTACCAGCAACTACACTAGTCAGTGCAATTATAAATAAATATTCTACTAATGTTTGTCCACTATTATCTGATTTTTTCATATTGTCCTCCTACTATTTTTACTATATATATAGTATACTTTTTTCTATTTTTTGTCAAACATTTTATCCATATTCAAAATATATAATATATAAATATTTCTAAATAAACTTTTATTTTTCTTTTATAACTTAATTTATTTTGTTATTCTATTGAATAATTTTTATAAATTTATTATATAACACAATGATTAATCAGCTAAAGATTCTAATAATTTAATAAACTAAAAAAAATGAGAAATATATAATTTCCCATTAATTTAATATTTATCAATTAGTCCCTTCTATTATTAAATATTAGAATAAGTCTTAATAAACTTAGTAGTGACGAAATTACACTAGCTACATAAGTTAATGCTGCGGCACTCAGCATTGAGTGAACACCTTCTGCTTCACCACTATAAACTACATTTAGATTTTTCAATTCTTGCTCTGCTCTAGATGATGCATCAAACTCAACTGGTAAAGTAATAATTTGAAAAACTAAAGTAGCAAGTATTAGAACTATTCCAACCAATAAATATCCTGTAATTCCTGCTATAATTGAAATCAATAATACAAAATATCCTAAGTATGATACTAAATTTACAACTGGAACTAAAAATCCTCTAATTCTCATAAATATATAGTTTTCTTTATCTTGAATAGCATGGCCACATTCATGAGCTGAAACTGCCATTGCTGCAATTGATGTACCATTAAATATTTCTTCAGATAATCTAAGTACTTTTCTTGAAGGATCATAATGGTCAGTTAACTGACCTTTTACTGCAACTATATGCATATTATTTAGACCATGTTTATCCAAAATCATTCTAGCTATTTCAAATCCAGATAGATTTTTATTATTTTTTATATTTTTACTAATTGCATAAGTTTTATTTATTTTTAATTGAGCATATATTACTATTATAAACCCAATTATTGCAAGTAAAACAGTAAAAGAATTTTCAAATCTTAATGTAAATAAATTCATAATTACCTCTTTTCTAATTCATATAAAGTACCATCTTTTGTATCTTTTAAGATAATCCCTTTAACAAGCAGTTCATTTCTTATTTTATCTGCTAACTCAAAATTTTTATTATTTTTAGCTTCACTTCTTTTTTTTATTTCATCTAATATATATATTTCTAATTTACTATCTATACTTATAGTAAAATCATTTAATAAATTTAATGATAATACTTTATCAAATTCTTTTATTAATTCAAGTTTTGTATTGTTTGATATACTATCTTTAATTACATCATAAAGTAATGTTATTGCATTTGCTGTATTTAAATCATCTTGAAGATAAAGTTTAAATCTATTTGTATATTTTAATACAGCTTCACTATCAATACTACAACCTGGATTTAATTTTATTATAGAAATCTTATTTAATAATTTTTCATAAGCAATAGCTGCACTATCTAAATTATCATAACTAAATAATAATACTTTACGGTAATGTGAATTTAAACAAAAAAAACGATAAACTAACGGATTATATCCTTTTGTTTCTAACAATGATAAAGTCAAAAATTCCCCTTTTGATTTACTCATTTTTCCTGTACTGTCATTTAAGAATTCTCCATGGCACCAAAAATTACACCCTTTATGTCCTAAATAAGCTTCACTTTGAGCAATTTCATTTGTTTGATGGGGAAAAATGTTATCTACACCACCACAATGAATATCTAAATACTCTCCTAAATATTTTATGCTTATTCCTGAACATTCAATATGCCAACCAGGATATCCAATTCCAAATGGCGAATCCCATTTTAATTCTTGATTATCAAATTTTGATTTTGTGAACCAAAGTACAAAGTCAGCCTGATTTTTTTTTGCTGTATCTTCTTCTACCCCAACTCTAGCACCTACTACCATTTCATCAATTTTATGATTAGTTAATTTATAATAATCATCTAATTTTGCTGTGTCAAAATAAATATTTCCATTAGATTTATAAGCATATCCATCAATTAATAATTTTTCAATTATTTTTATGTATTGCTCTATATTATCCGTTGCTTTACTTAATATAGTAGGGATTTTATTATTTATTTTTTCCATATCATCTAAAAATAATTTTGTGTAATAATCTGCTATTTCTAAAACGGTTTTATTTTCTCTTTTAGCGCCTTTAAGCATTTTATCTTCACCAGTATCAGAATCACTACTAAGATGTCCTACATCTGTAATATTCATTACTCTTTTTACTTCATAACCAACGTAGTTTAAGGTTTTTTCTAAAACATCTTCAAATATATAAGTACGTAGATTTCCAATATGAGCATTATGATATACTGTTGGACCACAAGTGTAAAGTTTTACTTGATTTTTTTCTACTGGAACAAAGTTTTTAATAGAATGTGTTAAGGTATTATATAGTTTCATAGTATCACCTTTCTTTATTTAAAATTATATCATAAATATTATTTCAATACAATTAATATGAATTTAATAGTTATTATAGAATATAATTATATTGGATTTGATAAATTTTATCAAAAGTTTTATTAAATTTATTGCAAATTTAATTTATGTATGATATTATATAAAAGCAGTGATGCAATGGACCCTTAGCTCAGTTGGTTAGAGCATCCGGCTCATAACCGGACGGTCGTAGGTTCGAGTCCTACAGGGTCCACCATTTTAAATTGCGGGTGTGGCGAAATTGGCAGACGCACTAGACTTAGGATCTAGCGCTTTACGGCATGGGGGTTCAAGTCCCTTCACCCGCACCAGAGTGTATACAAACTCGAACTTTCTCGAACTTTTGGTTTGATTATTAAGTTCGAGTTTTAATATGCCTAAAAATATGATAACATATTTATGTAATAAATCACACCATTATTGGATGTACCAATAGTATAGTGTGTTACTCTTTTGTCAGGAGGAATAATATGAATAGTATAAAGTTATACAAAATTCTAAATATATTGAAAATTTTGATGAAATAGTAATTAAATAAATAAAAAGGATGTGAATTAAATAGGTAATAAAACAATTTTAGAAATGCAAAAAGAAGTTGTGAATGGGCTAATCAATTTGAAAAACCGTACTTTTCACCATTATCTAGAATGGCTGCTTTAACTGAAGAAATAGGAGATATATTATTTTCTTTAATTTGTACTTCCACCATAAGGGCACCATTAGAAAAATATTCGAACTTTATAAGGTTCGTTTTTTTTATAAAGTTTTTACATTAATTTTAGAACTATTATCATTTGTATTTAATTGCACTAAAAATTCATCTAGTTTACTAAAATTATCACCAATTAATAATATGTCATCAAAATCAGTACTTTTAATTATACGATATCGCTTAGTAAATTTTTCTTCATTTAGAATATAGTTTCTAGCACACTCTAATGCTTCTATTAAATTTGTAAATTTTTTACATTCCCAACGTCCTAATTCATTTACTAGATATAATTTAATATTTTCTTTTTTATTTATTTTTTTCATAAACCCACTTTCTTGTTAAATAAAACAATAATATTTATTACTGTTTTATTTAAGTATATTATAATAATACATTTTAATACCCAAAAAAATTATTTTTTGACAAATTTATATTATCATAATACATATATGAATCATGTCCAACTGCCCATGCAGATGTACTTCCACCATGAAATGTTGAAAAATAAAATGTATCAATCATATCACCATTTGTAGATAATCTAATATTTGTAATATCTACTACTAATATATCATTTATCCATATCTTCACAACAGCATCATATTTATTTGGCTCAATATTCATTTTCACATATTCTTTAATGTTATACCACTTATTTCTAGAAAACTGTACTTGAGAACCATTACTCATAAATGCAATATCATCACCATATGAACCTGTTTTATCAGCATGATACAAATATAATTCTCCTAATCCTTCACTTCTCCACATAAATCTAGCTGAAAATCCATTTGTTCCATCACATATGAAGTCACTACCACATCTTTCTCCTCCAGTAATTCCTGGTAATTTACCACCTTTAGAACTACTTCCAAAGCTAAAATTTTCATCAAACATAAAATCATATGACATATAATATTCTATATTATCATTTAGGATAAATTCAACTTGCATTCCAGTTTGTTGCGGTCCATAACCACCTGCCGGGTAATATACTTGTAATATATTATTACCATTATCATCAATTATTTTAGTTCTAGTACTAAGTCCATTATCCCAGTTATCAGTTAATATTCCAAGTGCATTTAATTTACTTCTAGATAAACTTTCATTAATACTTAACGAACTAAAATCTAAATAAACTTCATACTCTTCTTTTTCATTTTCTATTTGTTCATCATTTGTATTAAAATCTATTTCATTATCAGTTGAATCTATAATATTACTTGTAGTTTCATCAGTAGCAATTCCTGTATTACCACTTACTCCACTACCAGTATTTATTGTAGTATTACTAAGATCAACTTCACTACCACTGACATTTAATTCACTACTAGAATCATCATTATTAATTTCATTATTTTCTTCAATAACAGATGTCTTATCATTTAAATCATTATTTTCAGTTTTTATATCATCAATATTAAAATTAGTCTTATTAATATATTTTATTAATAAAAAAGAAATTGTAATTATTATTAAAATTACACATGTTATTAATATATTTTTTTTATTAATCATAGTTACTCCTTCATTAATTTTAATTTATATAGAAAAAATTGTATTTCACTACAATTTATTTTTGAATCATATTAAGTAAATTAATTTTAAATATATCTTTATCTGAATGTTGTTTAGAAACCATTACACCTTTATACGTTACTAATTCTGACTGATGTCCTTCAGTTAATATATCTTCTGGTGTTAATTTATCTAACATTATTATTTTTTCTGTTTCATATACAATATAATGTAACATTATATTACCATGTACTCTAGCAAATAATGTATCAGTTGGTAATTTAAGTTGATATTTAAATGTTCTATTTTCTGAATTAGTTGAAACTAACTCACCTAATCTATTACCATCTTTTAATGAGGGGTAGAATTCAAAATAGAGTTTTTTATATGCCAGCATATTATATTTTTTAAGAGATCTTTCTAATTTATGAAATTCATTTTCATTTGTATAATCAAATAAATAATTTTCTTTCAAGCTACTCCTCCTATCCTAATAAAATATTATCATAAATAACAATCATTGTCAAACAAAAAAACGTAATTTGATACTACGTTTTTACAACCTGTTATCCTACTAAAGTAAATGTATATCCACTAAGTATTTCATTATTATCTGCTATTTTATTTACTGATAATAACAATTCTTTCATACTTTTTAATTCACTTATACTTGATTGATAATCAATTGTAGTTATTTCTTCTGTTATAACTGTTCCACCATCAACTGGAACAAATTCTGTACTAGTACCATCTGAATTAGTAATACTTCCATTGTTACTAGAATTTGTATAGTCATATATTTTTTCTGGAGTTTCAGTTATTATAGTTTGACCATTTGATTCTTCTATAAACTCAGTTTTAGACTGTGCATTTTTAGCAGCTTCCGCTGCTGCAGCTTCCGCTTCTTTTCTAGATTGTTCTTCAAATTCTTTTTGTAGTTGTTCTGCTGTTTTATTTACTACGTTATTATTTGCATCTGTTACTACAGTTTTTGAATCTTCAGTAACTTTTACTGCAGCTTCCAATTCAGCTTGAGCTGTTGGACTACTTGAATCAATATTATATTTATCTAATTGTTCTTGTGAAATAATTACTGTTTCACCTGCATTGTTTGTAGCAGTAACACTACTTGCATCTGAACTAGATTTATATTTTGAAGAAATTTTACTTTCTTTAATATTTTGTAAATAAGTTTGTGGATTTTCAATTTCTAAATAATTAGTAATTTCTATTTTTTCACTAACTTGTTCAATTACATTTTCAATAGAAAGAATTGCATCAAATTCCATATTAGCTGCTTTAACATTTGCATCTGTTTTCTTTTCATTAATATAACTATTAATAGCTGTTACAAATACTGATTCAAAACTACTAGCATCAACATTTGAATTTTTACTTGCTTCTAAAATAGCTTCTGCTTTTTCTTCACTAATATTAAATGTATTCATTATGTTTTCTACTGTTAATTCACCTTCAACACATGAAATTATATTAGTGTTTAATCTAGCTTGAATAGCTTCTGAAAAGTTAGTATTTATTCCATAAGCATTTGTTATTTCTTGAAATGCTTTAATTTGAAATATTAATGTTTCTAAAGCTTCATTTGTGTAGATTGTATCACTCATTAATTTTTCATCAATAAATAATGAATATTCTTTTGCAATTTCTTTTCTTTCTTTTGAAGTTTCAACAGTATTAAATTTAGCAATTAAATCTGAACTACTATTTAATAAATTAATATCATTTGTTTCGGAATATAATTTTGAATAATCAATTTGTTGACCTTCTTTTGCTGAAATAGTTTGGAAAAATAGTAATTCATTAACTCTAAAATAAATACCATTAGTCCCAAATATATCAGTTGGTTTAATACTACCTTCTTGCATAAACATTGCATATTCTTCATCACTAAATTGTCTAGCATTAGCAAAGAATTTATAAAGTGTTAATTTATAAGCCATTTCATCTTTAGAATCTTCTGTAATTTCAATTCCTTTTGACATCAAATAATTAATCATTTCAATTGATTGGCTAGTTAAAGAATCAAATACAAGTTGTTGTGATGTTAATTCTTCATTTTCTAAATTATCTTGTTCAACTAATTGTTGATTTGCTAACTTAGCTTGTATAATTTCATCTGCTTTTTCATCTGCTGATTGAGCTAATACTTGCATTTCTTGATTATTTTTTTCATTAATAGATGATGCACAAGCACACATTGTAAGTGCTGTTGAAACTAAAAGAAGTGTACAAGTTCCTTGAATATATTTTTTCTTGTTAGCTCCATTTATATCTCTAACAATTCCATTTAATCCAGTTACATCCTTAGGATCTGCATCTTTAATTAATACTAATTTTGAAGATAATTTTGTTTGTTTTTCAACAAGTTTTTGTATTTTTTTGTTTTTTTGTTGTTCTTTTTTTTCATTTATTAATTCTTTAAATGAATTTGAAGTTTCAATTATTTTGTTTTGTACTTGTTTTTGGCAAACAATGAATTTATCTTTTTTTATTGATGCTGAAATTCTACCTTCTATGTACATATCAGCAATATTAACTTTTATTTTATTTAGATTACTTTTAATTTTATCTCCAAGTATTACCATTTGTTCTTTTGTATTTTTCTTATTTAATTTTGCTTCTTCATCTAATTCAACATCATTTACTGCCAAATTATATTCTCTTATAACATCTCTAATTTCACCAAAGAAAGACTTTTTGTTATTATTTAAGTTTTCATTTTCAATTTTTTCTTCTTCAATTAAATTTGATTTTGAATTATAAATTAAATCACTTAACTCTTTAATGTCTTCATTATTAAAAATGTTTTTTGAATTATTTTTTTCAGCAAAAGTTGTAGCCTTTTTTAACTCTTCATTAAATGTAACATTTTCAACTATTTCATCATATTTTTTTAGTAAATCACTAAGTAATGTATCTGAAATTTTATAACCCATTACTTGAATATCTAAATATTCAATCATTTTTGAATAATAGCTTTCTTCTAAGTCTGTTAAAGTTGTAGTTTCATTAACTTTATCAAATAAATTATTAAATAATTCAATAATTTGACCATCTATTCTTTTTTGTTTATCTGTATTTATCATTTAAACCACCCTTTCATTCAAACATAAATTTATGCTTAATTAACTTCTTTTCTATTTCCAGTATATTGATATCCTTGTTTTAATAAGTCTTGATCACTATATTTACTCCATACATATTTTGAAGTACCTGTATAAGTTCTAGTTTTATAACTATATAATGTAGTTGTAGTTGTTTTATAAACTGGTGTTCTACTAATTTCAATAGTAGGATATCCAGCAAATACTGTTTTAGTTCCAAATATTGGAGTTTTTTCAGTTCCATATTCAGTACATTTATATTCTGTTACTGGAGTAGAAGTTCTTGTATATACTTTATAATATCCTGCAGTTGATGCTGTACAATTGCTTCCACAAACAGTAGTATCCAAACTATCAATTACATAATATGTAGTTGATGTGTCTTTTGGTGTTGATGAATAATATTTTATAGTTGAATATGTCCAACTTCCATAAGTATATTCACCAGTTGCTACATAGTCATATTTAGTACAAACTGTTTTGTTTTCATATCCAATAATTACTTGTTCAGTTTTATAAATTGGATTTGCTGTATCTTCTGCTGTTTTTACATTGTAACCAATTAATGTAGTTGCAGTTTGAATTTTTGTTCTTACACTAACAGTATCAGATGCTGTTACAGCTGTTGATGACCAAGCAGACCAATCTGTTTCAGTATAACTTCCAGTATTTAAAACATATTCATATATATATTCTTTTTCTACCTCAGTTGGATCTTCAGGATCTGGTGTTTCTGTATCTCCACCATTATTTATTATAATTGTATCATTGTCATTATTTATTATAGTTGTATTGTTATTATTATTATTAATAATAGTTGTATTGTTATTATTTACTACTTCATTTGTTTTTGAATCATATATTATAGGACTTTTAACATCACTCGTATTAGATTCACAAATGGCAGTTTGACAATAATCATAACATCCCATATAAACCAATAAATAGTTTTCTTGTTCTCCACATTTTAAATTTACTTTCATTATAAATTCATCATCATTTTTTGAAATTTCTACATATGAAGAATCTAGATCACATGCATCACCACTACTATCTACAAATGGTAAAATAATCTTAGCATCTAGCATTTCTCTTAAAGTCATTTTAACTTTGTCACCTACTTTTTGAGGTAACCTAGGTGTTGTATAATAACTTTTAGCTGCATCTTTCATTGCTAAAACATTATTATTAAAAATTTGATCATAGAACATTGATAAATCTGTTTCACTATTCCCAACATTTTTAAGAGCATTATTTAAATCACTTTTCATTGGAAATATCCAGATTAAAACAAATATAAATAACACTATAAATAGAAATTGTAATATTAAATTTCTAATTGAAAAATTTGAATTTTCATTATACATATAAACTCCCCCTTCGATTTATGTCGAGTATAATAACACAATATAATTAGTTTGTCAAATTATAAATTATTTTATTTTATTTTGTTGGTTTTAAATAGTTAATTCTTAATTATTTATATTTTAAATAGTTCTTTCTTATTCGTTTTTGATATAATAAAAATTAATTAAATAACCAAATATGAAATTTAAGTATTAAAAAAAGCGTAAATTTATCTATCGCTTTAATTTAATGTTTAATTAGAAATACTCTTTCAAATAATATAATCAATTTATTTATGAAAAACTATCTATAAAAATAAATTATTTAATTTTTAAATAATTATAATTTAATTTTAACTATTGTACAACCTGGATTAAAAAAACTCGTTTGAAACTCAATTACTAATTTATTTTTTTTTAGTGTATCTAAAGTTGTACTTCTTAAAATTCCACTTCCAATTCCATGAACTATTATAAAAACATTATTTTTTAATTTCTTTTGTTCATTAATAAAATCTGTAACAAAAACTCTAGCAGTTTCTCTATCAAGTCCATGAAGATCAATTTTAGGTAAATTGTCAGCGAATAATATATTACTTAAGCTCATGATAATACTCTCTTATTTCTTCTAGACTAAATATTGAATGACGACTACCAATTCTACTTACTGATAATCCTGCAGTAATATTTGATAATTTAAGAATTTGTTCAAAATCCATTTGTTTTGATATACCATAAGTAAAAGCACCACAAAAAATATCACATGCATATGTTGAATCAACTACATCTACTTTAATCGAAGCCATTTGTTTTATATTATTATCTATTTCATATAAACAGCCTTTTTCTTCTAATGTAACAATAATCATTCCGTGAAAAATATTTTTTATAGTTTTATACAATTTTTCTAAAGTTACATTATTATTGTAATCAATTTTAATATTACTAAGTTCTTCAGCAACCTTTTTTGAACAAACTATATAATCAACCTTTTTTGCTAAAGAAATTGTATTTTCAGAATATGTTTCAGCAGAAATTATTGAAATTGCACTTGGATATTTTTCAATTAAATTTTTAGAAAAATCATACTCCCCACCATCAAATAATAATATATCTGGTTCAAATTCTAATTCAAAATCATCTAATTTATTATTTTGAGGATTAAATGTCAAAATAGTTATTTTTTTATTTTCTTGATTTCCTATTTTAAAATTAGTATTTGATTTTTCATTTGATATTTTTAAATAATCGGTATTAACGTTAACCATTTCAAAATCATCCTTAATTTTTTTACCAAATTCATCATTACCAACAACACCAGCAAAATATACATCACTATCCCATTTGCCTAATAAATATGCAGCATTACTTGCAGCACCACCGATACATTCTATTTTATTATTTATTTTAGTTTCGATATTTTCAATTGGAAAAGATGAAACTTGCATAATAAAATCATTATATACATTACCCACACATAATATTTTCATTTACATCACCTAGTATAATTATAAAAGAAAAAGACTGTTTTATCAATCTTTTTTATTAAATGCATTAGTTAATATGTAAAGTGGATAATTATAGAATAAATTCTTCACCTTTTCTTCGCCATATCTTTTTGAAATAAAATTATAAGATTCAAAATACGATTGATAGTTTCTTTTTTCATTATCATGATAATCACTAGCAACAATATCTACCAAATTTTCATCCAACATTTTTTTTGCAAATTTATATATTTTTGAATTACCTTTATTTTTAATTACACTTGTAGCATCTAATTGTAAAATTATAGATTCATTTTTAAGCTTTTTAAGTAATTTAATATCTTGATAATTTGCATACAATTCTGGATGAGCTAAAATTATCCTATACCCTAAATCCATAATATTTTCTATTTGTTCTAATAATTCATTAAAACTTCTATTTTCATTTCTTTTAAATTCTACTAATACATAATTACTACCATTTAATGTTCTAATTTTTTTATTACTAAGTAAATAACTTGTTTCAGAAGTTAGCATTATTTCATTTCCAAGTAAAAGTTTAATTCCATATTTTTTAGCAATTTCTCTTAAAATTTCAAAATTTTTATTTACTTTTAATCTTCTTTGTACATCACCATATTTTGTATGTGGTGTACAAACTATAACTTTAACTCCAATTTTTTGTGCTTGCACTAAAGTATTTATACTTTGTTCTAATGTTTTAGAACCATCATCAACATCAAATAAAATATGACTGTGAATATCAATCATTTTATTTTCTGTGATCTGAGTAATAGTAATCATATTTATATCCATATAATTTTTTTTCTCTTTTAATATTTACTTTAGTTAATACAGCACCTAGCACAAAAGCTTTATTATTTTGCAAATCTTCAATACAATTACCAATAACCTGATAATCTGTACGATCTGATTCAATTATATAAATAGTCCCATCTGCTAACTTAGATACTAATACTCCATCAGTTATCATAGAAATAGGTGGACAGTCAAGTAATACTAAATCATAGTCAATACTAACTTCTTTTATTAATTTAGCAAAAAATGTACTATTAATTAATTCAGAGGAATTTGATATTTTACTACCAGCCGGTAATATATCAATTGAAACATCATTCACTCCAGTTTTATATGTTTGTATCACTTCTTTATAATTATTAACACCATGTGATAAAACAATGTCTGAAACACCATATTGTCTTGAAATTCCAAATTTTTTATGAATTTTTGGTCTTCTTAAATCACAATCAACTATTAATACTTTCTTACCTAACATCGCAAATGCAACTGCTGTATTACTAATTACTTCAGTTTTCCCTTCAGATGCTACTGTTGATGTAACATTAAGTACTTTTAAATCTAAAAAATTTAAATTAGTACGTAACATACGTATTGATTCAGAAATAATACTTGTTGGCTCTTTTACTATTTGTAAATCAACAACGTTTGAATTTACTATATTTTTTTTCTTTTTCTTATCTACATTTTCATATTCAATTGAATCATGAGGAATTACTCCTAATGTTTTAATTTTTAAATATCTTTTAATATCTTCATGATTTTTAATTTTATTATCCATTGATTCTAATAAAAATGCTAAAACAAGTCCTAAGATTAATCCAGCAGCCAGCCCCATAACACTATTTTTTAATATATTAGGTTCAACTGGATTTCTATCAGTTATGGCTTCATCTATTATTCTTATATTACTTATTTCCATTGTTGATTTAATTTCATTTATAAATACTTCAGCTATTGTATTTGCAATTTCACTTGCTAATTTTGGATCATCTGTTTTAACTGTTATAGAGATTATTTCTGTATCACTTAATGAAGAAACAGTTAAACTATTAATTATTTCACTATATGATAAATCTAGTACTAATATTTCTTTTACTTGATTTATTATTGATCTACTTTTAATTATTTGAGTATACGTTTTAACTAATCTTTGACTTGATAATAATGTTTCATAGTCAACATCTCCTGATGAAGATACTTTTGGTTGAACATATAGTGTTGTTCTACTTTCATATTTTAGTGGAGCTGTATAATTATAAAATACTGCTGCTCCTAGACCAATTAATGAAAAAAATAATATTAAAATAATTCTTTTTCCAATTGCTTTAAAAATATCAGACAAATCTAAATCTTTTTCATCTGTCATATTTGTCCCCCCTTTTTTATTGCATATTATATATTAAATTTATATTTTGTCAAATTATTGTATCGTTTATTTTTATTTTTTTAAAAAAACAAAATAAGTAAAAATAATACAATGTTTTTACTTTTTCATTTAAAAATAATTGAACAAAGAAGTAAGTCATCTTATCATTTCTTTTTAAATAGTCAGCAATTTCTTTATTGCTATTTAAATATTTAAATATTTTTTTTATTTTATCATTTTCTATTATTTTATTAATCTCAACTAAAAATTGCTTTTTATTCATATTTTTACTTTTTTTAAGTTCGTATATTAATGAATTAAGTATCATTAGTATTCTAATTACCAAACTCATTTTATAATGCTTTCTATCTTTTATTTTAAATTCATCAATTGATTTATATAAAAGATAATAAATATTCAACATATCTTCAATTTGTTTTATTGATTCTTCTATTTCTAATCTAATTTTATTTGATGAATTTTCATAAACATATAATTCATCAGGTATAAATAATATAGAATTCATTTTTTTATATATTTCAATATTAATTACTAAATCACTAAAATATATTAAATCATTAGATACATTCGTAACATTATCCATTATCTTTTTTTTAATTAATTGCTTAGTTACACCATCGCAATTTCCAGTTTTATAAAGTAAATCAAAAAATTTAGGTTCTAATTCTGCTAGATTCATTTTAACATTTCTATTTAAAATATTTTTTGGTATTTCGTAGCTTCCATTATGAAATATTTTATGTTGAGAATGTACTATATCAACATCATATTGCAATAAATTATTATACATTATTTCAATCATATTTTTTTCTATAAAATCACCTGTTTCAACATATAACAAGTATTTTCCTTTGGCTTTTTTATAACCAAATACTTTGTTATTGTATTCACCTTTTTTGCATATTACTTTTATTCTTTTATCTTTGTTCACAAATTTTATTATATTCTTGTCCAATTTATAATTTTTTTCTATTATAATCAATATTTCTAAATTACTATATGTTTGTTTCAAGATAGATGACAAAGTTTTTTTTAAATCAGTATCACTATTTTTTAAAATAACTACAATACTAATTAATTCAGTTTTCATGTATACCTCCTTAAAGGTTTTTTTATCACTCAAAATAGACACTTATTAATTATACATTCTTTTATTTTTTTGTCAAATATTAATGAAAGTAAAAAGTGAAAAGAGGTTTGTAATTTAGTATTTAAAAGGAATATTTTTAATTAAAACACAATTATTATAAAATGTTTAAGTAGTAATTTCATATAACAAATCTAATAATTATTTATCTTTTTTATTAAATTATTAAAAATTCAATGTATTCGAATATATATTTTAAGCAATTTCGACTAAAAAGATTTTAAATTATACTGTTTCAATTAAATTCATTAAATATTTGTTATTTTATTTTTTAAC
The DNA here is from genome assembly GCA_047971315.1 of Bacilli bacterium. Classification (GTDB taxonomy): domain Bacteria; phylum Bacillota_I; class Bacilli_A; order RF39; family UBA660; genus JBKDZP01. The sequence continues at coordinate 104,801 of JBKDZP010000008.1, forward strand.
CTTTTCTACATTCATATATAAATGTAATTAACTTCATATTTTAAAAAAAAACAGAAATTTAAAATTCTGGTTTTAGTCTTTAAAACTTGTTTCATTATATGATTTTTTTATATTTTCTTCTTTAAAAATGAATTATCCATAATATTTTTTATAATAATCGATTATAAAAAAATAATTCCTAATATAATTGTACCAAATTTCTAACGAAAAATCATTCTTCTTTGTTAAACTATTACAAAAGAAAAAGTGTTGGTAATTATATTTTTCGACCAAAAAAAATACTAACACACTTATTATTAAACTCGAAAAATAATAAAAGAAAAAGTTTTTCTCTCTTAGTCAAAACGAAGGAAGAGATTTTCCAGGAATACTGAAAAAATCAAAAATTATGGATTGAGCTAATATTTTAAAATCTAATTTTAAAAGGGAGGTACAAAAATACTTTTATTTATTGTTTTTCTATTATAAAAACCGAAATTATCTCCATGAGTGCAGAAAAATTTAAAACCATCAATGTCTAAAATATAATATTTATCAAAACAATTAATATCCATATTTATTATTTCATCAACATTATCATTATTTCCTTTTAGACATATAACTTTTTCTTTTTGAAATAAAAGTATCGGTTGAATACCTGTTGTATTATTAATTTGCCTATTAACTTTCAAATTTTTTTTTATATTATTTTAATTAATTCTTCTTTAGTTTCGAACTCACCATTATAAGTAATTAACCAACTTATAAATCCATTACATGATTCATCTTTCCCTTTGGTATATGGTTTTCTAGGTTTACATTTCCTGGGTTCAAATCCTATATCTTTTGAAAATGTCTTAAATTCTTTATAAAATTCTTTCTTCTTTGTATCCATAATACTACTCATATTATCAGTAAATGTTTCTTTTGGTAACCCCCAATATATTGAAATATTTTAATCAAACATTTTTGAACATCATTTCTTATTTTAAATTTACTATAAATAAATATATGTAATCTACTAGCTCGTAATGTAGAAGAAAATATTTTAAATTTAAATAATTCACCATATTTATTAAACATCTTTATATCTTCTTTCCAATCAAATTATAGTTGTTTACCTAACTCTGTTTCATATCTTAAATGTACTTTATTTTTTTTATTTGATTTTAATTGTTTCTTTTTTTACATATTGATAGAAATTTGAATATATCCCAATATTATTATCTTTATCTTTAATATATTGATATGTTCATGATATTGTTGAACCAGGTAAATCTAGTTTTTCTTTTATTTCTTATATATATTTATCCAATTTTGAACTTCTAATTCTATTACTAAGTTTGCCTTCATAACCATTATCATACTTTTTTATTATTCTTCTATCCATTATATAATTTCTACTTAATTCAAAATAATTAGGCTTTATTTCTAATGTTTTCAATATTATCAACATCTGTTTCAATTTTATTATTTTATCCATGTTATACCTCCATATTTTACCTTTAAAGTATAACAAAAGAATGTACATTTTTGTGCATTTTTATATTACATTTTTTGTACATTCTTATTTTATCATTAACAATTTTCTACTTATTTGATTATTTATACTAAATTACTAAATTTTTATACTCTATTTAACAGCTATATATAAATTATTTACAAAATAGTAAATCAATAAATTTATTACGATTTATAAGTAGCTAGAAACTATAAGTTTTATGTTTTCTATTTCTTTAAATAGACTTATAAAATTTTGGTCAATATAAATTGAATCATTTTCTTTACTCTTCATTTCATGATTTAGTGCGAATTCTGCTAATTTAGTAAATCCTAAATATTTTGAATCACTTTTTAATGCATGAACTTCTATTGTATAGTTAGACATATCTTTTTCAATTCTATATTTGTTTAGTTTTGTTAATCTATCATTTATCCCATTCATAAAATCCTTTAAGGTTTCATTATACATATCTAAATCGCCTAAAAGTTCAATTCCTTGATTGACATCTACACTTTTCTGTTTTAGGTATTCAATATTTCCTTTTTCAATTTGTTTATCAACATATATTGAAGAAAATTGACTACTTGGTTTATACACAACTGAATTAGAAATATTAGTGTTTAATGGTTTAGGTAAATCTTCAAAATCTTTTGTAATATCATCAAAAAGTGACTTTTCTAATTTTCCTAATTCTTCTTTTTTAGATAGAACTAAATTTATTATTTTATCAAGCTCTGTTCTATTTATAGGTTTCGATATGTAATTATCAAAACCTTCTTTTATATAAGCTTCTCTTGCACCTTCGACTGCATTAGCTGTTAGAACTACTATTGGAAGTTTTATCTTCATGTCCTTTAATTTATGCATTGTTTCTGTCCCAGTCATTTCAGGCATCATGTCATCCATGAATATTAAGTCATATTTATTTCCATTTCTTATTTTATTTAGGCATTCTTGTCCACTTTGCGCCTCATCAATGTCAAAATTGTAAGGTTTTAAAAATGTTGCTGCAATTTTTATATTTATTTTATTGTCATCAACAACAAGGACTTTTTTACCACTAAATGCTGAATTAATTTCATTCTGATTTAAATTTGTTGTATCACTAACTTCGGTATTTTGATTCGTTTTAAGTTTTGAGTTTTCTACATTATTAGATATGTGTAAATATTTTTTCATAACTTGATTTAATTCATCTTTCTCAATCGGTTTTGCTAGATAATCAGCAAAACCTTGTTTAATATATTGTTCTTTCATTCCATTAATTGCATTTGCTGTTAAAGCTACAGTTGGAATATCGAATCCTTCAATTTGCTTTAATCTCATTAAGGTTTCAGGTCCACGCATTCTTGGCATCATGTCATCCATTAATATAAGATCATATCTATTTCCATTTTTTATTAATTCGATAGCTTCCATACCAGTTTCAACTAGTACATTTATGGTGTTGTAAGTTTTTAAAATTTTATCAGCTACTTTTAAATTTAATTTATTATCATCCACTATTAATATCTTTGATCCACTAAAATCAAGATTCTCTTCTTTTTTGACAATTTTAGCAGTTATTCCTTCATGAATTTTCACTATCTTTTGATTTAGATATACTGTGAATTTTGATCCTTGTCCATATACGCTTTGAACTATTATCTTGCCGCCCATCATATCAACAAGTGATTTTGTAATAGCAAGTCCTAGTCCTGTCCCCTCTGTTGTTGTATTTCTATCTTCTTCTAATCTATTAAATTTAGTAAATAATTTATCAATTTGATCTGGTTTGATACCTCGTCCAGTATCTTCTATTGAAAATACTAATGAGGAATTATCTCCATTATTTACACAGTTAACATTAAATAATATTTTACCTTTTTCTGTATACTTCACAGCATTTGTTAGAAGATTAGTAACTATTTGTTTTATTTTTCCTAAATCCCCGTACATGACTGCTGGAATATCTAACCCAAATTGAGGAATTAACTCAATCGGTTTTTCCCCAATTCTTGGAATCATTAATTTAGCTATATTTTCTAGATTAGGTAGGAGTTCATAATTGGTATTCACTTTTTCCATTTTATTAGCTTCAATCTTAGATAAATCTAAAATACCATTTACTATTTCAAGTAAGTTTTGAGATGCCATTATTATATCATCAGCGTCTTTTTGTGCCTCATTTAAATCATGTTCCGTCTTAATGCATTCTGAAAATCCTACTATTGCATTAAGTGGGGTTCTTATTTCATGACTCATACTTGATAAAAATTCTGATTTTGCTCTATTAGCCTTTTCAGCATGATCCTTTGCAAAATTCAGTTCCTCTATCATTTTCATATCCGGATTCTCAATTGTAAAATACATAAGAAAATTAATAAAAACTAATACAAAAGTTATTATCAATGTCTCAGGTGAGATAAATTGAATTATTCCCGCAGACAAACCTGATATAGCAAATGCTAATAGTGGAATATATTTTTTATTCTTCAAATTTTTTCTATTAACTATTAAACTTATTATCCATATAAGACTACAAATCCCTGCAAAAAAATAAGTTGTTACTACTGCAGGTCCATATGTATATATTCTTCCATCAGTTGAATAATTGTGAAGCGGAAGAAATGCTATAGCAATAACAAATAAGATATATATTATCCAAGTAATAGAAAACCATTTTTGTTTTGGATCAAATTTCATATTTTTATTTGCTATTGAAACTATATATATTGTAAATAAAAGCAGCCAACTTATCATGTATATTAAATATACTTTTGATATAGGATTTAACAATACATTATTGAAATCATAAAAAGCTAAAGAAGTACTTATAATATCCAAAATAACTCCAGCAAAATTTACTACTATTAGCATAGAAAAAATTTTATTATCTACATTTACTGCTCTCTTTTTTGAAAAATATATAATTGACAACAATACAGTATAAAACAAACTAGCTATTTGAAAATTTAAAAAATTCACTTCATTCACTCACTCTCTACTATCTTATATAAATAATAATATATATAAATAATAACATAAAAGTGAAAATATTCAACATTTTAATTGCTAAAATAGTTAAAAAAAACAAAATAATTTATTTTATCTTGTTTTCATTTCAGTATTTTGTTCAATTGCAACTTTTTCAAGTGCTTTAAAATCTATTTTCCCTACATTGGTCAAAGGAAATTCATCAATGGCATTTGTTGTTCTTGGTCTAGAAAAAGCAGTTAACCTTTTTTCGTAGAATAAATCAATAGCATAATCTATATCTTTATTCCAAATATAATTAGGTTTCAATTTAATAAAAGCAACCGGAACATCGCCACGTTTTTCATCCGGCCTCTTTACTACAACGCTTTTTTCCACAAATGGTAGTGTATTAATTTCTTCTTCAAGTTTATCTAAAATAACTTGTTCCCCATTAATCTTTATCATTCTATCCAGTCTGCCAACAACTTCTATCAAACCGTTTTTATGTATGATTGCGCTATCTCCTGTGTGAAGCCAAACATTACCGTCTTCATGTTTTTTTAAAGCATTTTCATTAAATTGATTATCATCATATCCTATCATAATCTGTGGTCCAAAAAGGCATAACTCACCAAGCTGCTCATAGTCTATTTCATTTATAGTACCCGGTTGAACAATTTTGGCAATAGTATTCATATTTGGCACACCATCATATATTATTCCGCCAGCTGTTTCAGTTAGCCCATACCCATCGCGAGTTTCAGCCTTGGAATTGCGATTTTTAAAAAACTCATTAGTATTACTTTTTTCAGTATCATCAATTTTTGAACCACCAGAAAGAACATACTTCACATGAGATAAATCAGCGTTTTTCATTTTTTCATTATTTCGAATTGCAGGAAACATATTAGGAATTCCACCAAAAATATTTACCTTGTCTTTCAAAAATAATTTATCTAGGCGTTTAAAATCTATTTTCATTATTATATCAAGATTTACTCCTAATGTAGCTGCAACATGAGTTCCTATAATTAATCCAAAAGAATGGTTAAGTGGCATAAAAGCCGCAATTTTATCTCCACGTTTAAAATCAAACCTGTCATTATAAAATTGCTTAGATGATGAATCTAAATTTTCCTCAGTTAGCATAACGCCTTTTGGTCTAATTGTCCCACCTGTATATAATTGCACAGCAGTATAATCATTATCATAGGCGGTATCAACATCTCCTACATAATTAGTATTTTTCCCTCTATATTCATTATACGAAATATATTGTTCATTATAAGAAACTGGCTTAATCCCTAGTTTTGGCATTATAATTTTCTTAAAAGCTAAAGATAATGGCTTAGACATAGAATTAGTAACTGGAAGTACAATAACCTTATCATCTTTTGGAACACTGTTTTTAATTCTTCCATATACTAAATCTGATATAAACATAATATTTGTTTCAAATCCATCAGTTTTGTTTTGTTCATTAATGCTAGATAATTTATTTTTAAAATCTTCTTCTGTTGATAATGGAAAAATTGGTACTACAGTCGCTTTTGCTTTAAAAAGAGCATATAAAGTTATAATCGATTCTGGAGTGTTCGCAACAACTATAGGTACTCTAACACCTTTTTTTATTCCATTTTCTAGCATACTATTACAAGTCGCATCTATTTCATCTATAAATTCTTTATAAGTGAATTTTTTGCCAAAAAATTCCATAGCTGCTTCATCATAAAAATCAGCATTTGATGTTACTAATCTGTCATAAGGTGACATGTTTTCTTTAGTCCATTTAAAATCACCAATCCTATATTTTTTTAACCAAAATTTATCTTCAGAAGGTAATCCCTTTGATTCTACATTATAATCCATTACAAACTTTCTATTTTTATCAATATTTTCTAATACTTCACTAAGTAGATCTTCAAAATTTTTATCATTAGAAAAGTTTATTGCATCTGTAAAATCAGAAATTTTTTTAGCTACTTCTGGATCCGATTCTATAGATATATCTATATGATTTCTTTTTGCTACCTTTATTAAATCTTCTTCATTAACTATTGCTAATTTACTAAAATCAAATCCTTCTTCTTGAAATTTTTTTATCAATCTTTTTTTGATTTTTAATTTCATCTTTTCACTTAACTCAACTGAAGTTGGTGAAAAGATGTATACTTCATGATTTTCTTCTTTTAATATTTCAAAAGTCTTTTTTAATTGCTCGCTAAGTTCTATTTTCTTTAGCATTTTTGCATACTCTTTTTCGTCTTTAACAAGCTTAAAAGAGTTTAGTTTTGATATTGCTTCTAAATTAAATCCTATCTTCATAATTCCCCCCTATTATAATAACTTATTAGATATTTTTTCAATTTCTATGTTATTAGGCATTTCAACTTCTTTTAAATAATCATTGTATTTTCTTGTTTCTTTATCAATTTCTGAAATTCTATTATTCTTCTTTAAATAATATATATTATTTTCAAAACTTAATTTTGCAATTTCAAGTTCCAATTTTTTATTTACTTCTTCCAAATCGTCAATTGGATTTACAAAAATAAATTCACCAAATCTAACCACCGTATCATTTCCAAATGCATTAGTTGCAACTGGTAGAATACCTGTTCCTGTTTTTTGAGCTAAGGCAACAGTTCCTAATTTGAATCTATTTTGAAATCTTGATTTGCCTTCTTCTGTTTTATTTTTTCTCGTTCCCTCTGGAAATATCAATGCAATTCTATCATGGGCAACGTATTTTGACATAAGTTCAGAAGATTCTTTTTTATTTTCAAGATCATTTCTATCAACAAAAATTCCAAGTCCTGTTACTTTAAATAATTTTCCTCTAAATGAATCTTCTATTTCTTTTGCAGCATATCCAACGAAAGGTCTATTTCCTAGTGCTATTCCAAGCCTATACTGATCCGTACTGTTACTATGATTTGATGCTATTATAAAACCATTTTGATAAGGTACTTTTTCTTTACCAAAAATATCGATTTTATAAAATGATTTTATAGGATATTTGAGTGAAGAATAAATCAATTTAAATCTTTTATCACCTTTTTTAAAAGCATCTTGATTTACATTAATATTTTTTAAATAATTTTTGTAAGAATTAAAATATTCTATTTTTTTTTGATTTGTTAAACTTTCAAGTTCTACTTTTTCCTTTTTTAAAAATTCTATTTTTCCTTTATTTTCTTTTTCCTGCTTCATTTTTTTCAAAATTGTTTTTACTTGAATCCAATCAGATACATGCCTTATATTTTCATGATTTGTATTTAAATTATATGGTGCGTCAATCATAATAACTTTAATTCCATTTTTTGTTAAAAATAATGCAACATCTGGTTTATCCTCAATCATTACGTCAACATTTAATTTTTTACAAGCTAAAAGTTTTTCTTCTGGACTTCTTTCCTCTGAACAAAATTGGAAAGAAGAAAAATTAATATTATATTTTTTCAACCATTCTTTAAACCATTTTCTTGCAAGCTTACCTAATTTACTATTACTTGTAGCAAATTTTCTAGCAGTAATTGAGTGAAAATCAAGACCTTCATCAGTAAGTTCATTTATAACTTCTGGTGCAAATTCTCTCGGTTCTTCATTCTTACAATAATTAATATAAATCTTAAATGCCTTTGAATATAATATAAATTTTGGAATGTTACTTATATCAAATTGCTCTTCTAAAGAATATTTTTCTGGGCATATAGGTTCTCTTTTAAAGACTTTTTTACCTTCTCTAATATTGTGACTTGAAAGATTAGTTAAAATTCCGTCAGCATCACACCCTACTACAAAATTGACTTTATCTAATTCAATATTTTCCATAATTATCTCCCTTTTGTATAAACTAAAAATTCACTTAACTTATTTACATAAAACTATTATTACACAAAAATGATACATTTTCAATAATATCTTTTAAATATTCTACTGTAAAGTAACTTACTCCAATTGACTTAACTTTCCCATCTTTATATAATTCTGCTTTTGCTAATATACAAACATTTGCTGGTAAAAATATACTTCCTACGCATAAACATATTAAACCATTTTTTTAATTATATATAGTTTATAATCATAACCATATATTATGATGTCAATCTGTTCAACCATAAATAAATTTCCAAATATAATAATTTTTTTAATGAGTTGATCTTATCTAAATAGTTAATCTTATTCAGATCATCAATCTATACCATGAATATCAAAAATAAATAATATACTATTGTCATTCATTAATTAAATTATATAGTCTAAAAGTTCTTTACTAATTTCATTATATACAGAATCTGTCTTTTCTTTTTCACCTTCCACTGCTACTACAAACATAACTTCAGGGGAATTATAGGAATCTAATTCAAATGTTATATCATCTTTTTGATAAACATATCTTGTTCTATCTAGAATTTTATCCTCTTTATATCCAAGAAAATCAATAATAGACATAACCGCTTCATCATCTTCAAATTGATTGGCAATGATTCTCTTCTTACAATTAGTACCTCATCAGACATGTTATCATCTTTAAAATCGAAAAGTTTTTTAGAACTACCATTCTTTTCTTTAATAGTAATTCTAGCCATTGTTTTATCTTCCTTCTTAAACAATTTTCTAATTTGTTTACTTTCCTCTATTTTTTCATAATTGTTTTTCTCACAATATTGTATAAATGGATCCAATGTTTTAACTTTAAAACTGTACTTATATTCTTCATTATTCATTTTATTTTCTCACTTTCTGTAATACTGGATTAGGATACACAAATCTTGTCATCATTTGAAACTCTGGGTATGGACTTAAAAAATGCATTACTGTTACACAGGCATCATCAGTAGAATGAACTAAATTTGTTACTATCGGATCCCATACAATTTCATTTCCATCAAACTATTCTACTTTGTGTTTCATTATGATTCTACCATATGTATTTCTAATTTATTTTTTAATTATACCAGTTTTTTCGGGATTTTCATTTATTAAAAAAATTTTCCCATCTCCATTCATAGATCTTTCATATTTATATCCATGTGGATAAAAGCACTGCATTTAAGTAAGATTGAACAATTTAATATTTAATCCCATATTAACATATTGCTCAGCAATTGCTCCATTTTCTCTTTTTAAAAATTTATCTCTTACAGATGATGCAATTCCTAATTTATATCATTTATCTTCCTAGCATCAATCTCTTTACTTAAAGTTGTTTTTCCAACTCCTAGCAATCCCTCTAAAAAAATTATTCTATTCATTTTTTCTCCTTTAATTTCCAAAATTACTACAAATTTATATTAATTATAAGGTACTACTAAAATTTATCATGTATTATATCATTATTTTGCTTTATGTTAAATATTTAATTTATTATATATAATATAAAAAATATAAGTTATTTTATATACCTTTTAAAAGTAATATATTATTCATCAATATCAAAAAAATCAGTTAATTAAAATATTTAAAATTTGAAAATATATCAAACTTTCTTTAACTAGAATGACTTTTTTATTACTTTTTTTTTACAGAATTTTTAGAAGTTCCATTTTTATTATTTATTAATTGTTCATATAACCATATAGCTTGTTTTTCAGTAACTATTTTATTTGTTGCATCTAAATCTTTAACATAGTACTTTGAAATTGGAATACCTTTGATCAAATCAATTATATTTTCTGTATTAATTAAAAATCCCATCATATCATTTTTATAATCTATTACTTCAGTACCTCTATCAAAAAACAAAAATGTTTCTCCTCTATCAATTATTGCTTTATACATTATTACACCAACCTTTTTAATTGATTGTTATATTAACATATAATTCATTTTAAAGCAATTATTTAAATATATTATATATCCATAATGTCATCAAAATTAATTCTCATATTAAGTAATATTAAGGATTAATTTGTAACATCAACGGATTTAACTATTCCACAAGTTTCAATATAATTTAAATCAAAATAATATGTTACTTTTATATTCATTACTTTTTTTACTTTTTTTAACTTTTCATCTAATATAATTAGAAAGTCGCTAGAAAAATCTTTCTTTTCTAATTTTTGTTTTTCTACAAAATATAGCATTTCTCTAAATCCTTTTAAAGCATAAAAAGGCATAAATTGTTTTGCTCTTTCAATATTATTCTGCAATATGACCTCCTACTAGTTTATTTCTATTTCTTTGTGTAGATCCCTCTGAATAACTTGTACATCTTAATATTGAATTGCTTCCATATTTGTTTTTTATATTATTCATTACTTTTTCAATTTTATTATCTTTTTCTTCAATTAAGTGAGTTGAAAAAATATCAATCTGTTCTAATCTTTTTTCTATTCCTTTCCTATCTGCCAAAAGTCTGTCAGAGGCGTATGATACCATAACTCTTGTTTATACTTTTCTTCATCTAAATAACCAATATTGAATTTAACATGTTTTGCTGGTATATCTAAGGCTATTTTAGTCAAATAATTTGGATTCATTTTTTTTGCGCTTTCTATAAATATATTATATACCGGTTTAGCACTTGCTCCATTTACATCATCCATTAACTGATAAGGTGGATTACCTACAATTGCATCAAATTTCATTTTTTCACCATCCTTGTTCCAAGTTTTTGGATTTAATATCTTTGAAATAACTTTATCATCATTTTTTTTAAATCTTCTTTTAAAGTAGGAATATTAATGATGTTAGTACTATAATCATTATATCCAGAAAGTGTTCTTTTTGTGATAGATTTTGACATATCAGTTTTACATAATACAAAGATGTATTCTTCTAATGGTTTTTCCACAAAACTTTTTGTAGTTCTTTATCCATTTCATCTTCATACATATTTTTTAATAGAATTCATATTTACATTTAAAATTTTTGAAATCTCTAAAGTTCTTTCTTCTTTAGGATTTCTGTTTCCTTTTTCATATCTAGTCATTGTTCTTCTTTTACATTCTCCCGTTAAACCTAATTTATTTGATATATCATCTTGAGACATCAATCTAAATTGTCTAACATAAGCAATTCTTGAACCTTGTGATAAATCCCTTAATTTGGGCTTAGTATAAATTAATCGCATTTTACATAACACCTATTACTCGTCGCACATCAGCTCTTTTATATCAAAAAAAGACTAAGATTTGCGACAAAAAGTCATCTTAGTCTTAAAATTAATATAATTTTTATCAATTAGAAGTTTTATTTACAATATAATCAATTTTAAAAATTTCTTTTCAAAATCACTTAATCCTTATATTATATAGAATAATTTACTTCAAAATCGTTAATTACTTTGTCCCACCGAACTTCACCGCGGCTTGTGCTGCAGCTAATCTAGCAACTGGTACTCGATATGGTGAACAAGATACATAATCAAGTCCAATTCGATGGAAGAAATCAATACTAGATTTTTCTCCTCCATGTTCTCCACAAATACCAAGTTCAATATTTTTATTAATTCTTCTACTAGTAATTACCGCATATTGTACAAGTAATCCTACACCATTTTGATCTATTTTATCAAAAGGATCCACCTCTAGTATCTTTTTATCAACATAATCTTTTAAATATTTAGATGCATCATCTCTTGAAAATCCATATGTTAATTGAGTTAAATCATTAGTTCCAAAACTAAAGAAATCAGATTTTGTTACTAATTCATCTGCAATCAAACAAGTTCTTGGTGCTTCTATCATTGAACCAACTTGATAATTAATTTTAGTATTACTATTAATTAATATAGATTCTGCAGTTTTATTTACTATATTAATTACATACTCATATTCTTTTAAATCAATAATAAGTGGTATCATAATTTGTGGATTAACATCTATTCCATTATTTTTAACTTCTATTGCAGCTTCAATTATTGCTTTTGTTTGCATAACAGCAAGTTCTGGAGTTGATATATCAAGTCTAACTCCTCTATGACCCATCATTGGATTAAATTCTTTTAAACTATTAATTCTTTCCTTTATTACTTCAATTGGTTTATTTAATTCTTTAGATAAATTTATAATGTCATTTTCTTCTTTTGGTAAAAATTCATGTAATGGCGGATCTAAATAACGAATTGTAATTGGAAGCCCATTCATTACTGTAAATAATTTGATAAAGTCTTCTTTTTGAAATTGTAATAAACTATCAATTGCTTCTTGTTTTTCTTCAATTTTTTCTGCTATTATCATTTGTCTTATTTTAAAAATTCTTTCAGGTTTGAAAAACATATGTTCTGTTCTACATAATCCAATTCCTTCAGCTCCAAATAATAATGCTTGTTTTGCATCAAGTTCTGTATCTGCATTTACTTTTATTTTTAATTTACGAATACTATCTGCTATTTTCATAAATTCTTCAAAATCTCCAGAAATTGATGGTTCAGTTGTTTTAATTTGTTCACCATATACTAAACCAGTTGTCCCATCAAGTGATAAAAAATCACCTTCTTTATATATAGTTCCATCTTTTGTAGTTAATGTTTTTAACTCTTCATTTATAATTAAATCACTACATCCACTTACACAACATCTTCCCATTCCTCTAGCAACTACAGCAGCATGTGATGTCATACCTCCGTGAATTGTTAAAATTCCATTTGTTACTACCATTCCTGAAATATCTTCTGGTGAAGTTTCCATTCTAACTAGTACAGTTTGTTCGTTTCTTTTTGATGCTTCTATAACATCATTTGCATTAAAATAAATTTTACCACTTCCAGCACCTGGTGATGCCGCTAATCCAGTAGAAATTATTTTTCCTTTTTTTAATGATTCTTCATCAAAAGTTGGATGTAATAATTGATTTAAGTCTTTTGGATCCATTCTCATGATAGCTTCTTCTTTAGAAATTTTACCTTCATTTATTAAATCTAAAATAATTTTAATAGCTGCTTTTGTTGTTCTTTTTCCATTTCTTGTTTGCAACATATATAGTTTTCCATTTTCAATAGTAAATTCCATATCTTGCATATCAAGGTAATGATCTTCTAATATTTTAGAATTTTTTGAAAATTCTTCATATAAATCAGGCATTATTTCTTTTAGTTTATCGATTGTTTCTGGAGTTCTAATTCCAGCTACTACATCTTCACCTTGAGCATTAATTAAATATTCACCATATAATTTATTTTCTCCAGTTGCTGGATTTCTTGTAAATGCAACACCTGTTCCAGATTTTAATCCACTATTTCCAAACACCATTTCTTGAATATTTACAGCTGTTCCATAATTATCTGGTATATCATTCATTTTTCTATAAACTTTTGCTCTTTCATTTTCCCATGAGTTGAATACTGCTTTTATTGCTTCTAATAGTTGAACTTTTGGATCATTTGGAAATTCTTCATTAGCTAAACTCTTATATAATTCTTTATATGATTTAGTAATTTCTTCCATATCATTTTCATCTAAATCTAAATCATTTTTTACATTTTTAGAAATTTTTCTTTCTTCTAAAATCTTTTCAAATAAATTTCGATCATATCCTTTTACAACATCAGAATACATCAAAATAAATCTACGATATGAATCATATACAAATCTTTTATTTTTAGTAATATTTATTAAGCTACTAGCAACCACATCGTTTAATCCTAGATTTAGTACTGTATCCATCATTCCTGGCATACTTACTCTAGAACCACTTCTAATTGATAGTAATAATGGTGAGTTAAAATCGCCAAGTTTTTTGTTTGTTTGACTTTCTAGTTCATTAAGTTTTAAAAATATTTGATTTATTATTTCATCACTTAAAGTTTCATTTTGCTTATAATATTCATTACATGCTTCTGTTGTTACGGTAAATCCATTTGGTACTCTAAGCCCAAGATTAGTCATTTCTGCTAGATTTGCACCTTTACCACCGAGTAAATCTTTTCTATCTTTATTACCTTCTTTAAAAAGGTATACATATTTTTTCATATATTTCCTCCCTTGTTATTCTATATAAATTATAACATACATAAAAAAAAAGAACAATAAATTATTAATTCTTTAGTTATATAAAACAAACGATATAATTTAACTAAATAGGATTTAAAATATAAATCTAGAAAATTTTATCTCATTTTAGATCTTGGATGATTTTGATAATAAACATTCCTTAATTTTTCGTTTGAAATATGTGTATATATTTGAGTTGTATTTAAGTTAGTATGACCTAAAAGTTCTTGAACAACTTTTAAGTCTGCACCGTTATCTAATAAATGAGTTGCGAATGTATGTCTTAAAGTATGTGGACTAATATGATATTTTAAGGAACTTTTTTTAAATATTTCTTCTACTATAAATCTAATACCTCTATCAGTTAATTGTTTTCCAAGTTTATTTACAAATAAATATTCATGATTATCTTTTAATAGTATTGGTCTTATTTCTATTATATATTTTTTTAATAACTTCTCTAGTCTTGTTCCAAATAATACATATCTTTCTTTATTACCTTTTCCGTTGACTAATATTTTCATATCATCAAATGAAATATCATTTATTTTGATGTTTGTGATTTCACTTATTCTTAAACCAGTTGAGTAGAAACATTCTAATATGGTAGCATCCCTAAAACCTAAGGTAGTATTAATATCTGGTGTATTAAGTAATACTTCTAAATCATTGTAATAAAGAAATTTAGGTAATTTTTTATCAAGTTTAGGATTAGATATTAATGTAATAGGATTATAAGTTACTATTTTATCTTTCATTAAATATTTAAATAAACTCCTTATTGCACTTATATTTCTTGCAATTGTTTTTTTACTGTAGTTTTTTTCATATAAAAGACTCAAATAATTTCTTAACATTTTATAATCAATATTATTAAATTTAGTTATTTTTAAATTTTCTAAATAATCTAGAAATTTTTTTAAGTCTTTTCCATAACTAAGTACTGTATTATTAGAGTAATTTTTTTCATATTTTAGGTATTTTAGAAAGTTAATTATTATCTCAATCATTTTTTTGTTTTTTTATAAGCAATAGTTTTTTTTATATTTTTATAGTCTAAAATATCTAACATTCATAATCTTACTCTATCTTCATCTGTTAGATTTTGAATTATTTGCAATGATAAATTTTCTTGACATTTAATTAATCCACCAATTTCAAATAGTTCTTTTAAAATAGGATTATCAAATGATTTATTTATTATTTCATTTTTTAAATAATTTAAATCTTTTTCAATTGGTTCTATATTTTGTTCTTCTTTATTATTTAAATATTCTGTTATTGTAATTTGACCTTTTATGTTATTAAAATCCAGATGTTCAAGTATATTATTCACTACATTAATTCTTTCTTTTTTCTCTTCTTTTTTATTTTTTAGCTCATCTAGTAATTTTATTTGTAATTCATAGTCTTGTTCTTTATATTCATTTTTATATTTATTAATCAAACTATCATAAATATTCCACATCAAAATAATACTTCTTATCGTTTTATAATCTAGGAATTTATTATTTAAAATTTTTTTAATTCTAAAGTCTAATTTATTATACATTCTGTATTCTATAAGTTTTTCTTTTAAATATGCATCTAAATAAGAGTCTCTAGATGTAATAAATTCATAAAATGTATTTTTATTAATTAATTTGTTAATAAAATGATATATTAAATTTTCAATATCTTTATTTTCAATTTTTTCACCATTTAATCTTTTCTTTGCGAGTGTTTTTATTATTTCTACTCTTTTATTATCACCATAAATTAATTCATAATAATTTACATACTTTTTACCATTTAAAGTGTTATTTTTAGCTAAATAAATGTCTACTATTGGTGTTTGAATTTTATCAACACTATATAAATAATATTTAAAATTACTAGCACTCATAAAGTTTATAGTAATTAAATCCATTGCAGCAATATCAATATTTCTTTGTTGCTTATTATCATTGATATACAATCCTTTATCAATATATGGTATTTCTACTTCATTATTATTCCTTACTATTAAATAATACTTCCCATTATTAATTAAGTTCATCTAATCACCTTACATCTTTCCAATTATTAGTTTATTTATATAATAAATTTAATACTTTCAAAATAATTAAAATTTTTCTTGATAAAATTATTATAATATTTTTACCTTTATTAAATAGATTTCCTGGTACATTTTAATGTTTAATTTTAAAATTCACACTCACTATTACTTTTAATAAGTTTATCACAAAAACACCATATGTTTCAATACCCTATTATAGTTTCATAAAAATTTTTATTTAATTTAATACTTTTTTATTTATTTTTTTTAAATAAATTAAGTTTACTTTAAATAATATACATAAAAAATGTAACTTATTTTTCAAAGTTACACTCACTGCATTTTACTGTATTTTTTTTAGATGTAAGCATTTTACCACAATTTGGACACATTTCACCAGTTGGTAAATCCCAAAATGCAGTTTTACAAGTAGGATAATTATTACATCCGTAGAAAATTTTACCTCTTTTACTTTTCTTTTCAATTATTTTACCATCACAGTTTGGACAACTACAAATATCTTTAATTTTTGATTCATCTACTTTTATGTATTTACATTTTGGAAAATTACTACAAGCAGTAAATACTCCAAATTTTCCTTTTCTAATAACTAATGGACTATTACAATTAGGACAATCTTCACCTGTTTTTTCTGCTTCTTTTTTTTCTAATTTGTCAAAAGCTTCTAAAATTGATGGTTCAAACTCTTTATAAAACTTTTCTAATGTTTCATACCAAACAAGATTACCTTCAGCTATTTTATCTAGGTTATTTTCCATATTAGCAGTATATTCAACATTTATTATATGATTAAAATTAAGTTGAAGTTTATCTGTTATTTCACAACCTATTTCAGTTGGAATAAATTTTTTATCTACTATATCAACATAACCTCTAGATTTAATATTATCCATAATAGTAGCATAAGTACTAGGTCTACCAATTCCTAATTCTTCCATAGCTTTTACTAAGCTAGCTTCACGATATCTTGCTGGTGGTTCTGTAAAATGTTGATTTTTCTCAATATCTTTAGATACTATTACATTTGATTTATATGTATCAAATGGTGGTAGATTATTTTCTTTAGTATCTTCATATGGAAAATATACTTTTAAATATCCATCAAAATTAATTATTTGACCAGTTGCTTTAAATTGATAATTATTATTATCTAAAAGTACAGTTGTATTGTCTGTAACAGCAGATGCCATTAAAGACGCTAAAGCTCTACTATATATTAGTGAATATAATTTAAATTCATCATTTGATAAATATGGTTTCACACTAATAGGATCTCTTTTTATACTAGTTGGTCGTATTGCTTCATGAGCATCTTGAACATTTTCTGTTTTATTGCTTTTTTTTACTACTCCAACATAGTCTTTACTATATTTTGCTTCAATATATTGTAGAGTTTCATTTATAAAATCAGATGATAATCTAGTTGAATCAGTACGCATATAGGTGATTAAACCTACTGTTTCATTTTCTAGTTCAATTCCTTCATATAATTTTTGAGCAACACTCATCGTTTTTTTAGCACTCATATTTAATTTATTTGATGAAACTTGTTGTAATGTACTTGTTATAAAAGGCATTGGTGAAGATTTTTTCTTATTCTTTTTTTCAATACTTTCAATTTTAAATGATTTTGATAATTTTTCTAAAATTTCATTTGTTTCTATTTCATTTTTAATTTCAATTTTTTTATGATTATAAAAAGCTAAATCAGCATCAAAATCACTAAATATTGCTTTGATTGTCCAATATTCTTCAGATATAAATTTTTCAATTTCTCTTTCTTTATCAACAATCAATTTTAAAGCAACACTTTGTACTCTTCCGGCACTTGTTCCACTTGTTTTTGATTGTACTAATTTACTTAATCTAAATCCTATTATACGATCTAGTATTCTTCTAGTTTCTTGTGAATTTACTAAGTCTTGATCTATTTTTCTAGAATGATTAAAAGATTCTAAAACTGCTCCTTTTGTAATTTCATTAAATACTACTCTCTCATATTTAGATTCATCTAATCCTAATACATCATAAATATGATAACTTATGGCTTCTCCTTCACGATCGGGATCGGTTGCTAGATATACAAAGTCAACTTTTTTAACTTCTTTTTTTAAATCTTCTACTACTTTTTTTCTTGTTTTAACTGTTATATAATCTGGTTTGAAATGATTTTCGATATCTACACCAAATCCATATTTTCCTTTTGTAGATAAATCTCTAATATGTCCTTTAGAAGATTTTACTATGTAATCTTTTCCTAAATATTTTTCAATTGTTTTTTCTTTAGCAGGTGATTCCACTATTACTAATTTTTTAGCCATTTGCCACTTCCTTTTTCACTAGTATCTTTTATACACTATTAGTTTTACTTTGTCAACTTGTTCTTTTTTATAATATACTACTTTTTTATTAATTTTCCTTCATCTTGTAAATGTTTTACCACACTTACTTCCCCACGTATCTACTAAATTATTATTTTTTATTATTTTTAATATTTCACAATTATTAGAACAATCATCACAGTAACTACCATATGTTTCAAATTTAATATCTTTAATATCTAAATTATAAATTTTACTTGTTTGGTTTTGGTGTGCTAAAATAGCTATTCCAATTGCTCCCATTAAATGACCATTTGAATCTACTATAATATCCTTTTTTAAAATTTCTTTAAAATATTTAACTACACCTTCATTTTTACTTACTCCACCTTGAAAAACAATTGGTTCATCAATTTTTTTACCTTTACCAACATTATTTAAATAATTTAATACAACACTTCTACAAAGCCCTGCTACTATATCTTCTTTTTTATATCCAGCTTGGGCTTTATGAATTAAGTCAGATTCAGCAAATACTGTACATCTAGCTGCTATTTTTACTGGATTTGTTGATTTTAGTGAATATTTTCCAAACTCTTCTATATCAATTCCTAATCTTTTTGATTGACTTGATAGAAATGCTCCTGTTCCAGCAGCACACAGTGTATTCATTGAATAATCTACTACTATACCGTTTCTAATTAATATTATTTTAGAATCTTGCCCACCTATTTCTAATATTGTTTTAACATCGGGATTAGTATTTAATGTACCTATTGCATGTGCTGTAATTTCATTTTTAATGATATTCGCATCAACCATTAGTCCTATTAATTTTCTAGCACTTCCGGTTGTCCCAATTCCCCTGATTTGATAATCGGTTTTAATATTTGCTTTTACTTCCTTAATTATTTTTTTAACTGAATCAATTGGATTACCCTCTGTCCAAATGTATGATGAATATAAAATATTGTTATATTCATCTAATAATACACACTTAGTAGATATTGATCCAATATCAATTCCTAAATAGCAATTTTTCATTTTTTTTCCTTTCTATCATATCATAAAATGCTTCTATTCTTGTTTCTATTCCTATTTTTGAAGTATTAGCATCAAAAGAAAAAAACAAAACCGGTATATTTGATTTATTACCTATTTTATTAATTATTGGCATAGCTCCAATTTCTGGAGTACAAAATGTTGATTTTATATGTATTATTCCATCATAATTTTTTTTACACATATACTTTGTTCTTGCAATATTATCAGCAGCATCTGCTCCCATTTTATATTTATTATATTCTTTTGAATATTTTAAATATTCTTTTATTTTTTTTGCTTTTTCAAAAAGTAAATAATGAGCATTTGTATATCTTTTTATTTCAATATTAAAAGATGCAAGCGTTTTTTCTAAATCATAATTAGCTGCTGGTTCCATTACAGTATAAAGTTCTCCGATTATTCCTACTTTTAAACAATTTTTTGGTTTGTTTATTTTTATTTTTTTAAATTTAATTAAATAAATGCGATATAATATTTTTAAATGGGCCAAGCTTTTTACTTTACTAAATTTTTCAAGCATTTCTTTATTTAAATTTATAAAACTATTTTCTTCAATTTCAAATCCAATATTCTTTCGAATATAATTTTCTATTTCATCCATATATTTTATCATATATTTTGTGATTATTAAGTAATAAATAGCATTAAATACATTAAATTTAGGATCAATATTTTTAAATTTTTTATATATTTTTTTTAAATCTGCTTTACCTTCACTGACTAGATTAATATAAGTAAAATCATATCCTAAATCTTTTAGTATATTTATTTGTAATTCGCTATAATACCCATATCTACAACCTCCTCCAGCTTGAATTAATATATTTGCTCCATTTTCTAGTCCTTCAATAAATGTTCCTAGGGTATATTTAAATGGCATACACACAAAGTCAGGACTATATTTTGTTCCAATTTCAATTGTTTTATCAGTTATTTTTGAAGGTTCTTGAATTTTTAGATTTAAAATATTTTTAAGTAAATAATTTATTGGTATATAGTAATTACCCATTTGTGGAAATGTAACTATATTATTCATTTTTATTCCTTTCTAGCACAATATCTAAAAAGCTTTCTATTCTAGTTTCTATTCCTGTTTGACTATCTACATCATCTACTATTAAATTTAAATATGGAAGTGTTATTTTTCTAATTACTAGTTCATTTACTAAAGAATCTGGTCCACATGGAAATGTAGTGATAAAAATTATACCATCTATTTTATTTTCACATAATGGAATAGCTCCTATTATTTCTTTATTAAATTTGAAATATAATTCTTTGGAAAGTAGTTTACTTTTTTTATTTGTTATATTATTTAAAAATAAGTCACAATAAATAACTTCTACTTCATAATTTTTTAATAATTCCATTATTGGTTTTCCTACATAAGAATCATATATATTATATGGATGTCCTACAATTAATATTTTATGTTTTTTAGATTCTAATTTTTTTTCATTAATTTTTATTTTTTCGAGTTTTTCTATAAATACTAATTCACCTGCTTTTTCATAGGCTTTAATTATGTTTTTTCTTTTTTTTCCTAGTTGTTTACCTAATTTTAAGAAAGCTTTTTTTTCTGTTTGATTATTATAGATATCTATATTATAGTTTAGGATTTTTATATTTAATAAATTATTTGCTATATCATAAGTACTTAAAAAATTAGTGCATGTTTGATCATTTAATCCATAGTTATCTATTCTAGGTATTAATATATAGTCACATTTGTCTTGCAAATAAGCAACATGTCCTAAAAATATTTTTAATGATAAGCACATTTCATCATTTGCTAATTGACTTCCTAGTTCGATTATTTCTTTATTAGTATCTGGACTAACTATAGTGTCTATTTCTAAGTATTTAAAAAAATATTTCCATTTAGGATAGTAATAGTAATAATATATACTTCTAGGTATTCCTATTTTCATCATTTTATCACCTGATTAATTTTATGAAATAATCAATCAAAAAAGAACACTATATCTATAGTATTCTTTATATGGATTTTAAAAAATTAATTTGGTGTTCATAATTATTTGTATTTGTAATAAAACTACCTACTACTGCAATATCAGCATTTGTTTCTTTTAATAATTCTATATTTATATCGTTTATTCCACCATCTACTTCTATTTCATATTTATAATTATTATTTTTTCTTAATTCATCTAATGTCTTAATTTTATTAGTAATGTCAATAAATTGTTGACCTCCTTTACCTGGTTCAACACTCATTACAAGTACCAAATCGATGTATTCCAAATATGGTAATAATTTATCTACTTTAGTTTCTGGATTTAATGAAAGTCCTACTTTTATATTTTTAGTTTTCAAATAATTAATTATTTTTTGTTTATCTTGTTCTATTTCAATATGAAAAGTAATAAATTCAGGATTATAACTAAAATATTCATTAATATAATTAAATACATCATTTACCATTAAATGAATATCAAGTGGTTTTTTTAGGATTTGAATAATGTCTTTATTAAAATCTGTTTTATTTGAAACAAATTTACCATCCATTATATCTAAATGAATATAATCAGTATTTGTTTTATTAAGTTGTAATAAATTATCTACTAAGTTTTCTTTTATACTTAATATAGAAGTTGAAATTTGCATATTATCATTCCTATCTTTTTTCACGTATTATTTTATACATTTTATTTATTTTTGTCAAA
The DNA here is from genome assembly GCA_047971315.1 of Bacilli bacterium. Lineage (GTDB taxonomy): Bacteria > Bacillota_I > Bacilli_A > RF39 > UBA660 > JBKDZP01. Next base: position 127,315 of record JBKDZP010000008.1, read on the forward strand.
TTATTTTTATAATAAAAAAATTAGATTAAAATCTAATCTTTTACCATTTAGGTTTACTATTATTATTTATAAAATTAAGGTAACTTTCATATCTACTACTTATTATATTACCTTTTTCTATTTCTTTTTTTATAGCACATTCATCTTCTTTTAGATGCATACAGTCTTTATATTTGCAATTTTCTTTAAATCTATTAAATTCAACAAATTGGTCTCTAATATCACTATTAGTCATTGAATTAAAATCAATACTTGAAAATCCCGGTGTATCTGCTACTAAACCATCATTTATTTTAATTAATTCTACATGTCTAGTTGTATGTTTTCCTCGACCTAAGGCATAAGAAATTTCATCTGTTTTTATATTTAATTTAGGATCTAATTTATTTAATAAAGTTGATTTTCCTGCTCCACTTTGACCAGTAAATACTGAAACTTTATTGTTAAATTCATTTTTTATTAATTCTATTTCATTATTTTTAAATATTTTATAATTTAAACTTTCATAATAATCAACATATGTTTGAATTTCATTTTCTTCTTTTTTTGATAATAAATCAAATTTTGTGAAAACTATTATTGGCTTTATACTATTAAATTCAATTACAGTTAGTAACTTATCAAGTAAGTTAGGAGAAAAATTTGGATCTTTAACAGATGTAATAATAAATGCTTGATCAATGTTACTTACAGGTGGTCTAATTAATTCATTAGTTCTTGGTAATATTTCTAATATATAATTATTATTTTCATCAAATATAACTAAATCACCAACTAATGGAGTAATATTTAAGTTACGAAATTTTCCTCTACTTTTACAAACAAATTCATTATTATTACTTTGTACTGTATAATCATTACTAATTATTTTAACAATTTTTCCTTGCATAGCTTACCCTGATGTAGTTGTACTTGAAGATGTTGAACTAGAACTATCTTTTTCTGTTTCTTCTACTACTTTTTTACTTACAGTTATACGAAGAGTTACTCCACTTACTACTTTTGATCCAGCAACTCTACTTTGTGTCATTATTGTATTTTCCGCAACTGTTGTAGATTCATTATAAGTTACTTCTAAACTAATTCCATTTTTATCACAAAAATCCTGCACCCCGTTCACAGACCAATCTTCAGTAACAAAATTTGGATAAACTGTTATAATTTTAACAATTGTGAATTCTATTGAATCTCCAGAAATTAATTTATTACCTTCTGCTATACTTTGTTCAATTATAATATTTTCTTCAAGTGCTTCTGCTTCGCTAACTTCTTTATTTTTTGATGATACAATTATACCTTCTTTTTCAAGTTGTTCTAATACAATGTTATAATCTTTTCCAACATAGTTTTCTAAAGATATTCCTTCAGTTCCAACTGATACTTTTAATGTTATTATTGACCCTTTTTTAACAAATTTTCCATTAGATGGAGATGTTGAAATAACACTTCCTTCTTCTATAGTTTCACTATATATTTGTTGAGTATCTGTTGATATAATAAATCCTAATTTTTCTAAAGTAATTTCAGCATCTTCAACAGACATATTTGAAACATCGGGAATTTCAACATCGGGAACTGCCGAAACTTTTGGCAAAATAAACATTACAAATATAATTGCAATTACCATTATTCCAAATAGTGCACTAAGTACAATAATTGCTATATTAGCAACCTTATCTTTTTTCTTTTCTTTATCAATTTCTTTTGCATTCTGATTTTTCTTTGTACGTGTTAATCCAAGTGGTGATTTATCATCTGGATCAGTCTCAGAATATTCAAATATTAATTTATTTTCTTTTGCTCTAGCTACATCTAAAGCAGTTTTAATATTTTGATTCATTTCTACAACTGATTCAAACCTATTTTTAGGATTCTTTGCTGTTGCTTTTAAAATTATATTTTCAATACTTTGTGGAATGCTTTCATTAAATTCACATACACTTGGTATTGGATCTTTCATATGTTTTATTGCAATTTCAACAGCATTTTCACCCTTAAATGGTAATTTACCTGTTAAAAGTTCATACATCAATATACCAAGTGAATAAATATCACTTTTTATTGTTGACCCAGATCCATTTGCTTGTTCAGGTGGTAAGTAATGAACTGATCCCATTACTGAGTTTGTTTGAGTCAATTCGTTACTGTTTAAAGCCATTGCAATTCCAAAATCAGTTATCTTAACTCTTCCATCATCTAGTATTAAAACATTTTGTGGTTTTATATCTCTATGAATAATATAACTATCATGTGCACAAGCTAAACCATTTGTTAATTGAAGTATAATGTCTATTACTTCTGGTAAGGTTAAAACACCTCTTTTTTTAATTAAATTTTTAAGTGTTTTTCCTTCAACATATTCCATAACAATAAAGTATTTTCCATCGTCTTCTCCTACGTCATACATCTCTACAATATTTGGATGAACTAAACTACTAGCTGATATTGCTTCTCGTTGAAATCTTCTTACAAATTTTTCATCATTAGCTAAGTCACCTCTTAATATTTTAACAGCAACTTTTCGATCTAATATTGTGTCTTGAGCTAAGTATACATTAGCCATTCCACCTTCACCTATTGAACGAATAATTTCATAACGATCATTTATTTTTTGTCCTTTTATTATCATTTTTTAACACCACCTATTTTTATATTTAAATATGCAATTGAAATATTATCATTTCCACCACGATTATTACATTTATAAATTATTTTTTGAACTTTTTGTTCAATATCTAAATCATCATCTAAAACTTTAGCAATTTGATTATTTTCTAACATATTTGTCACACCATCACTACATAATAATATTCCATCTATCTCAGTTTCAACATCAAAAATATCCATTTCTACTGTAGCTGCTGCTCCTAAAGCTTTCATTAATACATTTTTTCTAGGATGATCTTTTGCTTCTTCTTCTGTTAATTCTCCAGATTTTACTAATAAATTTACTAAAGTATGATCTGTTGTTATTTTATGAATTTTACTACTTTTAACAACAAATCCAGAAGAATCTCCAATATTACCAAAAAGTAAAAATTTCTTAGTGTAGATTGCTAGAACTAATGTAGTTCCCATTCCAACACTTTCTTTATGTTCTTCAGTATACTTATAAATTAAAACATTTATTTCATTAACTGTTTCTTTTAACCAGTTTATAGCATCTTCTTTATTACCAATTGTACTTAATTCTTTAAATCTTTTACCAATGTGTGATATTGCAATACTTGAAGCTATTTCTCCAGCTAGATGACCACCCATACCATCGGCAACAGCAAGTAAAACTTCCTTACTAAAATTTTCTGTAATGATTACACTATCTTCATTATGATCTCTAACTTTACCTTGATCAGTTAAATAAAAATATTCCATCATTTTTCCTCCTTATAACTTGATCTTAATTGTCCACATGCTGCTTCTACTTCAGTTCCAAATTCTCTTCTTATCGTTACTCCAATATTATTTTTCTTTAATATGTCATAAAATCTTAATATTGTTTCTTTATTACTTTTTTTATACTCAATATGACTTGTTTCATTATATGGAATTAAATTAACATAAGCATTCATTCCTCTAATTAGTTTTGCTAATTCATTAGCGCATTGATCTGTATCATTTATACCTTTTAGTAATATATATTCAAATGTAATTCTTCGATTTGTTTGTTTACTATAATCTTTTAATACTTCCATTAAATTTTCTATTTTATAAACTTTATTAATTGGCATTAATTTATTTCTTATTTCATTATTTGGTGCATGCAAACTTATTGCTAAATTAACTTGTTTTCCATCTTTTATAAATTGTTCAATTTTTGGTATTATTCCACTAGTAGATACCGTTATATGACGTGATCCTATATCGATACCTTTTCCACTATTAATAATATTAATGAATTTAATAATATTTTCATAATTATCGAATGGTTCACCTATTCCCATTAAAACTACATGTGAAATTCTAATATTTAAAATTGATTCAACTATTAAGATTTGTTCTACCATTTCATTTACTTCTAAGTTTTTTACCTTTTTTAATCTACCACTTTCACAAAATACACAGCCCATATTACATCCAACTTGAGTTGATACACATAAACTATTTCCATAATCATGTTTCATTAACACAGCTTCTATTTTATTATCATCACTTAAATTAAATAAAAATTTAATAACATCTTTTCCTTCTTTTTTAGTAACAAGTTTAAGATTATCTAAATTATAGTCAACTTTTAGTTTTTCTATAACTTCTTTTTTTATGTTAACCATTTGATCAAAATTACTTATTCTTTTTTTATACAACCAATCAAATACTTGAATTGCTCTAAATTTTTTATCACCATTTTTTACAAAATAGTTTTCTAATTCTTCAAAAGTTAATCCATATATACTTTTCATAAGTCACCATCAATCTAATTTATTAATCTAATTTATTAATCTAATATTAATTATATCAAAATTATAAAAAAAATGATATATTTTGCATATCATTTTTTTTAACCTTCTACACTTTTTAAAAGAGCATCTTTTGCTGCATTTTGTTCAGCTTCTTTTTTACTATGGGCTGTTCCTATGCCATAAATTATATCATCAATTTTTACATTTACAGTAAATGTTTTATTATGAGGTGGGCCTTCTTCAGCAATTAAGATGTATTTTAAGCTTCTTTTATCTGTTTGAACTAATTCTTGTAGTTTTGATTTATAGTCTTCAAATACTAAAGCATCCTTATCTTTTATAAACGGAATTGTTGCATCATATATAAATTGTTTTGCTTTCTCAATTCCTTGATCTAAAAATATAGCACCTGTTAATGCTTCAAATACATCAGCAACTATAGCTTTTCTATATTTTCCTCCATTTTCTTCTTCACCACGTCCTAATTTTAAATATTCGTTTAATTTTAGATTTAGTGAATATTCATATAAAGCAGTTTCACATACATAGTGAGATCTTGTTTTTGTCATTGTTCCTTCGTCATAATCAGTATTTTTATATAAGTATTCACTCATTACAAGTTCTAGTACAGCATCACCCAAAAATTCTAATCTCTCATAGCTTTCTAATTGATTCTCATTTGCAAATGATGTATGTGTGAATGCCTGTTCATAAAGTTCTATATTATTAGTTTTTATGTTTAAATCTTCTAGTATTTTCATTTAATCACCTTTTTCATTATATAATCTTTTCTACTTTTCACATAAAAATTGTAAGGTCTGCTATTGTTTTTGAAATATAAAATACATATAGTAATATGCATATAAACGATACAATAATACTTACTATAAACATAATAACTTTTAATTTTTTGTCTCTTGCTCTTTCTACTTCTAAAAAAGTTATTCTTCTTTTTAAATTTTCAATTTCTTTTTGAATGTTTTCATCCATATTTACACTTACTTTCATATAAATTATATCATATAATAATAACATTTGTATATTTTTTTATTTTACAAAACTTCTTTTTTTTAGTATAATTAGTATGGTGTTAATATGAAACAAATATTAATTAAGATTATTAAATTTTATCAGACTATTCCAGGTAATTTTCATCAAAATTGTCGGCATGTTCCAACTTGTTCTAATTATGGGATTGTTGCAATTGAAAGACATGGGTCTGTAATTGGATTATATTTAACTATAAAAAGAATTTTTAAATGTAATCCCTGGGGTACAAATGGCTATGATCCAGTACCAGAAAGGAAAAGAAAATGAAAAAAAAGGGTTTATTGAGTTTTATGTTTTTATTAATAATTTCAAGTTTTGGAACTGGGTGTATTAAAAGAGATACTCTAGAAGATATTACTATTTATACTACATCATATCCAATTGAATATATAACAAGTATTTTATATGGTGAACATAGTTCAATTTATAGTATTTATCCAAACGGAATTGAAAATAACAATTATCAATTAAATGAAATTCAAATTAAAGAATATAGTAAAACTGATATGTATGTTTTTAATGGTTTAAGCAGCGAGAAAGATTATTTGACTTCTATGATTAAGTATAACAATGATTTAATGATTATAGATGCTACAAATACTATGGAATACACTTATTCTGAAGAAGAATTATGGTTAGATCCTTCTAATTTCTTAATGATGGCACTAAACATTAAAAATGGATTAACTGAGTATATTACAAATCATTATTTAAAGGAAGAAATAAATGAAAACTACAATAATATAAAAATAGAAATTTCTAATATTGATGCTAATTTAAAATTACTTAGTGAAAATGTTTCAAGTACAACTATTGTTGTTGATAATAATGTATTTAAATATTTAGAAAAATATGGATTTACAATTATCTCACTAGATGAAAAAACAGTTACAAATAAAATAATAGCTGATGTAAATAATTTAATTAGCAGTGGTAAAATAAAATATATTTTTACTATTGATAAAGATAACTTAAATGATGATGTTCAAGATTTAATTGATTCTACTAATATTCAAATATTAGAATTTGATAAAATATCAAATTTAACTGATGAACAAAGATCAAATAAAGAAACTTATATTTCAATATTAAACAATAATATTAATTTAATTAAAACAGAATTATACGATTAAAAAGAATAGTTTATAAAACTATTCTTTTAATTTACTATTTTAATTTTCTAGTATTTAGATTTTGAATAAACTCTTCATCTGTATTTATACCAGTAATTAAAATATTGTAATTTGAATTACTTAAATCTATTATTTCAATATTACCAGTAATTGTTCTAATAACCGGTCTAGTAGGAAATTTATCTGTTTGTTTAATTACAATTCCAAGTCTTCCATCTGATAAATCAACTGTAGTTCCAAGGGGATATAAATTAACATATTTTTTAAATATATTTACATGTTTTTCACTAAATAAAGTACCACAATTTGCCATTAAATATTCTAAGGCATCTAAATTATTGGATTTAATTCTTTCTTTATCATATGCATCAGCAATATGAATTATTTTAGAAAATTCATGGATTGGTAAATTATTAATTATTGGAAAACCAGTTCCATCTTCATTTACATGATGCTGTAATATAGCTGTCTTTGTAGAATTTGATAAAATATTGTTTTTCTCAATCATATTATATCCATATAATGGATGCATTTCTTCGTTATATTTTTTAAAATCACTATTTTTAAATATTATTTTATCCATTATATCGCCTTCAGTGCACATTTTACAAATATAATGAAAAATTGATCAAAGTGCTAAAGCATTTATGTCATTTTATTCCATTCCTTCTGAAATTCACATTATAATTGCAATCTCTGTTAAAGAAAATTGA
>JBKDZP010000009.1:0-12365 GCA_047971315.1 Bacilli bacterium
AAGGCAATAAAAAAACCATACCAAATGGTAACAATAAATTATTTTTCTACAAGTGTTCAAAGATTATATAAAATTGGAACTGATGGAGAATGGCAAAATTATAAAGATACACCAATTTGGTTAAATCAAGGTGAAACAATTTATGCTAAGGGAATTGATCAATATGGAAATGAGACTAGAAGAATATCAAATTATACTGCAAACTCATCAGATGCATTACCATCAGAAGTATATGATGGAAACGATAATACATATTTAAGCACATCATCAATAAAATATATGTTAGTAGACAATAGTATGCAAGGAAAAACTATAAGACTTGTATCCAAAGCATCATGCATAGTATATGCTCTTAAATGTACTAATGATACTGGTGCAACAGTAACAATACAATTTTTAGATGAGAATAAGAATTTAATAAGTAAGATAGTCAAAACCAAAAACTTTGTAATAATAACTGATATGGTAACAATTCCAATAGGAACAAAATATATAACATATACTGGTATTAGCTACTATTCTAATTATACTGATTGGTTGCCTTACTTATATGAAATTACCCCACAATGATTTAATTAAAATGAAATTATATATTTATATAGTAAAAGATGTTTTATAAACATCTTTTTTTCTACAAAAAAATCATTCTACTTTATATATAATATTTATAAATAGAGGTGTAATATGATAAAAAAAATGGAAACATTTATATTGTATTCAGTAATAGGATGCATAATGGGAAACTTCATAATAAATCAATATGATAATAAAGCTACTACAACATTTAAAGAAGACAATAAATTATTATTTATAAATATAGGAATATTTGATACCATAGAACAAATGCAAGAAAAAACCACTAATTTAGCTTATTATATTTATTTAGAAAACGATACTAAATTTACTGCTTATATTGGAATTACAAAAAATAATTCTAACTTAGAAAAATTAAAAGGATATTTTTTAAATTTAGGATATGATATAAGTATAGAAGAAATTGAAGTAACAAATCAAATATTCTTAGAAGAATTTAATAAATATGAAGAACTATTAAAAGCAACAGAAAATACAAAAGCTATTCAAAGTATTGAAAATGATATACTAAAAAAATATGAGGAGTTAGTAATAAGTGGTTAAAATAAAAGACATTCCAGCACAAGATAGACCAATAGAAAGATTATTAATTAAAGGAGTAGATAACTTAAATAATGAAGAATTATTATCAATTTTAATTAAAACAGGTACAAAAAAATATTCAGTAAAAGAAATATCAAATATTATTCTATCTAAAACAAAAAATATCCAAGAACTTGAAAAATTAAATTTAGAAAAATTATTACAAATTGATGGAATAGGAACAAAAAAAGCTTGTACAATTATAGCAGCAATTGAATTAGGAAAAAGAATAAATAAAAAAATAGAATCAATCAATAATATAAAAATAACTAGTTCACAAATTGTATTTGAATACTATAAAAATACAATTGCATCAAAAGAACAAGAACATTTTTTATGTATATATTTAAATAACTCAAAAAAAGTAATAAAAGAACAATTACTATTTATAGGAACTCTAAATCATAGCTTAATTCATCCAAGAGAAATATTTAAAGAAGCATATAAAGTAGGCGCTGCTTCAATAATATGCATCCATAATCACCCTTCTGGCAACATTATACCTAGTAAAGAAGACTATACAATTACAAAAAAACTAATTGAAATTGGTAAATTATTAGGTATTAATATCGATGATCATATCATAATAAGTAAAGACAATTACTACAGTTTCTATGAAAACGATGATATAAGATAAAGGTGATCTAATGTTTAAAAAAATAAAAAAAAAATATTATTTTATAATAATATTGATTATATTTCTAATAGTAGAAGTATTTTTAATTAATGATAAAAGAAATTTAACTCTACCGGAAAAAGTTTTAAAAGACACAACCATTTATATAGAAAAAATAATTATTTATCCAATTAGCTTTATTGTAACTAAAATAAATGATTTAAAAGAATTAAATAATATCAAAAATAAATATAATAAACTAAAACAACAAATAGAACAAAATGAATTCTATAAAGCTAAATATGAAGAAACAAAAAAAAATAATCAAGAATTAAAATCACTATTAGAATTAAATCAAACCCTAGATGAACTAAATTATATAAATGCTACAACAGTAAATAGAAACATTGGATTCTGGTATAATAATGTAACAATTGATAAAGGACAGAAAGATGGCATTAAGATTGGTTCAGCAGTTATAACAAATAAAGGACTAATTGGTGAAGTTATTTCTACAACTTACTATAATAGTGATGTAAAATTAATTACAAGTGTTAGTATAAACAATAAAATATCAGTAAAAATACAAGTTAATGAAAACTTCATCTATGGATTACTAACAACCTATAACAAAGAAGATAACTCATTTGTATTAGAAGGAATTTATGATAATACTCTAATACCAACAGACTCTTTAGTCACAACAACCGGTTTAGGTAATAATTATCCAGCTGGATTATTAATTGGCAAAGTAAAAAGTATAACAAAAGATAATTTTGATTTAGCTATGACACTAAAAATAATACCTACAGTTGACTTTAATAATATTAATTTTGTAACTGTACTAGAAACAAATAGGGAAGAATAATGATATTTTGTATAATATCATTTATATTAGAAATGCTAATATCAAACTATATTCCAATATATACAAAATTATTTTTTCCATTGTTTACTCTTATATCTTTAATTCCACTTCATACAAATATAAAAAATAAAAAAAAATATTTAATCACATCTTTTATATTAGGTTTTTTTTATGATGTAACATACACAAATACCATTATTTTAAATGCTATTGTATTTACATTAATTTCATATATAATTATTAACTTAAATTTTAAAATATTTAATAAGATTATTAGTTTATGTATTACAACTCTATTAGTAATTATAATTTATCAAATAATAACTTATTTAATATTATTACTTACAACTTATTTAGTATTTGAGATTCACGATTTAATTACAAGCATAACTTCATCACTTTTATTAAACATAATTTATAGTATAATTTTATTTTATTTAAATAAATATTCAAAATAAAAAAAAGTCGATTTAAAAAAATATTATTTAGTTATAAAAAAAATAAAACTAAATATATTTATGTAGGTGATAATATGGATGAAGAATATGAAAAAATAATGAAACTTAGAAAACAAATTAAATCAAGAAAAATAAAACCAAAAAAAATTAAAAATAAGAGTCCAAGCTATAAATACCTAAGTAAATTTCTGATAACTGTTGTACTAACCTTAATAATTTTAATTTTATTAAAAACAAATAAAACATTTAAAACAACATTTTATAATTATGTTTATGAACAAAATATTTCTTTTGCAAAAATAAATGAAAAATTTGAATCAATATTTGGAACACCATTACCTTTTAAAGAAATATTTACAGATAATTCACTTGCTGTATTTGATGAAAAACTTACATTTACAAATCAAAATAAATATAAAGATGGAGTAAAATTGACAGTTACTCAAAGTTATCTAGTTCCAGCTTTAGAAACTGGAATAGTAGTATTTGTTGGAAATAAAGAAGGTTATGGAAAAACTGTTGTAGTAGAGCAAGCTGATGGATTAATAGTTTGGTATAGTAATCTAAAAACAATTGAAGTAGAACTATATGATTATATAAAAAAAGGTAGTTTGGTAGGTGAAGTGTTAGACACAAATTTGTATTTAGTATTCATAAAAGATGGTAAACCATTAGAATATGAAGACCATATTTAAAATACATATTCTATATTATATTATTGCAGGCATTTGTATTATAACCGGATTATTTAAAGATTTTATCATAATATCTGCACTTACATTTATTCATGAAATAGGACATATAACTGGAGCTTATTTATATAAATGGAAAATAGACAAAGTAGTTATATTACCATTTGGTGGAGTAACTATATTTGATGAAAATTTAAATAGACCATGGATTCAAGAATTTGTTATCCTAATTTTAGGACCTATTTTTCAAATAATATTTTATGAAATAATTAAATATTTAAACCCCAATACACATTTACTTACAACTTATCATTATAGTCTTTTAATTTTTAATTTTATTCCTATAATACCATTGGATGGTTCTAAGTTTTTAAAATTAACTTTAGAAAAATTTCTTCCATTTAAACTTAGTTATAGCATTGTAATATTTTTCTCATTTATAATAGCTATATTTATTTTAATAATATCGATAATTAAAATAAATCTAACAACAATTTTACTACTAATATTTTTATTTAAAGAAATACTAAATGAATACTCAAAAAGAAATCACAGATATAATAAATTTTTACTAGAAAGATATTTATTTAAATTAAATTTTTTTAAAACAAAAAAAATCATAGGTAAAAAAATAAATAACTTAAAAAGGGACTATAAACATATATTTTATATTGAAAACAAATGGGTAACAGAAAAAGAATTATTAAAAAAAATATTTGACAGTAAAAGAAATTTATGATAAAATTCTATAGTGTGTAGGGCCTCACTCTACAACCACTCAAAAAAGGTTATAAACAACAGTGTTGTACCTTAATGGTGAGTCTTAGAAAAATTAAAGGAGGTAAAATATGAAAGCTGTTATTGAAACTGGTGGTAAACAATACTACGTTGAAAAAGGTAGTGTACTATATGTTGAAAAATTAAACGTTGAAGCAGGAGAAACTATTACTTTTGATAAAGTATTAATGACTGATTCAGTAGTTGGTCAACCATATGTTAAAGGTGCCAAAGTAACTGCAGAAGTTCTAAAAAACGGGAAAAGTAAAAAAATTATCGTTTTTAAATACAATGCAAAGAAAAATTATCATAGAACTCAAGGTCATCGTCAACCATATACAAAAATTGAAATCAAAAACATTGAGTCTAAATAATGATCAAAATTGATGTAAAAAAAAATGATAATAAAATAAACTATATATCTGTACGTGGACATTCAGGATATGATGAATATGGAAAAGATATTGTTTGTGCTAGTGCAAGTACAATAATCATAACTTCAGTAAATGCAATATTACGAATAGATGAATCTTCTATTACGTATAAACAAGATGAGGGCTTTATTGATATCAACATATTAAAACATACAAAAACAATCGATATTCTACTTACAAATATGATAGAATTATTACAAAACTTAGAACAAGATTATAAAAAAAATATAAAAATTAATTTATAAGGAGGTGCAGTTAATGAAACTTATGCAATTAACTATACAACTTTTAGCTCATAAAAAGGGACAAGGTTCAACACAAAATGGACGTGACTCACAAGCTAAAAGATTAGGTGCAAAAGCATCGGATGGACAATTTGTTACTGGTGGATCAATTATTTATCGTCAACGTGGAACTAAAATTCATCCAGGTACTAATGTTGGTATTGGAAGTGATGATACAATATACGCGAAAATTGATGGATATGTTAAATTTGAACGTGTTGGTAGAGATAAAAAACAAGCATCAGTTTATTTAGAAAGAATATAAAATGAGTAATATTACTCATTTTTTTGTTGGCAATATATAATAATTATGCTATAATTGTCCTAGGAATAGGATGTGATTACATGAAAGATGTAAATTATTTAATAAGTAGTGGTATAAATGTACAAGGTAGTCTAGAATTATTTGGTGATATGGATACATATAATGAAACATTAGAAGAATTTTTAACTGGAGCAATTGAAAAATTAGCAGATATAAAAAAGAACAAAGAGTTAAATGATATGCCAGATTATGCAATTTTAGTTCATTCATTAAAAAGTGATTCTAAATATTTAGGTTTTACTACATTAGCAGAATTATCATATAACCATGAAATGGCTAGTAAAGCAAACAATATTAATTTTGTATATGATAATTATGATGAATTAGTTAATGAAGCAAATAGAATAATAAATGTTGTATGTACTTATTTAGGTCAAACATCACCAAATATAAAACAACAAGAACAAATAATAGAAAAAGATAAAGCAATATTAGTAGTAGATGATTCTGATATGATTAGAAATTTTATTTCAAGAATATTTAATGATTTATATGAAGTTAAAATGGCAAAAGATGGAGCAGCAGCAATTCAAATGGTTGAAACAACTAATAAAGAAATTATTGGAATGTTACTTGATTTAAATATGCCAAACGTTAATGGATTTGCTGTACTTGAATATTTAAATAAAAATGAATTATTCACTAAAGTACCTGTAGCAATAATTACTGGTGATGATGCAAAAGAAACAATTAATAAAGCTTTTGAATATCCTATAGTAGATGTATTAACAAAACCATTTAATGAAAGAGATTTAAAAAGAGTTTTAGACAAAATAATTAATTATAATTAAGCCAAAAGGCTTTTTTTATGGAAATATTTATAAAACAGAAAATTTTCAAAATTTTAGTTGAAATTAATATTTAGATTAAATTTATAGTCGTAGAAATTTTAGTATAAGACTAAAAGATAGAAAATAATAATAGAATAAAAATAAATTATACAAGTGATATTTCACTTTTTTTTTTGATACTTTTAGTGTATAATAACTATTAGAAATGGAGGGTATTTATGTTTATAGATGAAGTCACACTAGAACTATATGCCGGGGATGGTGGAAATGGATCAATGGCTTTCCGCCGTGAAAAATTTGTAGAAATGGGTGGACCTTTTGGAGGAAATGGCGGTAAAGGTAGTGATATAATCTTCAAAGTTGATGAAGGTTTAAATACACTTATTGACCTTAGATTAAAAAGAACAATAAAAGGTGATAAAGGAATAAATGGTGAAGGTAAAGGTAAACATGGTAGAAAAGCAGAAGATATATATGTAAAAGTACCACTTGGAACTGTAATAACTGATAATGATACTGGATTAATTTTAGCTGATTTAACAACTAAAGAAGATGAGGTTGTAATTGCAACAGGTGGTCGTGGTGGTCGAGGAAACATTGCCTTAGCTACTAGATCAAATCCTGCTCCTTCATTTGCTGAAAACGGTGAACCAGGTGAATATAAAAAAGTAAAAATAGAATTAAAATTATTAGCTGATGTAGGATTAGTTGGAATGCCAAGTGTTGGAAAATCTACACTAATTTCCAAAATATCAGCATCAAAACCAAAAATTGCAGCTTATCACTTTACAACATTAACTCCAAATTTAGGAGTAGTTAGAGCAGGAGAAGGTAAATCATTTGTAGTAGCAGACTTACCAGGTTTGATTGAAGGTGCATCTCTTGGAGAAGGTTTAGGAGATAGATTTTTAAAACATATTGAAAGAACAAGAGTAATTGCACATGTAATAGATATGGGTGGATTTGAAGGAAGAAATCCTTATCAAGATTACATTACAATCAATAAAGAATTAGAAAACTTTAATCCTAATATTTTAGAAAAACCGCAAATAATAATTGCAAATAAAATGGATATGCCAGAAGCTAAAGCAAATTTAGAAGAATTCAAAAAAAATATAGAAAACACAAAAATATTTTCTATATCAGCAATTGAATCAAACGGATTAGACCCAGTTATCAAAGAACTTTCTGATATGTTAGATAATATTGCTAAATTACCACTTTACGAAGAAGAAAAATTTGAAAGTCATATTTTATATAAATTTAAAAGAGAAAAACCATTTATAATATCAAAAGACAACGATACATGGGTAATTAGAGGAAATGAAGTAGAAAAACTTTTAAAGATGACTAGATTTTCAACTGATGAAGCAGCAAACCGTTTTGCTACTAAATTAAGAAAAATGGGAATAGATGATAAGTTAAGAGAACTTGGAGCAAACGATGGTGATAATGTTCGTATTCTTGATTTTGAATTTGATTATAAATTATAGGTAAAACAATGAATGGACTTTTATTTATAAATAAAGAACCAAATAAAACAAGTAGAGATATAGTAAATGAAATATGTAAAAAATTAAATACAAAAAAAGTTGGGCATACGGGAACACTAGATCCAATGGCAACTGGAGTATTAATTATTTGTGTTGGTGCAGCTACTAAATTAGTTGACATTATAACTTCAAAAGAAAAAGTTTATGAAGCAGAAATTACTTTAGGTATAAAAACAAATACATTAGATACTACAGGTGAAATATTAACTACTCAAGCTACAACAAAAACAAAAGAAGAAATTGAGCAAGTATTAAATAGTATGATAGGAACATATTCGCAACAAGTACCTTCCTATTCAGCAGTTAAAATAAATGGAAAAAAACTTTATGAGTATGCTAGAGAAAAAATCCAAATAGAGCTTCCTAGTAGACAAGTAGAAATTAAATCTTTAGAATTAATAAGTGATATTATATATGAAAATAACAAAACAATTTTTAAAATAAGGACCAAAGTAAGTAAAGGAACATACATTAGAAGTTTAATAAACGATATTGCTACAAAACTAAATACAATCGGTGTAATGTCTAGTTTAACTAGAACTAAACAAGGAAATATTAGTATTGATGATTGTATTAATTTAAAAGATATAGAAACTCTACATCCTATTGAGGAATTGTTTTGTGATAAACAAAAAACAATGATTAATGAAATATTAGAAAAAAAAATATTAAATGGATCAGTATTAGAAGATACAATTAATCAAGAAAAAGTATATTTTTACAATAATAATAATAAATTAATTGCAATATATAAAAAAGAAGACAATAAAATAAAACCATGGAAAATGTTTTTAGAAAATAGATAAGGAAGTGCTATATGATCTATTTAGATTATTCTGCAACAACACCAGTTAATAAAGAAGTATTAGATAGTTTTAATAAAACTTGTTTAGAATACATTGGAAACTCAAATTCACTCCATAATTTAGGAGTAAAATCTAAAAATTTAGAAGAAAGTGCAACAAACCAAATAGCAAATATTTTAAATTGTCAAAAAGAAGAAGTAATATATACTAGTGGTTCTAGTGAATCAAACAATCTTGCAATTAAAGGTATAGCATTAAAATATCAAAATCGTGGGAAACATATTATTACAACAAATCTAGAACACTCATCAATATATGGACCATTAGGATATCTTCAACAAATTGGGTTTAGAGTTGACTTTGTAAAAACAAATGAATTTGGCCTAGTAGATATCGAAAACTTAAAAGAACTTATTACAAAAGAAACAATATTAGTAACTATTGCATCAGTCAATAGTGAAAGTGGAATAAAACAAAATATTGAACAAATAGCAAATCTTCTAATAAATTATCCAGCAACTTTTTTTCATGTCGATGCAACTCAAAGCATTGGAAAAGTAAATATTGATTTTACTAATGTAGATTTAATTAGTTTTTCTGCCCATAAATTTTACGGTTTAAAAGGAATAGGATGTTTAATCAAGAAAAAAAATATATCACTAATACCACTTATTCATGGGGGGAAATCAACAACAAACTTTAGAAGTGGAACTCCTGCTTTGCCATTAATTGTATCATTATCTAAGGCATTACGATTAGAAACTCAAAATTTAGATCATGAATTTGAAAAAATATTTGATTTAAATAATTATCTAAAAGATAAATTAAAACAATATCAAGATCTTGTAATTAATAGTAATCAATTTTCTATACCACATATACTTAATATTAGTTTAATAAATATAAAACCAGAAACTATGATTCATGCTTTAGAAAAATATGAAATTTATATATCAACTCAAAGTGCATGTGCTGCTGGTAATACAATTAGTAAAGCAATATATGAAATTACAAAAAATGAATTAATAGCAGCTCATAGTATAAGAATAAGTTTATCTAAACTAACAACTAAGTTAGAGATTGATACATTTTTAAAATATTTTGATATTTGTTATAGGAAATTAAATATAAAATGATTATAAATCCAAAAATAAAAAAAGAAGACCTTTCGCTAATAGATAAAATAAATTTTGAAGAAGAATATATATATAATTCTTTTGTTCAAAATTATGAAATAAATAATGAAGAAACAACTAACTTTCAAATTGATACATGTTATTTAGAAAAAGTGAAAATAACTAATTCAAATCTTCTAAAAAGTAATATAAATGATACAATAATAATCAACTCTGATTTGTCTAATTCTAATTTAAGTAACAGTAATTTAACTAGATGTGAATTTATCAATTGTAATTTAATTGGAATAGATCTCTCAGTTTGTACAATTAAAGATACAAAATTTATTAATTGTAATATTAACTATGGAAACTTTTCAAAATCAAAACTAACAGATTTATTAATGATAGATTCCAATTTAAATGAAGCTAGTATAAATTATACATCATTAAAAAATGTTAACATTAAAAATACAAGTTTAATTAGAACCGAAATATTTAATACATCTTTAAAAGATATTGACTTTTCTGATACTATAATAGATGGAGTATTAGTTGATCCTAACTCAATAAAAGGTGTAATAGTAAATGAATATCAAGCATTACAATTAGTACAACTACTTGGTATAAAAATAAAAAATTAAAAAAAGATTTGTTAATGTATACAGTAAAAAAGGATTGATAAAATGAAAATTATTAGAGTAAGTGCAGTATGGTGTGTAAGTTGTATAGTATCACATAAAATGTGGTTAGAATTAAAAGAAAAATATCCCGATTTTGAGTTTTTAGACTATGACTATGACTTAGATTTAGATCAAATAGAAAAATATCAAATTGGTACAATTATTCCAGTAATTATATTTTTAAAAAATGATAATGAGATACTTAGAATAACTGGTGAGAAAAATAAAACAGAGTTTTTTAAAATAATTGAGGAGGTAATTGAATGAAATATATTAAAAAGATAATTTTAATATTTATATTATTATCACTATTTATTCCAAATATAAAAGCAGAGAAAAATATACATTATATTTATTTTATGGAGATGGATGTCCTCATTGTGCTGCTGAAGAAGAATACTTAGAGCAAGTAAAAAAACAATATCCAAACTTACAAATTGAGCTATATGAAGTTTGGTATGATGAAGATAATCAAACATTATTACAAAATGTTAGAGAATCTTTTGGAATTTCTAATAGTTATGTTCCTTTAACGATAGTTGGAAACAAAACTTTAGTAGGATATAGTGATGAAACTGGAAGTAGTAAGATTGATAAAATACTTGAACAAGCATACAATGATAGTAATTATGAAGACTATGTTTCTCAAATAATTGAAAAAAAAGAAAGTATAACTATTACTAATGAAGTAGATGATGATCCTAATTTAACAATCCCAATTTTAGGAGAGATTAATGTAGTTGATTTTTCACTACCAATAATAACTATTGCTATTGGTTTAGTAGATGGATTTAATCCATGTGCTTTATGGATTTTATTGTTTTTAATTAGTATGTTGATAAATACTAAAGATAAAAAAAGATTATTTGTTCTTGGCATGACATTTATTCTAACATCTGGATTAATTTATATGTTTATAATGTTATCTTGGTTAACTATTACAGTTAAAATAAGTAGTATAATTTGGATAAGAAATATAATTGCTTTAATTGCAATAATAGGCGGAATTTTAAATTTAAGAACTTATATTAAAACGAAAGAAACAGGGTGTAGTGTTGTTGATGCAAAAAAAAGAAAATCAATTATGGAGAAAATAAAAAAATTTACAATTGAAAAAAGTTTTTTTATAGCTATTTTAGGAATGATTGCTCTAGCAATATCAGTTAATGTAATTGAATTTGCATGTTCAGCAGGTCTTCCGTTATTATTTACTCAAATTTTGGCTATTAATGAATTATCAAATATCCAATACTTTATGTATATTTTATTATATGTATTTTGTTTTTTATTTGATGAAATTGTAATATTTTTAATAGCTTTATTTTCATTTAAAATAACAGGAATATCAAATAAATACACAAAATACTCTCATTTAATAGGAGGAATAATAATGTTATTAATAGGATTATTGTTAATTCTAAAACCAGAATGGATCATGCTTAATTTTTAATTAAAATAAAAAGCTAATAAATGTTTATTAGTTTTTTTATATTTAAAAAAATTAAATATTTAAATCTCAAAAAAATATTAATAGTACAGTAAAAAAGAGTGAATTTTCTTCGCAGACAAATTATTCTAAATTTGATATAATTAATATAATAAGGGTGGTTATATTTTAGGAGTACATATAATGAATAGAGCCCAAAAACGTGATTTAAGAAAAAATAAAAATTTAATTATAGAATTAGTTAAAATTATTGATAAGTATCTACCTGAATTATTTACTAAATTTGAAAAACTAACTGATAATAGAAATAAAAGTTATACAAAATATAGTATGAAAACAA
>JBKDZP010000010.1:0-37925 GCA_047971315.1 Bacilli bacterium
AACAAATAATCTATTAAATAATGTTGGAATGGATTATGATGCAACTGTATATGGAGATGGAGTTTATGAAACCAGTACGGGAGCTTACCGATATAATGGAACAGCATGGAGTGGTACATACCAAGGAGGATGGAGCACAGAATATAGTTACTTGCCATATGCCTCTCATCCGTGGTTCGGTCGCGGTGCCATTTTCGTTTACACGTCGATTGTTGGGCTAGGTAGTTTCAGCCACATGAATGGTGGTACGCATAGCAGCATTTCGTTCCGTCCGGTTGTCTCTTCTCTTCAATAATTTCGAAGAAATTATGCTTACGAGTCTTGACTCGCTCTTGGGTTCGTAAGAACCTTTTAAGGGCAAAGCCCTTATCCTAGTACACGCATTTAATATAGCATAGGATAGAAATCAAAATATTATTAAGATAAAATGTAAGAAAAGTGCTTCTGCAGATGTCTTTTGGCATCTGCAGAAGCGAAAAGAATATAGGGATAAAGTCAGAAATTTGAGAATAGCCTCTAATCCGTGGTTCAATCGCGGTGCCAATTTCAATAACACGTCGATTGCTGGGCTAGGTGGTTTCAGCTACACGTTTGGTGGTACGAATAGCAACAATTCGTTCCGTCCGGTTGTCTCTTCTCATAGAGCTCTGAATCACAAACTACATATTGAATTGATTCTAATCTGTATAGTGAATCAATCGTAGTTTTATATATCAAAGGGACTTTATTCCTTTCTAATTTCCTGACAATTAGATAAACACATAAACATAAACAGTTTTAGTAAGTAGTAAAATGGTGAACACTAGAATTTGTATTTTTTTAAGATAGCAGTACCAAGTTTTTTTTGGTCTGCTATTTTATTTTTTAGAAGTGGAAGGAGTAAAAAGGAAGTTGAGCAAGTTATATGATATTTATAAAGAAAAAAAAGAACAAAATTCTAATAAACTTTATTTGTTTAAAAATGGGAATTTTTATTTAGCACTCTCTGAAGATGCTAAAATTATGCATAAGGAATTGGGTCTTAAAATAACTGCTTTTTCAAGAGAGGCAGAAAAATGTGGGTTTACCATCTCGGAATATGATAAATATATCAAATTTATTAAACTATTAGGTTATCAATGCGAGGTCATTCTAAATGATGTCGATCAAATAATCGAGGATATCAAAGATATTAATATCAATCATCTCAACGGTAAAACAGCAATTGATAAAATTAATTTTTATCAGAAAATATTACTAAATCAATAATGAATGAAAAAATTAAAAAAAACAAATTTATTATAATAAAAAACAGATCTAGAAATTATAAAGAAATTTCAAGAATTAATTATCTATGTTTATAAAATATTACGTAAGTACCCAGAATCAGAGCAGTTTAACTTAGTAAAGGATACCAAAGATATTTTATTTGCAGGTTTGAAATTGTTAGTATGTGCTAAAACTCATATGATAAAAAGGCTAAAATAGATTATTTGCTAGAAATTGAGAGCAATCTTTCAATTTTATTGATTTTTATTCGTATAGCAGTAAAATCAAAATATATTACAAAACAGAATTATACAGCATGGAGCTATAAGATAAAAGACATAGATACAATGCTACAAAAGTGGATTCGTTCATGTCAAAGACAATAAAAAAGGCATTTGATAATGCCCTTACATTTGAAAAGATGTATGATGCTTATAAACGAGCAAAATTGAATAAGTCTATGAAAAGAGAAGTGTTGGAATTTGAGTTAAACTTAGAAATAAATATAATTAACCTGGTTGAGGAATTGAAATACAATACTTATAAGCTTGGAAAATATCGTCAATTTAAGGTATACGAACCTAAGGAAAGAGTAATTAAGGCTTTACCTTTTCGTGATCGAGTTGTTCATCAGTGGTATGTTTATGAATTTATAATTCCACATATTGTTCCAAAATTCGTATATGATAGTTATACTTGTATTAAAAATAAAGGAACACATCATGCAGTAGCACGATTAAAATATTTTATTGATAGTGCTCGAAGACAATACGGCGATTTCTATATTGTAAAAATGGACATTAGTAAATTTTTTTATAATATAGATCCTAATATTTTATTTTCTATAATGAGTAAATATATAAGCGATAAAAAATTGTTAGCATTAACAAAAACTCTAATTTTTGATGAAAAAAATGAAATTGGAATTCCAATTGGAAATTACACGAGTCAATATTTTGCGAACATATATTTAAATGAATTAGATCAATATGTAAAGAGAAATTTAAAAGTACAATATTATTTAAGATATATGGACGACTTTATTTTGTTAGTTCCCAATAAAGAAATAGCAAGGAATCTATACAAAGAAAAAGAGCTATTTGTTATGGAAAAAATGAAATTGAAATTAAACCCTAAAAGCAGAATATATCCGTCTGCAATGGGTGTTGATTTTTGTGGATATAGAGTGTATTATACCCATATTCTTGTACGAAATCGTAGCAATCGTAATATAAGAAAAAAAATAAAAAAGTGGAATATCCAATATAAAAATGGAACATTAAATAAAAAAGAAGTAGAAACGTCTTTTAATTCTTGGAAATCCCACATTAAACATTCCAATAGTTATAATTTGTATGTTAGGTATTTAAATAAAATGAAATTCAGATTATAAATAGAATGTTTTTTTATTGATTTTATACAGTTGAGATTAAGGTCAGGTATAAGAAAATAGTTAGTAACTATTTTTTTGTTTTCAATTACTAATTTTTCCAGTTTTATAATCAGCAGAGATGTTCATTAATTAGCAAAAATTTATTAAATAATCTATTGGAAGTAATAATTTTCCCTTTTCGTACTTGCTCCATACTTGTTGGGTGCAAACCATCTTAATGGCAATTTCTCGCTGAGATAAGTGATTTAAATTTCTAATAGTTATTAGATTTTTAATTAATGTATCATAGTTTATAGCTGAACTTTGCTGATAACTTTTTTCTTTTGAAAGACTAAATAGATAATCTAGACTAATATCGAGTTTCATTGCTATTAAGTCTAATGTTTTTAAGGACATAGATCTAATACCAAGTTCATAACTATTGTACGTAACTGGTTTTAATAATAGCATTTTCGCAAATTCATTTTGTTTTATATCTAAATCTTCTCTTAAATTTCTAATTTTTTCATAGTACGGAATATACATGAATTACACCTCACTATAAATAGTGTATAAGTAATATTAATAGAGTTAAAATAAATCTACTCTTAGTTGTGAAATTAGTAATAAGATGGTAAAATTAAGTTAGTAGTATGTTGTTACAAAAATAAAAATAATAGGTGATAAGGGTGAAAGAACAACAAATATATGATTTGATCAAAAAAAACTCCAACATGAGGCAAAAAGAATTATGCAACAACTTCTACAAATGTATAAAAATGAGAATAAAATTGACTCACCTTTTTATGAGGTTGTATTATCTAAGATAAACAAAAAATCCAAAATATACGATAGTAGAATATTAAATTTAGTAATAAAAGAAATTCCACTTGATTTATATATATCTACGATTAGCGAAAAAATTTTTTTAACGGAAGAATAGTTTAATTTACTTTTAAAAGAAGAGACAGTAATAAATAATGATCTTATAAGTATGGATGCTGAGAAAATTGCTATTTATTTGGTTGAGCTTTGCAAGAGTGGTATTTATGAGAATATAGATATTTTGGATGTAATTTATGTGATATTAAAAGAAGATTATGAATTTTATAGTGGTGAAATAGAAATTAATAAATTACTAAATAAAATTAAAATTTATACGAAGCAAAAAGGAGTAGATATATTGAGTTATTTTCCAATTAATTTCAATTTATTAAATAATCTTAATTCATATTAAAAGTTGAATATTTTTTTAAATTTGATATAATTATGTTGACAATAATAATGCTAAATGTTAGCATATACACTACTTAGTCAAAACTTTAAAAAGAAACCACCAATGATGTTTCATAAATAAGTAAATTTATGTTGTAAAAAATTAGGAATTGGTAGGAAATAATAATGAATGAAGAACAGATAAGTCTTTACAATGAAGTACTAGAATTAATGAAAATCCATAAGGATAAGTATCCGTATGTCTATAATAGTTCCGATACAGAGTTTTTAGAAAAAGAGGATTTCTATATTAGTAATAATGCATACAAGGGAATACTTTTATTAAAACGTAAAAATAAGTATATAGTTGATGTTGTTGTTTCTAACGGACTAGACACTATTATATGTGGCTTATTAAAAAAAGTTTTTGATTCTTTTGAGGAGTCCAAACAATTTTATAATGAAAAAAAGGATTATATAAAGAAGGCTGATATTTCTACTGTTTTATTAGATGGAAAAACCAATTATAAAATTGACTAATTTTGTTTGTTTTCAAGGGATTAAAAAGAAAAAAAGATGAAAAATAAATATAAAATAAAATAACAATTTTCGATGGTTGAAGATAAACCAAAATGTACAATTAATTCTAAAGAATATTTGGATAATGATCAAATAAAAGTTGTAAAAGATGCTTTACTATTTGAAAGTATTCGTTTTCAAACAGCTGTAACTATCATAATAGATTCGGGTAGAAGACGTGAAGAAGTTCTTGCTTTAAGATATTGTGATATTAATATATTGAGTGGACTTGTTACTGTTGAAAATGCTTTCGTCAAATCTAAACTAACTTATAATCATATTATAAAGAAAGTAAAAACAAAAGCTAGTGAAAGACGTTTTTATATTACAAATCATGCATTAGAATTAGTTAAAAATTTGAGAACTTTTAAGGAAAGCTGTGGTATAGTTGTTCATGATGATGATTATATATTCACAGCTTGGGATAGTAATGATTTAATTGCACCAGAGATTACTAGTAAAGAATGGTGAAATTTTATAAAAAAAGTACCAGTACCCCAAATCCCGTTAAAAAATCTTCGTGATACACAAGCATCTTTTCTAGATGCATAGACGCTCCCATAAAAGCAAGACAAAATCGATTGGGTCATTCTAATCCAATAACAACTTTAGGTATTTATACTCAATCTAATTTAAAAGAGGATAGAAAAATAGTTGACGAAATAGAAAATGCATTTTATAATACATATGGTCTTTCAATAAGTGATTTGTATAAGATATGTGTTGATAGATTTAGTCGACCAAAGAAGATAATTGATGTATTGGAAAAAGCAACTGATCAATTAGTAACGGACGAAAACTATTACGATGTATTACATAAATTTAAAAATCATTTAATGGATATATATCCAGCATTTGCTAAAATTTCTAAGATAGACTCAGAGTTATCAGATGATGATATTGAGGCAATTTTTGTTGGTTATACTCCTATATATAAAACAATAAAAATAGATTTTCCTGATATGGATTTATTGATAAAAATCTAACCATTTATATAGGTTTATTAGATTTTGGTACACAAATTTTGAATAACTTTAATTCATGTATCATTTGTGTACCAAATCTATTATTTTTTTTAATTATTTTTAATTATTTTTAATTATTTTTAATTTTATAGTTTTTATAGTATTATTAAAAACAGTTGAAAATAGGTAAAAAAAGCTTTATACTTTCTATTGAATTGGATTTTGGTTGAAAAAATTCAGGGGTATTCTAATCCTCTCCAAAACCGAGAACTTCGGTTCGAATCCGAAACTCCCTGCCATATGTGAATTTGCTCCAACTTTTGGAGTTAAAATATATATAAAGCCATAGAAATAAAGAGTTTCTGTGGTTTTTCGTTTTAACAAAAAAGGAGGATAAAATATAGAATTTACCTATGAAAAATTAAAAAAAGATGAAAGCTTTGAGAAAAGAATAGAAATTACTTGTGCGATGCATAGCGCAAAATGTAAGTTTATACAAGGAAAAATAATTGAAATAGATGATACTAATATTAGTTTTTATGTTGATTTCTTTGAAAATAATGATTTTGGGAATATTGAAAAAAGAGAATATAAAGAACTATCTAATGAAATTATTTCAAAAATAACAATGATAGAAATATTAAATACAAAAGAATTTATAGATTTTATTGATAGTAATGTTATTGGGAAATTTGGTGAAATTTTGAATTATAAGATCGAAATGCAATTAGACATAAATGACACTTTAATAAAAGTAAAATATCAAGGGATGCTAAATATAAAATAATTAACTATGTTTTGAATATTCGATGCTGAAATTATGTACTAAGAATAGCTTTATCTAGCAAAAAAGTTGTTATTAATTAACTAGATACTTATTAATATGATAAAAATAAAATAATCAATAGTATAAAATTTTGTATTTTTTAAAAATGTCGCCTAAAAATAAGCATTAATTTATAACTTAAATCACTACTTTACAAATATAAAATAATTTATTAGTTGTTTATAAATTTTGATTGACAATTTATATAGAATAGGTTATATTTATAATATAAACAAGGTAACAAGTTTATAGAAATATAGGAGAGGAAGAAAATATGAAAACAAACAACAAAGGATTTACATTAATTGAAATAATTGCAGTTCTAGTAATTATAGGAGTTTTAGCAGCAATAGCTGTACCAGCAGTTTTAAATACAATTGAAAACTCAAGAAAAGATTCTTATATTGCAACAGCAAATGTAATGGTTAGTGCAGCAAAAACAGCATATGGATATAGCGATGCAATATTTAGTGATAATTCCGCTACACTTAGCGAATTAATTAGTGCTGGATATATGGAAGATATAACTAATGATCCTTGGGGTAAAGCATTTGATAAGAATTCATCAAATATTCAAATATCTGGTAGCACGTATATGGTTACTTTGACTAGTACTAACGGGTCAAAAAAAATTAGTAACGTTGATTCAAAAAACTTATCACGTGATAGCGTTCAATGATTAGAAAAAAAAATGGATTTACTTTAGTAGAAACAGTTGCCGCAATGGTTATACTATCCATAGTTATTTTGGGTAGCTATCAGCTATTCGCAACTGTTTTTCTTCAAAATAATAAGAATGAAGAATATACGGTTAATTATTTTGTTACCTTAGGTGTATCTAATTATATTAAATCTTTAAACTATAATGATATTTATAATTTTGTCACAAATAGTTCTTTAAAATTTAATTATGAAAATTGTATATTTTTCAGTGATGAAAATCATGTTAATATGTGTAAAAAAGTTTTTGAACCAATTGTCGGTAATTATACTTATGATCATAATAATTTATATGTCCTTTTTATAATTCCAACAATTGATAACTATGAAAGTATAAAAAATGAAGTAAAAAAATATCCCATAAATGTAGTTACTGCTTTTAATAGTTTTAATTACTCAAATGATTTTAGTAATTTTATTTATTATATTGTTTACTCATCATCTCTTAATGAAGAAAAAGTAATAGAGGGGATTTTAACTAATGAAATTGAATAATAAAGGAATAACTTTAATTGAAATGATTGCAGTTATTATTATTTTTTCTCTTGTAATGTCAGCTTTATATAGTAGTTTATCTATGATTTTAAATATGAGTAAAGCAGTAAATATTGATCAAGAAAATATTAGTGATGTCACTTTATTTTTAAATACTTTATCAAATAGTTTTGATAATATAAAATTCGATACAAGTACTAGTTGTGGTTCAAATTGTGTTTTATTTACTAAAAATGGATATTATAGTGTAAATGAAAATTTAGAAAAAAATTATATTTCATCACAAACAGGAAAAATATATATTGAAAAAAATACTATTTTTTTTACAAATAATGATTCTATAATTAACTCAATAGAAGTTAGTGAAAAATCTACTATAACTACAAGTTGTATTATTTCAAATTGTAGTGATGCGGTAATAGAATTAAAAATTATAAGAGATAGATTTAATGAAAATAGTTTTGAGGTACTAAGTTTTTTAGCACATTAAGGAGGTTTTATGAAAAATAAAAAAGGATTTGTCCTTCTTTCAGTTATAGGAATGCTTATACTTTTTTCTACTATTGGATTATTACTTCTTAGTGCAAATTTAAATTTAAGAACACGAGCTGCTAAAATGGAAGAACTAGATATTATTGATAATAATAATGAAATCATTGCTAATACTATTATAAGTAAATATACAAATTATATTTATTCACAAAGTTTTAATAGTTTGATTGAACTTAATAATTTGTTAAGTTCATTCGAAGGAAATAATTATAAAAATATTACAAATGATTACGATGAAATTAGTATTGAAATTGTATCTACTGATGATTTTATTACAAATAAAATGATCCAAAGAAAAATAAGTGTTACAAGTAGTGGTAGAACTATTACAAAATATTTAACAATTGAAGATACTTCACAAATAGTAGAATCTAAAGAGAAAAATGGTGTTGCATTAACTTCCTTAAAAACAATTAGAATTATGGGGAATGTTTCAATTGCAGGAGATGTTAGTACAAATAACGTTTTTGAATATACTAAGGGGTATTTTAAAGATTTATTCTTTTTAACAAGTGGATATTTTTTTAATAAAACATCAAGTACATCTGTTTTGAGTTTTAAAAATAATAATAGTATAATTAATTCAACAAATGGATTAGCAGTTTGTAGTGGTATCTTCAGTAGTTTTGACATTTGTCATTCAACAGGTTTATTTTTCTCAAGTTCAAGTTCTATTTCTAATGCTAGCGTAAATAAGGCTAGTGTAGTAGAAGAAATAGATTTTAATAATTTATTTAAGAAAGATGTATTTTTAAAAACCGGACTAACAAGCACTTATGATATAGATAGTACTACATCAATTGCTCTTTTAAAAGCTGCATTACAAATAAAAGTAAATGAACTAAAAATTAGTTTAAATAATGCAAATAATTTGAATAAAACTAATGATGTATATATTAATGGAAATGTTAGTGAAAGTAAAATTTATTATAGTACTAATAATTGGGTTTATGTTTTTGGAGATTTAAATTTAACTTCAACTTCTAAAGTGGAAGCAAATTTATTTGTTTTTGGAGATGTTTCTATTGATAATGGAAATAATACCTTAGATATTTCAAATTCTAAAATATATTCCTTAGGTGATATTAGTATAAATGAAAGTATATTAAAATCAATTGATATTACTAGTATTTATTCTAATGGAAGTACGATTTTAGAAAATTGTGAATCTAGTGGACAACTTAATTTAGAAATAAAATCAAAAAACAGTGTAGTAATTTCCCAAGTAAATAATATTTTAAATTTTAAAGGAAGTATTTATAGTGGTGGAAATGGTGATAATATAAAGAGTTCAACAATGACTGGAATATTATTAAGTAGTAATACATCACTACTTAATATTGAATCAATTAATGAAAATATTACAACTGAAGAATTTACATATAAAATTATAAAAAACTAAGTAGGTGTGAAAATGGAAAATAAAAAATTAAATTATTTAATTGAAAATAATCTTGTAAGTGAAGAAAATTATAATAAGGCACTTGAAGGACAAATTGAAGGTGAAACTGTCCTTAATACATTAATTAGATTAAATTTTGTAAATGAAAAAAAGGTAGTAGAAGTATTAAGTCAAAAAAGTAACTATCCAATTATCGATTTAAATAATATTGTAATTGATAATAATGTTAGAAGTATTTTATCATATGAATTTATAACTGAAGAAAATGTATTACCTTTAAGATTAGAAAATAATAAACTAGTAATAGTTGTAATGGATCCCTTTTACTATGAGGTTCAACAATACATTAAGTTACTTACAAATTTACAGTTAGATATTAAATTAGCAACTGAAACTGAAATCAGAAAAGCAATTATTGCTCATTATGGTAAAGAATATGAACAAAACAGCTTAATACCAGAACTTTTAAGAGATAAGAATATTGATGAAATTAAGAATCAATCACTAGAAGATAGTCCAATTTTACAACTAATAGATAATATTTTGGAAAGTGCAGTTTTAAATAAGGCATCAGATATTCATTTTGATCCTGATGAGGATAAGTTATATGTTCGATATAGAATTGATGGTGATTTAACTGATCATAGTATTCTTCCAAAAGAGCTTCAGTCTATGGTAGAATCAAGATTAAAAATAATGTCTAATTTAGATATAACTGAAAAACGCTTACCTCAAGATGGTAGAATTAAGTTGAACTTAGAAACTAATTCAGTTGACATTCGTGTTTCTACTTTACCTACTAATTTAGGCGAAAAAATAGTACTTAGAATTTTGGATGTTGCAAATTCAATTTCTACAATTGATGACATTGGTTTTAATGAAAAAAATATGAAAATATTCTCTAATTTAATAAGTAGACCAAACGGTATTATTTTAGTTACATGACCAACTGGTTCTGGAAAAACAACAACTTTATATTCAGCATTAGCTAAGTTAAATAAGGAAAATATAAATATAATTACATGCGAAGATCCAGTTGAAATTGAATTTCCAAGAATTAATCAAATTAGTATTAATGAAACAATTGGGCTAACATTTTCTAGAAGTTTAAGAGCAATACTAAGACAAGATCCAGATATTATAATGATTGGGGAAATGAGAGATTTAGAAACTGCTGAAATTGCAATTAAATCATCTTTAACTGGACATTTAGTTTTAAGTACACTTCATACTAATGATGCAGTAAGTAGTGTATATAGATTATTTGATATGGGAATAAAACCATATTTAATAGCTGCATCTGTTACTGGTATAATTGCACAAAGATTAGTTAAAACCTTATGTCCTGACTGCAAAAAATTAGAAAATGTTACAAAAGAAGAACAACATATTTTGAAAAGTAAAAATATAGATGTTAAAAAGTTATATCATAAAGTTGGATGCACTCATTGTAATAATACTGGGTATAGAGGAAGAACTGCGATTTGTGAAATTTTTGAAATAACAAAAGAAATTTCTGATATGATCGCCAAGGAAGCAACTAATAATCAACTTAAAACTGCAGCAATTAAAAATGGAATGGAATCAATTTTTACAGATGGTATAAATAAGGTAGTAGAAGGTATTACTACTATTGAAGAAGTAATTAGGGTTAGTGATTATGAGTAAATATAGTTATGTAGTAATCGATGAGTTTAATAAAAAAATTAGAGGAACTATCAATTCACCTTCAAAAGAAAAAGCTGTTTTATCTTTGAATTCTAACAATTTTGTAGTTATAGATATAAAAAAAGAAATTGCACCAGATTTATCTAGAGTTTTCAATTATAGCGAAAAAAAGATTGATACTGATCTTTTGGTTACATTCCTAGTTCAGTTAGATTCACTATTAACAGCAGGTATAAATATTGTTCAAGCTAGTGATATTATTGTTGATTCATTTGTAAATGATCGTTCTTTTCACAAGGTTTTAAAAGTTGTTTTTGATAAAGTAAAAACTGGAGAAAAACTATCTGAAGCATTAAAAATTTATGACAATTTTTTTCCTAGCATTTTGATTAGTAGTGTAGCTGCTGCTGAGAAAACAGGTAAATTAAATGATGTTATTAGTCAATTAGCTACATATTACGATAAAAGATCTAATTTGAAAAAACAAATTAAAGGAGTTTTAACTTATCCTATTTTTATGTTTGTATTTTCTATATTAGCACTTGCTTTTTTACTTTATTTTGTTGTTCCTTCATTTGTTAGTTTATATGAGACTCAAAATTCAGAGATTCCTGGAATTACACAATTAATCATTAATTTTTCTGATTTTTTAGTAAATAATATTTTTATAATTATTTTATTTATTATTGGTATTATTTTCTTAATTTACTATTTAAATAAGAAAAAAGAGGTTAGATATTTCTTTTCACGATTAATGATTAATATTCCAATTGTTGGGGAGTACATAGTACTTACTAATTTAATTAAGATTTCCTCTAACATTGGATTAATGTTTGATACTACTAAAAATAAGTTAGAAGTATTGGAACTAGCTAAAAATCAAATGCAAAATGAGGTTTATAAAGAAGTTATGTCTGTAATGTATATAAATGCATTCTCAGGTAAACCTTTACTTAATGAGTTAAAAGACGACGAGATTCTACCTTTATTTTTTAAACAAATGTTTGAAATTGGTGAGAATACGGGTCAAATTTCTGATTTAATGAAAAAAACAACAAGATATTATGAAACCAGATTAGATAATGGTATTGTTAAATTAAAAAGTATGATTGAACCGTTGTCAATACTTTTAATCGTCATATTATTATTACCAGTTATAATTGGTATTGTATTACCAATGTTTACTATTTATGAGCAATTTTAGGAGGTACTTATGAGTAAAAGAATTTTAAATATTCAATTTACAGAAAAATATATTTATTATGGAGAAATTAAAAAAGATGGATCTGTTGTTTATAAATATGGTAAGATAAAAATTGACAAGGGGATTATTCAAAATAATATTGTTGTAGATGTACCAAGATTTACACAATTAATGAATGAAGAATTTAAACAAAAAAATATTAAAACAAAAGAGGTTAATATACTTATCCCAAGAAATAGTTTATTTGTCAAAAAGATTAAGTTACCCAAAAATATTTCAAATAAGGACGTTAAATCTTATATAAATTCAAATCTATATATAAATATTTCATTGCCCATTTCAGATGCAAAAATTTCATATAAATTAATTGAAAAAACAAATGAAGCATTAATTTATACTGTTTCTAAAGAACTAACTCATATGATCAAAAGAATGATTCTAGAGTGTGAAAAAGTTGTTGTTGATTTAAATGTTGCTACAACATCATTTTTTAATTTTTTTGATACTAATTATGATTTAGAGTTAATTCAAAATAAAAATTTATTAATAGTACAACAAATAGAAAATAATTTATATTTATATATTATTGAAAATCTAAATTTAGTTTACTTTCTAAATTCAACCTATGATGAAACAAATAATCTTGAAAAAAATGAATGGATATTACATCAAATTGAAACTATAACTGAATTTTATGAATTTACATTAAAAAATAAACGAGAAAAAATTGATACTATATTACTTCGCGCTGAAAAGAAAATTGCATCAAATCTTGAATTAAAGTTGAAAAATACTGATTTTAATGTTATGGCTATTTTTAATAAAAAGGTAATGTGTAATGATGTTTTAATACCAGATGAATTTATTTCGGTTGTGTCACCTTGTAAAAATAAACATAATGTGAAAATTAAATTTTCAGTTGAAAAGATTAAGTCACAAGAAATTGAGAGATATAAAACTGTAGACTCGATAATTTTAAGTATTTTAATAATTATTTTAGGATTTACATTATATCAATTTGTGTATAATGTAAAGCTAATGATGGATATTAATAGTCTTGAAAAAGATGTAAGTAATATTTCAAATAAGATAATCTATAATAATACAAAAGCTGAGTATTTAGAAATCATAACTGAAATTAATTATATTAAAAATAGTTCAATGCCAGCTGGTTATTTACTTAATACAATTAAAGAAATTCAACCCGAAGGACTTGTTATCGAAAGTATAAAAATTTCTGACGATGGTTTTCTTCAATTTTATGTTAATGGAATTGATAAATCAATTTTGGAATTTATTGATATTATAAAATCACGTTCATCAGTTGAATATGTTGTTTCAAATAGACTTACTTATAATCAAGGGACTAGTAACGCTTTTTCTACAATTAATATAAAACTTAATATGGAAAAACTAAGTGAATTGGCTGAGAGTGATGAGGTGAGTGAATGAATCGTAAAATTGTAGAAGATTTAAAATTAAAAAGTGTGCAAAAAAATTTAATTATTTTAGTTTTTGTTATTATAATTTTGACTGTGGGTATTATAATTCAAAATGAACGTAAGAAATTATTTCAAGCTGAAAGATCAGAGTTAATTTTAAAATTGTCTATGAATAATTCTTTGTATGAGCAATATAGTAAAACAGATTTTCCAACATCAAATGATTTGAGTGAAATTTTACCGATGGGATCTGATGTTACAAATTTTATTAAAGATGAAATCTTAGACTTATTTGCTCAATACAATGCCAAAATTTTAGATTTTAGTTTTGACGAAATTAGTGTTGAAGATACTAATTTAGATGCAACTATGTTTAAAAAACTAGATGTTCATGGTAATAGATTTAGTGGGACTTTGTTAGTTGATAGTATTGATAGCTTTATTATTCTTTTTCAAAATTATCAAAAGTCTACTAGATTCATTTATTTAGAAAGTATAGATGCAAAAGAAAGCACAATGTATGCTGATAAAATTGAAGTTGTAATTGGATTTGTTGTGTTTCATAATAATAATATTGATTATACTTTATATGAATAAGATTAAAAAATTTTTAATCTTTTTTTTTAAAAATATTTGAAACATTTATTTTGTATAAATTTATTTATATTGACTAATACCCTCGATGGGTATAAAATTAATTTGAGGTGTATAAATGAATAATTGTGATGAATGTATAAAAACTAAACATCGAACTGTTGAAGAAAAAAATAAAATAACAAAAAGACTTTCTATAGTTGAAGGTCAAGTTAGAGGAATAAAAAACATGCTAGAAGATGATAGATATTGTAGTGATATCTTAATTCAAATAAGTGCTATAAATAATTCTTTAAAAAGTATAGGAAATATAATTTTAAAAAGTCATATGGAAAGTTGCATGGTAGAAGAAATAAAGAAAGGAAATAATGAAATAATAGAAGAAATTATTGAATTATTTAAAAGACTAGACTAATGAAGTATATTTATGTAAAAGTAGAAGGAATAACTTGTGATCATTGTATTAAAAAAATAACAAAAGAGATTAAAAAAATTAACAATATAATTAATATTCAATTTGATAAAAATATTATTGAAATAGAATACAAAAGAAAAATAGATAAAAAACAATTAATTGAAAGTATTAATAATATTGACTATTATACAAATTTAAATATGATTTCTGAGGATAAAAAATCATTAAAAAAAACAATGTCAATTTTAGATTTATTTAAAATTGCTTTAATAATAGTAATTTTTATATATATAATTAATAAAATTTTTGGTTATAATATATTTAACACAATACCTATAATTAACACTAATACTACTTATATTATGCTTTTTGTAATGGGTTTATTAACTAGCATTCATTGTATATCAATGTGTGGAGCAATAAACCTTTTAGCAAGCACATCTATGTCAAAAAATTATAAAAAACCAGTACTATATAATTTAGGAAGACTTATATCATATACATTTATTGGTGGAATTATAGGACTAGTAGGAAGTGTATTAACAATTAATTCAAATTTGCAAGGTGTATTTATAATATTTTCTTCCATTTTAATGATTATGATGGCTTTTAATATGATGGGAATTATAAATTTCAAAATTAAATTACCTAAAATCTTTATAAATAAAACAAACAATTCTTTTATAATTGGTTTATTAAATGGTTTAATGCCATGTGGACCACTACAAACTATGCAAGTTTATGCACTTGTAACGGGGTCATTTTTTTATGGAGCATTATCTATGTTTTTATTTTGTTTAGGAACAATACCATTAATGTTATTTATGGGGATGTTTTCTAATTTATTAAATAGAAAATATAAAAATATTTTAAATAAAATATCAATTACTTTAATAATTTTATTATCGCTAGTAATGTTTAATAGAGGCTTATTAACTATGGGTTTTGATTTTAATAATATATTTAAAACTAATTATGATAATTATATACAAAGTGAACTTGTTGATGAGTATCAAGTAGTTGAATTTAATTTAAGTTATAGTGGTTATAAAGATATTGTAGTTCAAAAAGGAATATCCGTAAAAATGATAATTAATGCGACAAGTAGTACATTATCTGGATGTAATAATGGAATACTAATTAATGAGTTTGGTATAACTAAAAAATTAAAAATAGGTGAAAATATTATTATTTTTACACCTGAAAAAGTTGGTACATTTACATATACTTGTTGGATGGGTATGATTAAAAATACAATTAAAGTTGTGGATGATTCTAATTTTTTTAATTAATGGGAGGATAAAATGAAATCAGATGTATTAACAATAGAGGGGATGACATGTGCTGCATGTCAATCTGGAATTGAAAAAAAATTAAGAAAAATTACAGGTGTTACAAAAGCAAACGTAAATTTATTAGCTAAAAGGCTAGATTTAACTTTTGATTCAACTAAAATAAGCATTGAAGATATTATATTTATAATAAATGAAATGGGTTATAAGGCAATTTTAGAAGAAAGTTCAAAAATTGATTATAATAATGATTTGGAAATTAAAAGCTTGAAAAAAAGATTTATTTTATCATTAATTTTCACAGTACCACTTGTAATAATAGCAATGACTCCAATGGTTTTAATGCTTTTGAACTTGTCAGTACCAAGTATATTTGATATGATGAAATATGGAAGTCAAATAGCACTTCTTCAGCTAATGTTAGTAGTATCTATTATGATAATTAATTATAAATATTATAAAGTTGGATTTAAATCTTTATTAAATTTAAGTCCAAATATGGATAGTTTGATAAGTATTGGTACCTTAACTGCTTTTCTATATGGAATATATGTTACTATTTTAATAATAAGTGGAGATATGAGTAATGAATTATATTTTGAAAGTGTAGGAGTTATATTAACTTTAATTACAATGGGAAAATATTTAGAAGCTAAATCAAAGTGCAAAACTTCTATGGCTATTAGTAAATTATTAAATTTAGCACCTAAGAAAGCAACAATAATTCGTGATGAAAAAGAAATAGTTATATTTGTAGAAGATATAATAATAGGAGATTTAATAGTTGTTAAACCTGGAGAAAAATTTAGTGTAGATGGAATAATAATGAATGGGTTTGCTACAATAGATGAATCAATGTTAACGGGTGAATCTATTCCAGTTGACAAAACGATTGGTGATAATGTGATAGGTGGAACCATTAATAAAAGTGGAAATGTAACATATAAAGCCAATAAGACTATAAATAATTCTACTTTAGCTGAAATAGTTAAATTAGTTGATAATGCACAAAAAGATAAAGCTCCAATTGCTGCTTTAGCAGATGTTGTATCAAGTTATTTTGTCCCAATAGTAATAGTAATTGCAATTTTATCTTCAATTTCTTGGTATATATCAGGAGAATCAATTTCTTTTGTATTAACAATATTTGTATCAGTATTAATAATAGCTTGTCCTTGTGCTTTAGGACTAGCTACTCCAACTGCGATTATGGTTTCAACCGGCAAAGGAGCAGAAAATGGTATTTTAATAAAAAGTGGTGAATCATTAGAAAATGCATATAAGATAAATACAGTTATCTTTGATAAAACTGGGACTATAACATATGGAAAACCAGTAGTTACAGATGTGATAACATTAAATGAAATGAGTGAAGAAGAAGTTATCAAGTTAGCTTTTTCACTTGAGAAAAAATCAGAACATCCACTTGGTTTAGCAATAATTAATAAAGCTAAGGAGATGGGGTTAAGTGAAGAAAATGTTGAAGAGTTTATTTCAATAAGTGGCTTTGGAGTAGAAGGAAAAGTAAATAGTAAATATTTATTAATTGGTAATAAAAAGTATATGGAAAAAAATAATATAGAAATTACTAATTTATCTAAAATTGATGAATTTTCAAATGAAGGTAAAACACCAATTTACATATCAGTAAATAGCAAATTATCAAGTATTATTTGTATTAGAGATGAAATAAAAACAAATGCAAGTGATGTTGTAAAAACTCTTGAAAATAAAAATATCGAAGTTATAATGCTTACAGGAGATAATATGAAAACCTCAACAGCAATAGCAAATGAAGTTGGTATAAAAAGAGTAATTAGTGAAGTATTACCTCAAGAAAAACATGAAGTAATAAAAAATCTTAAATTAGAGGGTAAAAAAGTTGCTATGGTAGGAGATGGTATAAATGATGCCATTGCCTTAGTAGAGTCTGATTTAGGAATAGCAATAGGGAATGGTACTGATATTGCTAATGAGACAGCTAATATTGTCCTTATGAAAGAAGATTTATTTGGTGTTGTAAATATTATTGATTTAAGTAAAAGGACTATCATAAATATTAAACAGAATTTATTTTGGGCTTTTATTTATAATATTATTGGAATATTTTTTGCAAGTGGAGTATTTTATTTAATAGGAGGTCCATTATTAAATCCAATAGTATCTGGTTTTGCTATGGCAATGAGTTCAGTATCAGTACTAAGTAATACTTTAAGACTAAATAATATAAAGTTTAAATAAAGGATTAAATTCTTTTTTATTGATTTATTTAAAAGCATATGATAATATAATTATACGATTGGGATGAGAAGTATGACTAATTATGGAGTAAATAATTTATTAAAAAATGATTTAAACGTTGATTGCACATTATTATTTGATTTAAAAGATATAATCGATTATTGTTCAATTAATTATAAAAATGAAATATACAAAAATTATTGTAATATTTATAATAATAAATTAAATGAATTTAAAATTTTTAATAGAAAAGAGTTTGACGGGTTTAGAAAAAAAATAATATTAGAACAAGGAAAATTTAAATTTTATATTATCAGATATTTAAAAGATACATTTGGTATTAAATCAAATCAAAGTATTGAAGAATTAAATAAAATACAAAGCAATTTAGTTTCCATTTTCTCTGTTTCCTCTTTACAAAAACATGATGATCCAAGTATTTTCTTCTCAAAGTTAGGTGATATTCATAAGCAAATTTATTTTGCTAAATATAAAGAAATGGAAGAAAAAGTTATTATTTCTAAAGACCAATTAGTTTGTAATGACATAAAAAATGAAATAATAATTAGAACAATTAATTCTTTAAGTATGTTGTATACAAATGATGTACGTAAGCTTATTTCTATTTTAAAGTCTGATGAGAATTCTTTTTCAAATATTGATAGTAGAGTACTAAATGGACTTGATTTGAAAAATTTAGAATTATATTTAATTAATGGGATGATGAAAGCTATTCAAAATAAAAATAACAAAGATGAAAACTTCAAACAAAGTAGCCAATATAAAAATCTACTTAATTGTATTGGAAAATTTGTTGAATCACAAAGTAACCAAAAAGCAATTAAAATTTGTAAAAAAACTAAAGATATAATTGAGTCAGATATTTCATCATCATCAATTTTAAAATTTTATGATGATGAAGTAAACGTTAAAAAAGTAAATAATTATAATTGCGTAAATATTAAAGAAACAGTTAATTTTGAACTATTTGATTTAAATACAAAAAAAGAATATATTGAATATTTAAGAAAAATAAGTCAATTTAATAATAGCTTCAATGGTATAAAAGAACAAAAAGTTTTTAAACAAAAGATTGAATTATATTTCAATTTAGACTGTGAAAAAATATATGTTGGTAAAAATAAATTCGAAAGTTATGTTGGATTTCCTTTACAAAATGGTTTAGTAGTTTTTGATAAATTTTATGAAAATGAATCTACAAAAAGATTAGCTTATGATAATGCTGCTTATGTAATTTTAGAAGATGACTTAAAATCCTTAGAAAAAAATAGTAAAGCTGAAATACGTGAACTTATAAAAACTGGTATTATAAATGGTAAAGTTGTTGCTCATACTGACTCATGGGAAAGTGAGATCATCAATTTAGGTAATATGTCAAAAGAAGATTTATTAATTACATCTAAACTGGTAAGATAATATGGAAAAATATATAATTTTGGAAATAATACCGACATCTACTTCGCCACTTAGTGGAGATATTATTCAATTAAGTGCAATCAAAATAGATGGTCTACAATTGATTGATAGATTTGATTATAGATTAGTAGAAAACAAAATTCAAATAAAGGATTTAGTTGATTTAATTGATTATGATAAAGATAATTTTATTTACAAAAACAGTACTGATGAAATTTTAAAATCTTTTAAAGAATGGGCAAATGATTTACCTTTTCTAATAATTTGTAATAATTATACAAAAAATTATTTAGTCAATTTTACTAATAAAATGGAATCTATTTTTGATAAACTAAATATGGAGTACAGTGATGATATAATTGATTTAGTAATTTCAAAATATAAATTAGAACCTAGTAATTATATTGTTGATTTGTTATATGAATCATTGATATATGAAAGTAATATGAAATAATTATTACTTTTTTTTATTAAGTTATAATTTACATTTTTTTACTATCTTTCCGGGGATTCCAACAACGGTTACATTATTTGGAATATCGGTTAATACTACAGCATTGGCTCCAATTTTTGAATTTTTACCAACTGTAATATTTCCTAATATTTTAGCACCTGCTCCTATTAAAACATTATCTTCAATAGTTGGATGTCTTTTTGTTTTTATATTTTTAACACCACCAAGTGTTACACCATGATAAATTAAAACATTATCTTTTATAATAGTTGTTTCACCAATTACGACTCCTATTCCGTGATCTATAAAGAAATTTTTACCTATAATAGCTCCAGGGTGAATTTCAATTCCAGTTTTTCTTTTTGATTTTTCTGATAAATATCGCGCTAGAAAGTAAAAATTTTTATTATATAAATAGTGTGATATTTTATAATAAATAAATGTTTTAAAAAAAGGATGAAGTATCGCTTCTCTAAGACTATGTATTGATGGATCATTTTTTTTTATTGTTTTTAAAATATTAATCATTTTATTTACCTCTTTATATAATATGATACTATTTTTATATTGTTTTGGCTTTTGCTTTGAAAATTATTATCTTTATTATGAAAGAAATAAATATTAAATCCAATTTAATATTTATTTGATTAAAATATTTTGTAAGAGGTTTTATTAGATTATTTTAATTTTGCTTATAATTTATCTAATTTTTTATAAAGTATTTGATTAAAAATTTAAAATTTGAGATTTGATTTAAATTGCTGTTTTAGATATAGTGCTTTCTAAAGGAGGCAATTATGAAAAAAATATTTATTTTAGTTATTATATTATTTGGCATTGATAAAGTAAAAGCAGAGGTAGTATTAGATATTGATTATCAAGAAAATATATATGCCAATAAAGTAGAAAATGGTTTTGTACATAGTGGTAAGTTTGGACTTGTTTTTTTAAATGGTGCAAGTGTATATTGCTTAGATCCATACAAATTAATAGGTAGTACATATAATGAAGATAATTCAATAAATGATTTAAGTTTTGATGAATTAAGATATACTAGTTTAGTTTCATATTTTGGATATCATTTAAATAATGATATTTATTATTATATGGCAAGTCAGGAATTAATTTGGGAAAATATTTCTAAACAAGATGTTTATTGGACTACAAAAAAGAATGATGGTAGTTTAATAGATATTGAAGTATTTAAAAATAATATTTTGAATAAAATTGATAATTACTATCTTCTACCATCTTTTAATAGTGAAATTATAACTGGAAATTATTATGAAGTAGTACAGTTAGTAGATACAAATAATGTTTTAGAAAATTATGAAATTATAAATGCTGGACTAAATGAAGTGTGGATTAATGGTAATACATTAAATATTAAAATTTTATCATCCCATTTAACAGATATTAAATTAGTTAGAAAAGAAAATAGTGGCATAAGTAAATTTTATTCAGGTAATAGTAATGAACAAAGGCTCGCGGATCTTAGATTACAAAGTTTTATTGAGTCACATATCTATGTAAAAGCGACTAATGACTATTCATCAAAAATTATGATTGAAAGATATGATAAAGAATTAAATACAAAAATTACTGGAAAATTTAAATTTAAAATACAAAATTTTAGTACTGGAGAGTTTTTTAGTATTAATGATATAAATGAGTTTGAAACTGATGATAATGGGAATTTTTATTCAGAATTCTATTTACCAAGTGGAGACTATCAGATTATTAATACTTCAGTTCCTAATGGTTATTTTTCCCCTAATAATACTATTTTTATAATTTTGGAGCAAGAAAAATATTCTGAATTTTATAAGATTAATGATTATGTAAAGGAAGTAAAAGGGGTCATACAAATTGAAAGATTTTTTAATATGAGTTATTTAGATACTAAAGCAGAAGATATTAAAATCTTAGCAAAAAGATATGAGGTTTATGCTGAGGAAGATGTAAAAGACTTAATAGGAAATATTATTTACTACAAGAATCAACTAGTAGAAATAATAATACCAAATAATTACATTGTTATAAGTAGTAGATTACCATTAGGAAAATATTATATTTTAGAAAAAGAACTATCTTCAAATTATATTCCATTAGTTGATAAAGTTATTTTTAATCTTGAATATATTGATTTAACTATAGATACTGTTTTTGAATATAAAATAATTAAAAGTAGTTATGATTATTTGAATTTAAATATAAATACTAATTTACAAACAAAAGATGGAATAGTTTTGTTAGATGGAATAGAATATGGGTTATATGCAACAACAGATTTATGTTTTAATGATTATTGTATTTTTAAAAAAAATGATTTAATTTATAAATATAATTCTAATTATCAAGGAATACAACAATTACCTTATGGAACTTATTATCTAAAAGAACTTTATAATTTTGAAATTTATGAGATTGATAATAGTTTATATTATTTTGAGTATAATGCAAGTAATAGTACTTTAAATTATAATTTTATGAAGGAAAAACCTTATGGAAAATTAAGCGTTTTAGTAGTCGATCAATTTAATAATAATTTATCTAATGTAAAATTAAATATTTATGATAAACATTATAGTTATTTATTTAGCAAATTTAGTGGAAAAAATGGTTTAGTAGAAATAGCAGATTTTGAAATGGGTCACTATTTATTAAAAGTTGATGAAGAATTATTTTATAGATCATTTTCTTTTACAAATAACGATACTTATTTTATTAAAGTAGTAATTAATAAAGAAGAAAAAGTGAATGTGGAAAACAAAAATGATAAAGAAGAAATAGAAATTAATGTAGAAAATAAAATAACAGAATTAATTGCTTATCCAAATACTAGTGATAAAAAAGACATAACATTATTTTTATTGATATTTTCACTTATTTATTATGCTAAAAAGAAAAATTAATACGATTATTTTAATATTTATTATATGTAACTTTGTTAGATTTGATTTCAGTTATAACAATTTAGGATATATTAAAATTAAAAGATTGGGTATATATTGTAATATAGTAGAAGGTTTAAACCAATCTATAATTGATAAACAAGTAGTTGGATATTATAGACAATGTGATAATTGTAAAACAATTCTAGCTGGTCATAGTATTAAAACAGTATTTTTAAATTTACATAATGTCGTAATTAATGATGAAATTGAAATATTTATAGAAGTTAAAAGCATTTATAAAGTTATTGATATAAAGGTAGTTGAAGCTACTAATACTTTTTATATAAATCAATATAATTTTAATGGAGTAATTCTTGTTACTTGTATGAAAGATAATAGTAAAAGATTATTAATATTTTGCGAGAAAAAAGAATGATTTTATTTAATCATTCTTTATAGTATATGGTTTATTTAGTGTACCATCACCTGACGAATATATTGTATTACTTGATAAATTAATAACCAATTTTATAGATGATTCTCCAGATGCTTTGGTAACAATTGTTGAATCCGTAATTTTATAAACTCTAAAACTTCTATATGTATCTGCAGTTTGAGTCCAGAATGAACGTTCAAAAAGAGCTAAATAATTATAGTTTATACATTCTGATGAAGATGTATTAGTACATTTAGAATCAATACTTCCTAATAAATATTCATTTACTTGTAATAATCCTAAAGGTTCATTATTCATTGTTTTAGAACACTCAACTGAACCATCTATTGATGTTTCCTCAGTATTTCTAGCGCCAATACATAAATTTTGTGATACAATTTTTGATCTATCTATATCTGAAAATTCATTATTATTGTTATATATTTCATCTAAACTATCTTTTATACGACTGATAGTAAAATCATTAATACCATCAGATGTTTTGCTATCACTATTATATCGATCATCCCATGTAATTGTATCTCTTTTATCTACCTCAATTAATCTTATTGTATTATCACCATTAATTCTTAAGATTCTCCAAGTTTTATTCGCAAATTTAACATAGTTATTTACCTTTTCACCACGATAAATGTAAGCATTAAACATATTATATAAACCATCTGAAGAAGAAACAATTTCTTCTGTTTGTAAAATTTGATTATAAAGAAAAGTTGTTTTGTATGTTTCACTACAATCTAAATTTGGTGTATATAAGTAGTATCCATTATTATTTGATATTATTACTTCACCAGTACAAATTG
This sequence comes from Bacilli bacterium, assembly GCA_047971315.1. GTDB lineage: Bacteria > Bacillota_I > Bacilli_A > RF39 > UBA660 > JBKDZP01. Next base: position 24,279 of record JBKDZP010000010.1, read on the forward strand.
CAGTTTCATCTTTTAAGATTTCACTAGGTAAATCTAGTAATTCTTTTTCTACTAATTCACTAATATTAACTGTAATTTTCCCACCATCATTTGTAGGCAATGATTCACTATTATCTTTGTAATAATTTATTGCTGCATTTTTCATTTTTAATTCATATCCTGAAAAATCAACTTTATTACCTATAACTAATTTTACAATAAATAAAATTAGAAAAAGTAAAATTACAATTCCAATACCAATTCCTGTATATAAATATAATTTTTTGTTTATTTTTTTTAAGTCCATATAATATCCTCCCTAATTAAATTATTATAACAAATAAGTTGTATATATACAATAGATAGATTATATTGAATATATTTTATTTTTATTAGTATATTTTAATGGTGATAGTTTGAATAAATATATTATTTTAATAATGAAGGGATTTTTTATCGGTGTGTTTAAAATAATACCTGGAGTAAGTGGAAGTTTGCTTGCTGTTGGATTAGGAATATATGAAGAAGTTCTAGATAAAATACAAAATATATTTTATGATTTTAATAAAAATATATTGTATTTAAGTAGTTTAGGCGTGGGTTTTTTAATAGCAATTGTGTTTTGTAGTTCGATAATTGATTTTTTTATTACAAACTACTATTTTATTACGATCTCTTTATTTATTGGAATGATGATAGGTACAACACCTCAGATCTTAAAAAAAATAGAAATAAATAGTAAAATTGATTATATATATATAATAATACCATTTATATTTATTATTTTACTTTGTAACAATAGTAATGTAATTAATTTTAAAATAAACAATTTTTTTGTTATAATTTTAGGCTTTATTGAGGCAAGTACTACTATTATACCTGGGATTAGTGGAACAACTGTAAATTTATTATTTGGAAGTTATGAATTTTTACTTGAACTTTATCAAAATCTCTTTAATTATAAATATATAATTAATAATTATAATTTAATTATTAATTATTTAATAGGATTAATTTTAGGAATATTTTTGATGATTAAAATTGTGTCAATATTATTAAAAAATTATACAAACCAATTTTATTTAGTAATAACTGGTTTATTTTTTGCTTCAATTTTAATGATGTTAGGAATGATAAATTTTAATAATTTTAATATATTAAATTTATTAATAAGTATAATAGGTTTTGTAGTAGTATATAAATTAGATAATAGTAATTAAATTAAAAGTAAATCATAAATTATTATGAGGTGACTTATGGATAAAAAACTTCCAAAAATGTTTGCTAATACAATTGAAAAAAAATTGGAAAATAATACTAGATTTTCAGTAACAAGAAATGATTCTTACGAAAAAGTTTCAAAAAAAGAACCTAAAAAAAATTATGAAAAGTCAATTGAACAAAAAATAAAAGAAATATTTAAATCTCCAAATTATGTATATAAAATTGATGTAGATATTGCTTGTAAGGATAAAACAATAACAAAAAAAGTAATTGGATATAATAATAAAGGAATTATAACAATTGAAAATGAAATAATACCAATTTGTGAAATTTTAGATATTAAAATAAAAACGAGTTAAACTCGTTTTTATTTTATAAACAATCAATGTAAGTATCTTGTAAACATCTTATTGCACAGCAGCATCCTAAATTCATTGTGAAAAAAGAATTTGTTGCAACATAAGGCATACAAGATGAGTCATCACTATTATTTTCAGCTAAAACACGACAAGTACAGCAATTATTATCTACTTTTTCTACACGAAATACTGTTGATGTATCTCCATCTTGATTTTTTGTTGTAGGCATTGCCCATGGTGTTCCATTCCCACTTCCAGTATATAACATTATTGGTCTTGTATTACATACCATACATGTCGTTGGATTACCTAAAAATCCTTTGTCACAAGTATCTAAACAACTATCTTGACAGTTTGCATTTTGTTGAAGGATACATATTACTGTTAATATTTCTGCAATGCAATTAGAATCATTATTGTTACACATAAAATCCACCCCTTCTTTTGTATTCAATATAACATATTCCTATTTTATTAAAAAGTGTGAACTAATACCTATAAGATATTTAAATTAATTTTAAAATATGATATTATAATGATATGTGATTATAAATTGAAACGTTTTTTTAATTTATTAGTAATATTGTTAGTTAGTTATTATTTATTTCAACTGGTAGTAAAACTTTTTGATGGTGGTCATATGGTGGATTATACCATTTTAAATGGCGATAACACTTTCAACATTAATGAAATTTATACGCAAAATGTGGAAGATGAAACTGATAATTATTATTTTACTATTTCTGTTAATGAAACAGTATTTAAAATTCAATCATTTAAAGATTTACAAAAAAATAAAAAAGTTATTACTGATTTATTTTATTATCGTGATGATAGTTTTGAATGTGTATTGCCAGTATTTAAAACTGAAATTTTAACTGATATGATATGTCTAAATCAAAATAAATATGTATTTTATTCAAGTATTAAAGGAACAAATAGTTCACTAGATAAATATGTTTCAAATATTGAAATATATGATGAAAATCAATTTTATAATGATCCAACAATCTTAGAAAAAACAACTACCCTTTCTCTTTATAATAATTTAATAGATGGTCTATATTTTTCATTTGAAAATTATAAAGGATTGTATTTAGGTAAAACAAGTAGTAATAATAACTTAGTTAATATTAATTTATTTAGCAGTGATATATATAATAAAAGCGCTCATTTATATCTTGGAAAATATTATGTAACAATTGACTATAGTAAACAGTATGATTTTACAGATATTATTGTAATTAATATAACTAATGGCCAAAAGACTACTATAAGTTATCATAGTGCAATTTCAAATAATTGCTATATACAAGGCGAAATAAATGGATTGGTATATTTATTTGATAAAAATAATAAAAAACAATATGAAATTGATATTTCTAAAAAGACTATTATAGAAATTGGTAATGTTAATTTAGAAACTATATATTATGATTTGGGTATTAATGTAAGTAAAAGTGCGTATGAAGCAGCTGAAAGTGATTTAATATTTAATTCATATACTGTAGATAACGTATTAAATGATGTAGAATATGATTATGTAGATAAAGTTGGTAATCAACTTTCTGGATTTTATTTTATGTATAAGAAAGTTGGCGAAAAATATCAAGTTTATCGAGCTAATGTACAAGATAGTAAGTATGTTACATATTTATTTGAAATGACCAATCATGAAAAAGTAATTTATGATAATGATTTCATTTATTATCAAAATGGTGAATTTATTAACTACTTTAGTGATTTAACAGGTGTTAGAACAATTGCTAGTAACTCTGAATTATTATTTAATAATTCATTAATATTTGGAGCTTATCAAAAATAAAAGAACATTATTATAGTATTTTCATATATTGTAATGAGGTGATTTAATGTATAAAGTTTATCAAATTCAAGTAGGCGAAAATCTTGACTCATTAGTAAAAAAATTTGGAACAACAAAAGAAGAATTAATGAAATTAAATGGATTTAATGAAAAAGATTTTAATGTTGCTGGGAGTTATATAATAGTACCTGTTAGCGAAGATTCTAAATATATAACTTATACTGTACAAAATGGAGATTCAATATATGGAATTTCTAGAACATACAATATAGATCCAAATCTACTCTTTAAAATAAATGGATTAGACTCTGGTGATTTTATATATCCAGGACAAAAAATATTAATACCAGTTGATAAAAATATTTATATAACTAAAGATGGGGACACACTAGAATCAGTAGTGAAAGGATCTGGGTATAATCTAGATGATTTTGTGAAAAATAATGATACATTATATTTAGTAGCTGATCAAATTATAAATTACAAATAAAAAAGATTATGTCTTTTTTTTTTTATTATTTTGTTATATAATTAGAATGCAAGGAGGCAACAATGAAAAAAATTATATTTATTTTAGCAATTTTTAGTTTAACTTTTTTTACAGGTTGTGGAACTAAATCTTATACAGAAATTAGTTATGATGAATTACAAGTATTAATTGAAGATTCTGAAAGTTTTATATTATATGTTGGATCAGCAAGCTGTACTAGTTGTGCTAAATTTAAACCTACAATTGAACAGGTGATTACAGATTATGATTTAGATGTCAAATATATTGATATTTCAAAACTAGATGAAAAAGAATATGCTGTATTACATAATTATACAAAAGCTGACTATACTCCTACTGTAGAATTTGTTGTAGATGGTGTTGTACAAACAAGTCCTAAAGTTGTAGGAAATCAAACTTATTCAGCAGTAGTAAAAGCATTTACTAAAAGTGGATATATAGAAGGTGAATAAATGAATACAAATTTATTAGAATATTATGGCGAAGATTTAACAAAAAAACAATATGTAACAAATCCAGCTATTGAAAGAGATAGTGAAATAAAAAAATTAATAATGGTTTTGTTAACTCCAGAAAAATCTGGATTATTAGTAGGTAAACCAGGTATTGGAAAAACTGCTATAGTTGAAGGATTAGCTTTTTTAATTCAAAGAAATGAAGTTCCTGATGTTTTAAAAGGTTTTCGTATAATTAAATTAAATTCTACTTCCTTAACTGGAAAAATTAATAATAATGGGAAAGAAGAAATGGTTATTCAATTATTAGTTTCAGAATTAAAAAATGTTGAAAAAACAATTATCTTTATTGATGAAATTCATACTTTAATGGGTAGTAAAAATGATGGACCAATGGATTTAGCAAATATTTTAAAACCTGGATTAGATCGAGGTGATATAAAAGCAATTGGAGCAACAACTACTAACGAGTACGATACCTATATAATTAGAGATAGAGCATTTTTAAGAAGATTTGAAAAAATTGAAGTAGCTGAACCAGATGGAGATACAACTGTCAAAATATTATTAGGTAGTTTACCAAAAATAGAAAAACAAACAGGATGTAAATTTAAATATAACGATTATGTGACAAAATTATTGATTGATTCAATTGTTGATGCAACATCAGAGTTTAAGCGAGTTTACGGTTTATCGGCAATGTATCCAGATATTGCTTTTTCGGTTTTAACCTCAGCGTTTTCAGAAGCTTTATTTGCGAATAAAAATGAGGTTGATATTTTAGATGTTTTTTTAGCAATAAAAAATAGTAAACGAATTTATCCTGACAGTATTATAAAAGAATTAGATGCGTTTAGAATAAAGTTTGAAAAATTAGTTATGGAAGAAAATATTTTTTTACCTGTTGTAACGATTGATGATGTAAAAGGAGGAAGTGATTATTATTAATCATTTTCTTATGTTTTAAAGTATAATAAAATTGCCTATAGAATATATAAATGATAGAATATAGGTAGAATGGTGGGATGATATGGAGACTAAAAAAATTACAGTTAAAAATTATTTGTTATTATTAGCGTTGTTCGTTTTTACCTTGTTATGTTTTTATTTTTTAGTTATAAATTACAATAAAAATAAAGAAGCATTAGAAAGTGGAAATTCAACAATGGATTTTTTACTTCAGGTAACAACTGAGGATTTAAAAAGTTATATATATGATAATCATGATGCCATTATTTACATGTCAAATAGTACTGATGAATCACTTATAAATTATGAAACTAGACTAAAAAAATTAATAATAGTTAAAGAACTTGATCAAGATATTATATATTTTGATATGTCTAAGGTTGATGAAATTTTTTATTCTTCTATTTCAGATAAATATTTTACTGAAACAATTTTAAAACAAAATATATCAATAAATTATTCACCAAACCTAATAATTATTAAAGAAGGTAAAATCTCAAATATTTTATATTCATCAAATATTGAAGTGAATGATTTGGAAGCTTCAGATGTAATTCGCTTTATAGAAAATAATTTCTAGGAGGAATGTATGTTAAACGTAGTGTTATTTGAACCAGAAATACCAGGAAATACTGGTAATATCATGAGAACATGTGCTGGAACTGGAACTAAATTACATTTAATTAAACCACTTGGCTTTTCATTGGACGAAAAGTATTTAAAAAGAAGTGGGGTAAATTATATAGATTTTTGTGATTATAAAGTATATGATAATTTTGAAGATTTTGCTTCTGAAAATAAAGGTATTTACTATTATTTAACTAGATATGGAAAAAAACCACATTCATCATTTAATTATTCTAATAGTAATGAAAATATTTATTTTATTTTTGGTAAAGAAAGTACTGGAATTCCAAAGGAAATTTTAAAAAATGATTTAGACCATTGTATGAGAATACCAATGAATGAAAATATTAGGTCTCTAAATTTATCTAACACAGTAGCTGTAATGATCTTTGAAGCTTTAAGACAACAAGATTATAATGATTTACTTAGAGTAGAACCTTTTAAGGGGGAAAATTTTCTAGAACAATAAAAAGTTGTTGTAAAAGTAAAAAATTAATGATATTATTAAGTGAAGGTAGGAGGGGAATCATGGAATATATTTTAGATAATTATATTTGGTTTATTATCGGTGGTGTTATTTTATTGATGACAATAATTGGGTATTTTGCTGAAAAAACTGATTTTGGTAAAAATAAAAATGAAAAAGTAGCAAAAGTGAAACCAGAAAAAATAAAAAAAGGAAAAATTGAAAAATCTTCGGATATAGTTGAAGATGTTCCACAAGTTTTAGAACAAGTAACTCCAGTATTAAATGAAGAAAATTCATTATATAATATAGATGAATTAAATAATGAAAATATGTTTAATAAAGATTTTAGTGCTAACAAAAATGATTTAGTAGATAAAACTGGATATACATCTTTAGAACAAAACAATAATGATTTAGTTGTAGATTATAAAAATGATGGCTTTAATGAAGAAGACGAAAATTCATTTGAACAAAATGATGAAATTAATAAAAATAATTATGACAGTTCAAACGAAGATCATGAATTAAATAATATTGTAGATAATTATGAACCATATGATTACAATAATAATGATTTAGATGAAAATGAACAAAAAATAGTTGAAGATTTATCAACTGGAGTAATTTCAAATAATGAAGAAGAATTTCAAAATAATAAATTAGCAGAAGATTCTAATGTTGAAAATAATGAAAATTTTGAACAAGAATTACCAGTTGCCATAGTAGACAATATTAATACAGTGGATAATTTAGATACAAATGAAAAATTTGAAAAAGATGATGATGATTTTGAAATTGAATTACCAAGTATCGAATCTTTAAAAGCTGAATTATCAGATGAAAATGATTCTGATGATGTTTGGAAATTTTAGTACATAAAAAAATGTACTTTTTTCTTTGAAATTTAAAGTAAAACATATTTTTATAAAATATGTTTAAATTTTTATCTTTAAAAAAATAATTAAATATGATATAATTTTAAGGTAATAATAGATAAAAATGGAGGAAAATTTATGACTTTTGATAATATAATAACTTTATTAACTAAATTATTAGACGTTTTACTAGTATGGTTTGCGTTATACTATATATTAAAAAACTTAAGAAAAAATGTAAAGATGGTTCTACTTTTTAAAGGAATTTTAATTATAGTTTTACTTAAAATTATTAGTGATATTTTAGGATTAGTAACAATTGGGTATTTACTGGACTATGTAATTACTTGGGGGCCTTTAGCCTTAATTGTTATTTTTCAACCAGAAATTAGAAATGTACTTGAACATTTAGGAAGAAGTCAACTTTTAGGTAGACATAAAATATTAACTGTTGATGAAAGAGAAAAAGTAGTTTATGAAATAGTCGGTGCAATGGAAGCATTAAAAAAAGAGCGCATTGGAGCTTTAATGGTAATTGAAAGAGATAATAGTCTAAATGACTATATTCAAAAATCAAAAAAAATATATGCTGATATCTCATCTGATTTGTTGATCTCAATCTTTTTTCCAAACAATCCACTACACGATGGTGGTGTAATTATTCAAGGAGATAAGATAACTAGTGCTGGAGCAGTTTTCCCAACTAGTGAGAACTTAAAAATTAGTAAACGTTTAGGAACTAGACATAGAGCAGCTTTAGGAATATCAGAAAATTCTGATGGGATTGTACTTGTTGTTTCAGAAGAAACTGGTAGATTATCAATTGCTCTAAATGGTGAATTAAATTATAATTTAACTTTAGATGAAGTTAAAATAATTTTATTAGATGAATTGAGACCTAAAAAGTCAATTATACTAGATGATGAGGAGGAAATAACAAATGAAGAAAATAGTGAAATTAAGTAAAACTTTCTTTAAAAAATTATTTTATTTCATCGATAGAAATATTATTATTCCAATAACTAAGTTAATATTAAATATTACATCAAAATTTGATAAATCTGGAAGAAGATTTGAAAACTGGTTAAGTAAAACAACAACATTATTATTTATTTCATTATTTCTATCATTAGTAATTTTTATCGTAATTGATCAAAAAATAATATTATTTAATGATAATTCAGCAGAAGTTTTAAAAAATCAAGCAATAAATGTAATTTATAATGAAGAAGCATATGTTGTAGAAGGATTACCTGATACAGTAGATATTACTTTAATAGGGTCTAAAACAGATTTATATATAGCAAAACAAACAACATCTGGAAGTGTGACAATAGATTTAAGTGGATTAAAACCGGGAACTCATAAAGTAAATATTGAATATAAACAAAATACTGGGTCAATAGATTATATGGTTAATCCATCAGTTGCTACTGTTATTATTTATCCTAAAGTATCTGAAACTAGAACTTTGTCTGTCGATTTGTTAAATCAAGACGTTTTAGATTCAAAATTAGTTATTGAGAAAGTTAATTATGATGCGGATAAAGTTGTTATTAAAGGAGCAGAACAACAACTAAAAAAAGTTGTTGAAGTAAAGGCGTTGGTTAATATTGATAACATAGTAACACAGGAAGTTGGAACTTCGACTATTAAAAATGTGCCTTTAAAAGCATATGATTCTGATGGTAATGTTGTAGATGTGGAAATTGTTCCTGAAACTATTGATGTAGATGTTGTTATTGCATCACCAAGTAAAGAACTTGCAATTAAACTAGTTCCAACTGGTAATGTAGCATTTGGTTATGCAATATCAGGATTGACTTCAAGTGAAACAAAAGTAATTGCATATGGAAATGCGGATGTATTAGATTCACTTACTTCAATTGTTGTTTATGTTGATGTAGATGGATTAAAAGCAGAAAAGGATTATAAATTGGAAATAACTAAGCCAGTGGGAATTAAATCTTTATCTGTTAATAATATTACAGTAAAAGCAACAATAGGTAGTGAAACTAGCGTTGATTTAGAAAATATCAGTATTGAACCACGTAATTTAAGTACTGGCTATACAGTTAATGCTAGTAGTAAAGAAGAAAGTAAAATAACGGTAAATTTAAAAGGAGTTTCATCAGTAATAAATGCGATAACAGCCGATAATGTAGTAGCCTTTGTAGATTTATCTGGATATACTGAAGGTGAATATCAAGTTGATGTTCAAGTTGAAGGAACAGATCCAAAAGTTACTTATACTCCAAAAACAAAAAAAATAACCGTGAAGATAGTTAAAAATTAATTATTGAAAAAAAAGTCTATTAGATAGGCTTTTTTTGATTATTTTATTTCTTTTTCATCAATGAATAATCCAATATTAACTATTCCACATATACCAACAATTATATATATTATTCTAATTAATGTATACATATCACTAGAAAATGCATCAGCAAAATTTATATTAAATATTCCAACAACTCCCCATAAAATGGCTCCAATGATTGAAAAAAATAGTGCAATTCTTTGTACTGTTTTCATAGATTCTCCTCTCTTTACTTAACTTATAATTACCGATTTAAACAAAATTATACATATTTAGAAAATAATTTCCATATAATTAGATGAAAATATATATGAGGTGAAAGAATGAAAAGGAAAGTTATACTCGGATTGTTTATTGTATTTGTATCATTATTTACTGGTTGTTTTACTAAAAGTAAAGATGATATTTTAACTAATTTAAAAGAAAAAATTGAAAAAAGTGATTCCTACCATGTAGTTGGTGATTTGGAAATAATGAACAATGAGGATAGTTATAAGTATGACATTGATGTATCTTTTAAAAAAGATGATATGTTTAGAGTAAGTTTAATTAACAAAACTAATAGTCATCAACAAATTATTTTAAAAAATCAAGAAGGAGTTTACGTACTTACACCATCTTTAAATAAAAGTTTTAAATTTCAAAGTGAATGGCCATACAATAACTCTCAAAGCTATTTGTTGCAAAATCTAATAAATGATATTGAAAATGATAAGGATGTTAAAATAGAACAAAAAGATGATATGTATATTATTACTACAACCGTTACATATTCAAATAATAAAAATTTAGTTAATCAAAAAATATATGTAGATCAAAATGGCAATATAAAAACTGTTGAAGTACTAAATGAAGAAGGCATTGTAAAAATAAAAATGAATTTTGAAACAATTGACTTAGGAGCAACATTTGAAGATAGTTACTTTAGTTTAAATACAAATATGAATACTGTAACAATTGAAGAAACTTTAAAAGAAATAGAAGATATTATATATCCAATGTATATGCCAAGTAATACTTATTTAGAAAGCGAAGATACAATTGATTTAGAAGAAGGAGAACGAATTATTTTAACATTTGCAGGTGATAGTCCATTTATGATTGTAGAAGAAACTGTAAGTGTTAGTGAAAACAATGATATTATTCCAGTTTATGGAGATCCAGAATTATTAGTTGATACATTTGGAAATCTGACAAGTAATTCAGCAAGTTGGATTAGTAATGGAATTGAATATTATGCAGTATCCGAAGTACTTGAAAGTGATGAATTATTAAAAGTTATACAGTCAATTAGTGTTCTTCCAGTTGGAAAATAGATACAAAAAATGTATCTATTTTTTATAAAATATGCTAAACTAGATATGGTGATAGAAATGAATGAAACAAATTCAAATGAAGAAATAGTAAAATTAATTAAATTTATTGTAATTATCACAATAATATTAGGAGTTTTTTATCTAATTACATTTTTTGTAACTAAAACAGAATCTAACAATACTACTACACAAGATAGTGAATATGTAACTATTCGATATGATAAAATATTGATAGGAAGTATGTTTAATCAAAGTACAAGTGAATTTTATTTATTAGTTGAATTAACAGATGATCCGTACCTTGATACACTGGAATCATATTTAACTAGTTATACCGAAAAAGAAGAATCTTTAAAAGTATATACAGCTGATTTAAATAGTGTATATAACAAAAAATATCACAGTGAAACTAGTTCTTTTGATGGACAATTTCCAATAATGAAAGAAACTACTTTACTAAAAATAAAAGATAATAAGGTTGTAGAATATTACGAAGGAAATAAAAATGTTTTAGAACAATTGAAAATAATAAATTCATAGGATTATAAATATAATTTCAAATATGAGGTGATAGAATGGATAAAAATCAAAATACGAAAAAGAAAAAAAAAGAACTTAAAAAAGAAGAAAAAGCAAAACAAATTAAAATTAAAAAAGAACCAAAACCGATAAGAAGTAATGTATTTAGAACATCAGAAGTTGTTTTTCTAGTGGTAATTACTTGTATAATTAGTTTAGGATTGGGAATTATTGTAGCTAATAATTTAGGAACAAGCAAAAATAATTCAGATATTTTTAGTGATGACACAAACTTAAATGAGTTAATTAAAAATTATAATTATATAAAAGATAATTATTATGATGAACTAGATGAAACATCACTACTTAATGGAGCAATTAATGGAATGCTAAATACTTTAGGAGATGAATATTCAACAATAATTGATGAAACTAGTGTTGATATGTTTAATATTTATTTAGAAGGTGAATATAAGGGACTTGGAATTGTAATAACAAGTGATAGTAGTAATAATATTATAATTTCATCGGTAATGGATGATTCTCCTGCTTCTAAAGTGGGATTACAAATTGGAGATATAATTACAAAAGTTGATGGTATAGATATGACTACAAAAACTCATAGTGATTTATCAGAATATATTCTAAATAGTGAAAATACTACTTTTACTTTAAATATAATTAGAAATGAAGAAGAAAAAGTATACACTATTAATAAAGAAAAAGTTACGTTAAAATCAGTTTCATATAAAACAATTGAAAAAGATTCTAAAAAAATTGGTTATATTTTTATTTCTACATTTTCAAATACTACATATGAACAATTTAAAGCAGCAATAGATGATTTAGAATCACAAAATATTGATGGAATTATTATGGATGTAAGAGAAAATACAGGTGGACATTTAACTGCAGTAGTTAATATGTTGTCGTTATTATTAGATTCTTCTAATATAATTTATCAAACCGAAACTCAAGATGTGGTAAAAAAATATTATTCAAAAGGAACAATTACCAAAGAATACCCAATAGTTGTTTTACAAAATAATAATAGTGCATCAGCATCAGAAATGTTTAGTGTATGTTTACAAGAACAATTTGGTGCTATCATAATAGGTACATCTAGCTATGGAAAAGGTACAGTTCAAGAATTGATACAACTAGAAAATGGAATTGAATATAAAGTGACAACAAAAAAATGGCTTTCTCCAAAAGGTATCTGGATAAATAAAATAGGAGTTACTCCAAATATTGAAATTGAACTAAGTGAAGATTATCAAAATAATCCTATAGAAGAAAATGATAATCAATTACAAACTGCAATAAATGAATTTTTAAAATAGAAAGTATAATGCTTTCTATTTTTAATTTTACTTTATTTATTTTCTAAATAAGTATATAATGTAAAAAGAAAGAAGTGATATAATGAAACAACTTTGTGTTGGAGATGACTTTCAAATTCAATGTTATAAACATAACGGAAACATAGAAAGAGCAAGTGATGAAGCAATTGTATTAGCTATAGAGAAGGACTATATTGTATTAGGTGAAAGTCCTAAAACCTTACTTAAGAAGGCAAATGGTAGTGCATGGAGAACTAAAGAACCAGCAATTATGTATTTTTTTAGAAATCAATGGTTTAATATAATAGCTCAGTTAAAAAAAGATGGTATATATTATTATTGCAATATTGCATCTCCGTATATTATAGAAGAAGGAACAATAAAATATATTGATTATGATTTAGATTTAAGAGTATTTCCAAGTGGTGAATATAAAATATTAGATAGAATGGAATATAAATATCATAAAAAAATAATGAATTATTCTGATGAACTAGATAAAGCGATAAAAAATGGATTAAATGATTTAATTGAATTATATAAAAATGGGTTTGAAGCATTTGATGGAAATAAAAATTTTGAATATTATGAAGAATTCAAAAAAGCTATAAAAAAAGATTGACAAGAGTAATGTAGAAATGGTATAGTTATACCACTGTCCAAGAAATTGGATGGAATAAATAATCAAATGAGAAAAAAGTCAAAAAAAATAAAAAAAAGTTAAATAAAGTATTGACTTTGTAAAACGCATTTGGTATATTATTAGTGCTTTCAAGAAGAAAGCGAATGATCTTTGAAAACTGAGCAAAAAAAGTCAATTCATAAGTTAGGAAAAAATCAATTCAAATAAAAAAAT
>JBKDZP010000011.1:0-63641 GCA_047971315.1 Bacilli bacterium
CAGTAAAAAAGAGTGAATTTTCTTCGCAGACAAATTATTCTAAATTTGATATAATTAATATAATAAGGGTGGTTATATTTTAGGAGTACATATAATGAATAGAGCCCAAAAACGTGATTTAAGAAAAAATAAAAATTTAATTATAGAATTAGTTAAAATTATTGATAAGTATCTACCTGAATTATTTACTAAATTTGAAAAACTAACTGATAATAGAAATAAAAGTTATACAAAATATAGTATGAAAACAATATGTGTAACAAGATTGTTTGGTTTGTTATGTGGAATAACAACAATGACTGGTATTACAGATGAATTTGACACTACTACTACGATTCAAAATATGTCTAATATATGTGGACAAAATTTAAAAGAATTACCGTATTGGGAAACAATACAAGATGTATTTATGAATATCAAAATAGAAGAATTAAGAGAAATACAAAAATATATTGTTAAGGCTTTAATACGTTCTAAAATGTTTGATAAATATAGATATAATGGTGCTTTTCAATTATTATTTGATGGTACAGGCTTATCTAATCATGACTATAATTTAAATGGAAATTGTCTTGAAAGAAAACACAAAAATGGTAAAGTATCTTATTATAAATATGTTTTAGAATGTAAGTTAGTTGTTGGAAATATGGTTATAAGTGTTGATTCTGAATTTATTGAAAATGAAACTATGCTTACAGATAAACAAAAACAAGATTGTGAAATTAAAGCATTTAAAAGACTTATCAAACGAATTAAATTGAACTACCCTAAATATAAATTCATTATTACTGGTGATGGTCTTTATGGTACTAGTACGATTATTAAAGAATGTATGGAATGCAATTGGAATTATATTTTTAATCTAAAACCTGAACGTTTAAAATTAGTTAATGAAATATTTGAAGATAATATTAATTTTAATAATGAAACTACACATACAAACTACTATTTATCTACCAATATTTGTTATCAAAATCTTCTTTTAAACGCATTTAAATTTATTGAAACTAAAAAAGATGTTGAAACAACCTTTAGATTTATTAGTGATTTAGATATTAATAATAGTAATATTATTAATATTGTTAAACTTGGCCGAAACAGATGGAAAATTGAAAATGAAGGTTTTTATACGCAAAAACAAAGAACTTTTGATATTACTCATTTAAATAGTAAAAATGATAACGCTAATAAAAATCATTATTTATTTATACAATTTGCTCATACTATAAGACAATTATTAGAACAAGGAAGTTTGATGGTAAATACATTGAAGTTAAAAATAAAAGAAGTAAGCAACTATCTTTTAAAATCGCTTACTTCTACATTATCAAACTTCACCAACATTGAAAAAAATTTTCAATTAAGATTTGACAATTAAATTATACTACATTTGTTCTTTGAAAGCACTACTTTTTTAAAAAATTTCTTAATCTATATTTTTGTCGTGCAATTTTTTTGAAATTAATGCAAACAAAAAAAATAGATATGACTTACTAAAAGTAATTTTTATCTATTTTAGGATTGAAATTTATTTACTCTTTTTTACTGTCAAATATTAATGTATAAATTAAAATAAATATTTATAAATTAAAAGATACTTTAATATGTATCTTTTTTTCTCTCATATATAAAATTAATAATTAATAAAATTAAACCAATTAAAGTAAGAAAAATACTTAAATTATATAAAGGAGGTGTATATACTAATTTTATATTATGAATACCACTACTAACTTTAAAACCAATAAAAGCAGTGTTAGTCATTTCATAGTTCTGTATTTTATCATCAACATATAATTTAAATCCATCATCATATGGTATATTCACATTTACATACATATCTTCTGGTACCTCAATATTCGCACTAATAATATTATTAGTTATATCTATATTAGTCGCTTTAATAAAATCATTATCTAATGCAGTTACATCCATAATATAAAAATGAATATTTGAAATATTGTGTTCCCCATTGCTGAATTTTATATTTAAAGTATTATCTATATTACTCAAAGTATAATTAAAAACAAAATTATTATTAAAATATATATGAGAAGAGCATGTAAGTTTATTTTTCATTCCATTAATAGAAATCCATGAATCTCCATTTTCACATTTATTTGCTTCATTATCAAAAGAAATAAATAATATTTTATTTTTTAAAGAATCGTCTAGATTAATAGTTATACTATTATTTTCATCTGCATTTATTAAATAATTATCTAAATCCCTAACTATTTCAATATTTTTTTTTATTAAAGTATAATTAAAATTAACTTCTTCTATATAATTTTGATATTCTGTATCAACTTCATCATTTACTATTATATGTGAAAATAAATACTGTAAATTGTAAGGATAACCAAAATTTTTAAAATCATCTAAAGACATAATATTTTTACTTGCATAGATTAAAGGTAAACTTAATTCTGTTCCATAAATATTAAGATCATCATATTCTGTTAATTTATTATATGAAAACATGTTCAGATTGTTATCAACAACATATTTATTATTCATATAAAGATTAAATAGGGTATTTCTACTTATATCATGATATAGCATATTTCTTGTATAAAATTCATTATTCATAGTTTCTGTGATAAATTTATAAAAGTTATTATTGTAAAATGATGAATAAAAAGAAGTGGTATAACAAGAATCACAAGTATAATTTACTAAAGTATTTTGATTATTAAAACTTACTCGATAAAAATTACTATCATTAATTTCATCTAAAATAGAATAATTATTTTTAATAATATTAAAATAACCATTTGATATAAATTTATCACCATACACATTTATAAAAATATTAATTGTACATAAATAAATAATAATTAAAAACCCAGTAATATACTTCTTATATTTAAAAACTCTAAAAGTACATAAAAATTTATTAGTTAAAATAATAAATAAAGGAATAAAAGGAATAAATATTTTTTCTCTTACATATAAAGTCCCATTCAAAATATAAGAAAAAATAGGAAAAGAAAAAATAAAAATAAGTACAATAGATAAAAATTTATATTCTTTTTTACCTTTAATCAAAAAATAAAATAAAGCAAAATAACTAATTAATGAAATACCCATTCCATATGGGTTAAAAAGATGATTTTCTACCGTTGGAATAAATAAAGAAAAAATATTTATATCAGAAGAATTAGACCTACGAGAAGAAAACAAAGTATAAAAAGTTGGAAAAATAATCAAACTAGAAATTAAAATTCCAATTAAATATATTTTAATATTTAATATTATAATTTGAAAAAAATATTTTTTATTTAGTAAATCTAACTTAATTAATTTATAAATCATATAAATAAAAAACACTAAAAAACAAGAAATACTATAATAATAACTCGTAAATAATATCAATGAAATAGATAGAATAATAAATGTTGTTTTTTTAGTTTTAAAATAATAATTTATAAAATTAATACCTAGTAATAAAAATGGCATATAATTTATAAACATATAATGTCTTTTTAAATGAAATATAAATGGAGTAGCTAAAATAAAAATTAATGAACTAATAAAAGCAAAATCTTCATTACCATCTTCTTTTAATATTTTATACATAAGTAAACTATTAATTATTAAAACAATAATGTTGATGATAATTAAAAAATTCTCAGTACTCACAAAATTAAAAATAATTGCTAAAAGCAAATATGGACTGAATAATCCATAATATGATAAATTATATATATTTTGACCAGCACCTAAATTGCCTGCAAACTTTAAAAAAATTGATCCATTTTTTAATATTTGATTTTTTAAATAATCAAAAAAATACACATGTTGAACAGAATAATCCGTAATAGAACCAAAATCATTTTCACCTTTTATTATCATTATCATAAAAATAATGATAATAAAACTTACAATAGCTAGCTTTAAATAATTTTTCATAAAATAAACTCCTTTTATTAATTTTAACATATACAAATAATAAAATATACATTAAAATGTTTTTAAAACAAAATAGCGTATACAGTATAAAATATAAAAATATACTGATTTATTTAACAAAATATAGTATAATGATATTAATAAAAGGTGATAAGATGATAATAGAATTAAATGATCAAGAATTCAATGAATATTCAAAACAGCATGAATGTAATACATTCTTTCAAACATCATACTGGGGACAATTAAAAAAAACAAATGGATGGAATCCGATAATTTTAGGAATGAAGGAAGATAACAAAATAATATGTGCATCTTTGTTATTAAGAAAAAAAATACCCATTTTTAAAAAATATTTCTACTATGCTCCAAGAGGTTTTTTAATAAACTTTAAAAATAAAGAATTATTAAACAGGTTTACAATTGAATTAGAGAAATATTTAAAAAATAATAAGGCGATATTTTTAAAAATAAATCCTTATCTATCTTATCAACAAAGAGATATAGATGGTACTATAGTTCTTGATAAAGAAAATAATAAAGAAGTTGTTGAAAATTTAAAACAACTTGGATTCAACCATGCAGGATTCACCATAACATATGGTAAAGAACTAGAACCTAGATGGATATCAGTATTAGATTTAAATGGTCAAAATGAACCATCACTACTTGAAAACATGCGTGCTACAACAAGATGGGTAATTAATAACTCCTATAAACATGGGCTTAAATTAGTAGAGATAAATAATGATAGAATGAATGAATTTAAAGAATTAATGGCACATACAGGAGAAAGAAGAGGGTTTATAGACAGACCACTTTCATACTATAAATTAATGTATGAAATATTTTCCAAAGATAATAATATAAAAGTAATGCTTGTAGAATTAAATATTAAAGAACATTTAGAAAAATCATACAAACAAAAAGAAGAATTATTAAATAAAATTGAGGAAATATCAACAAGAACATCTACCAAAAGTAAAAGACAATTAAAAGAACTAGAAAGTCAATTTAATTCTTGTATAAAAAAAATAGAGGAATTAGAACAAATCAAAACTGAAAAAGGAAATAAAATAGTTGTAGCAGGTGGACTATTTATGATATTTGGTACCCAAGTAATTTCTTTATTTGGTGCATCATATAAAGAATATATGAAATATAATGGACAATATTTTTTAAACTTTGAAATGATAAAATATGCATTAAATAATAATTATCAAAAATACAATTTTCTTGGTATAACAGGTGAATTTACTGAAGAATCAAAAATGTTTGGACTATTTGACTTTAAAAGAGGATTTAATTCAGAGGTAGTTGAGTTAATTGGAGAATTTACATTAGTAGTAAATAAATTTTATTTCAATATATATAACATAATGTTATTTATATACAAAAAACTAAAAAAATGGAGGATGAAAATATGATAGGTTTAGCAAGTGATCATGGTGGATATGAAACAAAAGAAGAACTAATAAAATTTTTAGAAAAAAATGGATATAAAACAAGAGATTATGGAACATTTAATAATGAAAGTACTAACTATCCCGATTACGCTTTTAAATTAGCAAATAATGTTGTTAATAAAGAGGTAGAAAAGGGAATTTTAATATGTACAACAGGAATTGGGATGAGTATTGCAGCTAATAAAGTAAAGGGTATTAGATGTGCTAAAATAGATACAATTGAAGAAGCAAAACTTTGTAGAGAACATAATGATTGTAATATGTTGGCAATTGGAGCTATAACTAATTTAGAAACAAATAAACAAATAGCAAAAATATTTCTAGATACAGTATTTTCTAACCAAGAAAGACATATATATAGAATTAATCAAATAGCTGAATATGAAGGAAAATAATGAATATTAAAACAATATTATATTTTGTGATAACTCCTTTAGTACTTTGGTCATTAGAGAGTATTGATTTAAAAACTTATTTCAAAAAAAATAGATATTATCAAATAATAACTGTTTATCTTTTTATAACAATTTCACTAAGTTATTTAGTAGTTAATTTCTTTTATGACTTTTTTATTAATTCAAAATTTATTTAAATATAGAATAATTCTATATTTTTTTTAAAATACGACAAAAAAATATAAAAAAAAGAATTATTATAAAATATATAAACATAATATTGAAAGGATATAAAATGAAAAAAATTATTTTTTTAATTGCAGTAATACTTTTAATTCCATATTTAGTAGTAACATTTTTTATTAAAGATGAAGAAATAAAATTTCATTTTGTATCTAACATGACAATTAGAGTTAAAAATGAAACAACAAATGAAATAACTATAATACCTTTTGAACAATATATAATAGGTGTTTTAGCCGGAGAAATGCCATCATCATTTAAATTAGAAGCTCTAAAAGCACAAGCAGTAGCAGCTAGAAGTTACTCAATGAAAAAAATTGAAGATAATTATAATCTAGAATATGATGTTGTTAATACTGTCTCCAATCAAGTATATTTATCTGAAGAAGAACTAAAAGAAAAATGGCAAGAAAAATATATTGAAAAAATAACAAAAATAAAACAAGCTGTAATAGAAACTAAAGGAGAATACATCACATATGAAGGAGCAGTAGCTCAAGCATTCTTTTTTTCAACAAGTACTGGAAAAACTGAAAATTGTGAAGAAGTTTTTATGCAAACTTTACCGTATTTAAAAAGTGTAGATTCATCTTGGGATGAAAATGTATCACCAGTATTTAGCGATACATTTTCGTTTACATTAAATGAATTTTACAGTAAATTAGGAATACCATTTCAAGAAATTGTAAATATTGAAATAATTAAAACAACTAGTACAGGAAGAATAAAAGAATTAAAGATTAATAATACAAATTTTACCGGTAGTGAAGTTTACACAAAATTAAATCTCAGATCAACTTATTTTGAAATAATTCAAAACAATGATTTAATTACTATAAATACAAAAGGATATGGACATGGAGTTGGTATGAGTCAATATGGAGCCGAAGCTATGGCAGAAAAAGGATATACATATGATCAAATTTTAAAATATTACTACAGTGGAGTTGAAATTACAAAAATATAAAGTATAAAAATAAAAAAAATGCTCACTACTAAAATAGAGGTGAGAAAAATGGAAAATAGAAGATTAAAAAAACCAATAGCAATAGGAATATATAGTTTTATATTGATTGGATTATTTGGAATAATTTACTTAATAGAAAGTAATATTTCAAAAAATACATTAAAAACAGATGAAGAATCAGTGGTAGAGACAATAGAAAATGATTCAATTCCAGTAGTTGCATCAGAAGATGTTATGATAAAACCATATACTGATACAGAACTAAAGATATTAAAAAACTACTATGATTATCAAGCAGAAGAATCAAATCAAGTAAATTCAATTTTTATTTATGACAATACATATTTACAAAGTACTGGAATATCTTATGGTGGAAAAGATGATTTTGAAGTAGTTACAGTACTAGGAGGAATAGTTCAAGATGTTAAAGATGACACTGTTCTTGGAAAAATTGTTGAAATAAAACACGGCGAAAATGTAGTAAGTATTTATCAGTGTCTTTCAGATGTAACTGTTAAAATAGACGATGTAGTCCCAATAGGTCAAGTAATCGCAAAGGGTGGAAATTGTAATCTTGACAAAGATAATAAGCAATTATACTTTGAACTTTTAATAAATGGTACAACTGTAAATCCAGAAAATTACTATGGAAAAAAAATAAGCGAACTCTAAAAGGGAATACCCTTTTTTTGGTATAAAATACACCACAATTTATATAATTAATTGAGGTGTTGTATAATGAAACAAATAAATATTAGAGTCTTAGATGAAGCAAGTTATATAATAAAAACAGGACAAACAATTAGACAAGTTGCAAAAAAATTTCATATATCAAAAAGTACAGTTCACAAAGATCTCCATGAAAGATTATTAAAAATAGATAAAGAAAAATTTGAAAATGTTAATAAAATATTGAAATATCATGCCGATATCAGACATATTCGAGGTGGCGAATCAACTAAACTTAAATATTTAAAAAATTAAATGAAGAAAAGAGGTAAAAATGTTTGCAAAAGACATCGGAATAGATTTAGGAACAGCAAATGTATTAATTTATGTAAAAGGACAAGGAATAGTACTAAATGAACCTAGTGTAGTAGCAATAGATAGTGATTCAAAAAAACCACTAGCTGTAGGACATGATGCTAGAAATATGTTGGGGAGAACTCCAGGAAAAGTAAAAGCTATAAGACCATTAAAAGATGGAGTAATTGCTGATTTCGAAAGTACTGAAATCATGTTAAATTATTTTTTAAAAAAAATAAATGGTAGAGGTTTAATATCAAAACCTAGAATACTTATATGTTGTCCATCAAATATTACTGGAGTTGAAAAAAATGCAATACGAGAAGCTGCGGAAAAACTTGGCGCAAAAAAAGTTTTTTTAGAAGAAGAACCAAAAGTTGCAGCTGTAGGAGCCGGAATGGATATATCAAAACCAAGTGGTAATATGGTTGTGGATATTGGAGGTGGGACTACTGATATTGCAATACTTTCATTAGGTGGAATAGTAAATAGTTTATCAATTAAAGTAGCAGGAAATACATTTGATACTGACATTATGAAATTTATTAAGGATAAATATAAATTGTTAATTGGAGATCAAACTGCAGAAAATATTAAGTTTACAATTGGGAATGTATATCCTAGTAATAATAATGAAAAAATGGAAGTTAGGGGAAGAGATTTAGTTACTGGGCTGCCTCATACTATTACATTATGTAGTGAAGAAGTAGAAGAAGCATTAAAAGAAAGTGCTTATATTATTGTACATGCAGCTAAAAGTGTACTTGAACAAACACCACCTGAATTATCTGCAGATATTATAGATAAAGGTATTGTAATTACTGGAGGAGGAGCTTTAATTAAAGGTTTTGATCAATTACTTTCCCATGAATTAAAAGTACCTGTATTTATTGCAGAAAATCCGTTAACTTGTGTTGCAGAGGGAACAGGAATATTACTAGATAATTTATTTTTGATAGATAAATAAAAAAGATAGATAATTATAAAATCTATCTTTTTAAATAAAAATTAAATCTAAATTTGTATTAGACAAGATAATTATAAAGTGTTATAATGACGATGGTGATTAAAATGAATCAAGATACAATTTCAAACTTAATACTAATGATTTTTATACCATTTATTTTTGTTGTCGCAACAATTCCTTTTTTTAAGAAAATTGCTGTACAAATAAATGCAATAGATATACCAAGAAATAGACATATACATGATAAGCCAATTCCTAAATTAGGAGGTCTTGCAATATTTGGTGGATTTCTGCTTGGTTATATGATTTTTGGTACACATAGTTCAACAATGAATGCTATTTTAATTGGTAGTTTTATTATTTTAATAACTGGATTAATTGACGATATTACAGAACTTAAAGCAATAACTCAGCTAATGGGTCAACTAGTAGCTGCGTGCGTAATAGTATTTTATGGAAATATTCTATTAAGTGACATAAGTGCTTTTGGAATATATATTGATTTTAATATATTCTCATATCCTTTAACAATATTCTTTATTTTAGGATGTATTAATTGTATAAACTTTATTGACGGAATAGATGGACTTTCAGGTGGAATTAGCTCTATTTATTTCTTAACAATTGGAATTATTGCTGTAATTCAAGGTAAAACAGGATTAGACTTTGTTCTAACATTTGTAATGTTAGGATCAGTATTAGGATTTTTAGTATATAACTTTTATCCTGCAAGTATTTTTGCTGGTAACTCTGGATCTATGTTTATGGGATTCATAATATCGGTAATTGCACTATTGGGATTTAAAAATGTAACAATGACTTCTTTAATTATTCCATTATTTGTACTAGCTATACCAATTTTAGATACAGCTTTTGCAATAATAAGAAGATTATTAAAAGGACAACGACCATTTGATGCTGACAAATTTCATATTCATCATCAATTCTTAAATATTAGCCACTCACAAAAAACAACTGTTTTGCTTATTTATGGTATTGACCTTTTATTTGCAGCATCGTCAATTCTTTATGTAACTAAAGAAAATAATACTCTTAGTTACATAATTTATACAATTCTATTATTAATATTTATTATTCTTGTACTAAAAACAAATATACTCATAGACAAAAATTATATAAAAGAAAAAATGGATAATAAATTAAGAAGAAAATAAGAATTTTCTTTTTTTTGTATATAATTAAAGATTATATTAATAATAATAATGGTGATAATATGGAAATAGACTGGATAGAAGCATTAAGAGTAGTTCCTAGAAGCTTAATATCATTAATAACATTATTCTTAATAACAAAATTGATAGGAAAAAAACAAATATCACAGCTTAGTTTATTTGATTATGTTATTGGAATATCAATTGGAAGTTTTGGAGCTGAAATGGCACTTAATTTAGATGGACAATATGTTAATGGGATTATTGCAATTATTGTTTATGGACTAACATCTTATTTAGCATCATTCATGTCAATGAAAAGTTTATCTATTAGAAAAATACTAGTTGGTGATTCTACAATAATAATCCAAAATGGAAAATTACTTAGAAATAATATGAAAAAAACAAAACTAGAAATTAATGATTTGCTAGAACAATGTAGAGCAGATGGATATTTTGATATTAATGAAATTGAATATGCTATTTTAGAGTCCAATGGAAAATTAAGTATTTTACCTAAATCTCAATTTAAACCACTTACACCAAAAGATATGAATTTAAAAGTAGGTAAATCAGGATTATGTGCCAATATAATAATAGATGGAATTATAATAAAAAATATTTTAAAAAGTATATACAAAGATGAAATATGGTTAAAAAATGAATTAAAAATAAAAGGATATAAATTAGAAAATATCCTTCTCGCAACATTAGATATAAATGAAAATCTAAAAATATTTGAAAAAAATGAAAAAATTAAAAATCAAGAAATTTTATAGAATTTTTTTATCTTTTTTTTATACTTAGATAACTTTTTCTTTCCAAATAATAATAAAACTAAAATTGATATTCCAACATAATAAATATAATTCTTATAATTATTTGACTCTTCACTTGTATAATTACCCCATAAACCTATTTTATTATTTTGAGCAATTATTTCTTTTTCCTCTAAAATACTTGTATATTTATAATCACCATATAAATATGCAACCTTTGCTAAACCATTTTCAATAAGATCTTCTTGAAGTAAAGAATCATCAACAAAAACCCAAGCTAAATATCTTCCATACTTATCGTATTCATCACTTTCATTATCTTGTTCTAATTCAATAACAGAAGCGTTTTCAAGCAAACTACAAGTAAAATTACTAGCATCATTACCAAAATCTTCTGCAGCAACACTTCCATGAGCAATTTCATGAGTGTTAACTGCTAGAAATCTTACTTTAACAGTTTCTTCATCCATTATAAATTCAGCAGTATCTCCATCAATACAACGAGAAAAAGATACTGTTTTCTTCTCCAAACAAAAAACTTTTAGTGGAATAACTAATAATACAAAAATTAATGTTAATAAAAAATTTTTAAACATACAAATCACCTATCATTATTATAGTAAAAAAATCTTTACACGTAAAGGTTTTTTGTGATATAATACCCAAGTCGAAGGAAGTGTAGAAATGAATAACATAAGAAATATAGCAATTATAGCCCATGTTGACCATGGAAAAACAACATTAGTTGATCAATTATTAAAACAATCGGGAACATTTCGTGAAAATGAACAAGTTGATGAAAGAGCAATGGATTCTAATGCCATAGAAAAAGAAAGAGGAATAACAATCCTTGCTAAAACAACAGCTGTTGATTTTAATGGATACCGTATTAACATACTAGATACCCCAGGACATGCTGATTTTGGTGGAGAAGTAGAACGTATCATGAACATGGTTGATGGAGTTTTACTAGTAGTTGATGCCTATGAAGGAACAATGCCACAAACAAGATTTGTATTAAAAAAAGCTTTAGAAGCTGGTGTTAAACCAATTTTAGTAGTAAATAAGATTGATAAAGAAACAGCTAGACCATCAGAAGTTGTTGATGAAGTACTTGATTTATTTATTGAATTAGGTGCTGATGAAAATCAATTAGAATTTCCAGTAGTATATGCATCAGGATTATCTGGAACATCAAGTTTAGAACCTGAAGTTTCAACTCAAAAACCTACAATGGATCCAGTTTTTGAAATGATTATAAATGAAATTCCTGCTCCAAATGTTGAAGTAGATGGAAGTTTACAATTTCAACCAGCATTGTTAGATTATAATGACTTTGTTGGAAGAATTGGTATTGGAGTAGTTAAAAAGGGAACTATAAAACTAAATCAAATGGTTTCTTGTGTTAGATTAGATGGAAGTATTAAACAATTCCGTATTCAAAAAATGTTTGGATATCTTGGATTGAAAAGAATTGAAATAACAGAAGCAACTGCAGGTGATATTGTAGCAATTGCAGGACTACCAGATATTAGTGTAGGAGAAACTGTTTGTGAAATTGGAAAAGAAGAAGCACTGCCACACTTAAGAATAGATGAACCAACTCTACAAATGACTTTTGGAGTTAATACTTCACCTTTTGTAGGTAAAGAAGGAAAAGTAATTACAGCTAGAAAAATAGAAGAAAGATTACAAAAAGAAACAGAAAAAGATGTTTCATTAAAAATTTCCCCAAACGATAGTGAATCATTCATAGTTTCAGGACGTGGAGAACTACATTTATCAATATTGATAGAAAATATGCGTCGTGAAGGATTTGAATTACAAGTATCAAAACCAGAAGTAATTAAAAAAGAAATAGATGGAGTTATGTCAGAACCATACGAAGATGTTCAAATTGATGTACCTGAAGAATACGTTGGTAATGTAATAGAAGCATTAGGAAACCGTGATGGGATAATGGATCATATGAATTGTAATGATGGACAAACAAGACTTATTTACACAATGCCATCTCGCGGACTTATTGGTTTTGCAACAGAATTTATGACAATGACTAAAGGATATGGAATGATAAATCATTCATTCAAGGAATACCGTAAACTAGCAAATGGAAAAGTAGGAGAAAGAAAACTTGGAGTTCTAGTTTCAATGGAAAATGGGAAATCAACAGCATATGCTTTAGGTCAATTAGAAGATCGTGGTATTATGTTTATTGAACCAAGTGTTGAAGTATATGAAGGTATGATTGTTGGAGAACATAGCCATGATAACGATTTATCAGTAAATGTAGTAAAGGGTAAAAACTTAACTAATACAAGAAGTTCAGGAAAAGATCATACAGTTGTATTAAAAAGACCAAGATTAATGAGTCTAGAATATTGTTTAGATTATATAAATAGTGATGAATTAGTTGAAGTTACCCCAATGAATTTTAGAATGCGTAAAAAAATTCTAAATACAAATGAAAGAAAAAAATCAGACAGTAGAAAGTAAGTTACTTACTTTTTTTAAAACAAAAATATAAAATAGTGTATATTTTTGAAACTATTTTATATAATTTAATATAAGTACTTGCCAAAACAAGAATTTTATGTTAAATTATAATTGATTTAAAACTTATTGCGTTACTTTCCTTATTATTGAAAGCCCTAATAAATATTAAATCAAATAAAAGAGGAGGTAACAAAATGGAATTCCAAGATAAAGTAATTACATGTAAAGATTGCGGAAATGAATTCACTTTCGAAGCTGGACAACAAAGACATTTTCATTCATTAGGATTTACTAATGAACCAGTAAGATGTCCTAAATGTCGTGATGCTAGAAAAGATTCTCGAAGAAATTCTCAACGTAGAGATAATTTCGG
Source organism: Bacilli bacterium (assembly GCA_047971315.1). Classification (GTDB taxonomy): domain Bacteria; phylum Bacillota_I; class Bacilli_A; order RF39; family UBA660; genus JBKDZP01. Next base: position 13,800 of record JBKDZP010000011.1, read on the forward strand.
TGGAAGAAACAATTTCAACAACGAAGACAGAAGAGCTGCTTAGTTGTTAAAAAACTCTTAGAAATAAGAGTTTTTTGTTTGCATTTTTTCTTCCATATAATAGTTTCTTAGTTCTTTAAATCTTTGATAATGAACAATTTCTCTTTCTCTTAAAAAAGATAAAGGTCCTAAAACATCAGGATCATTAGTTAAATCCATTAAATGTTCATAAGTAGCTTTAGCTCGCTGCTCTGCTGCCATATCACTTTCTAAATCCGCTATACAATCGCCTGTTGTACTAATATAAGCAGTAGAAAAAGGTATCCCATTTGGATCACCAACAAACAAAGCTCCATCAGACTGAGCAAAGCTTCCACCTAAATTGGCTTGTTTATAATCTTCTACATTTGCTCCTCTAGACAATTGATAAATCATAGTTGCAATCATTTCTAAATGACCTAATTCTTCAGTGCCAATATCAGTTAATAAAGCTTTACCTTTATCATCCGGCATTGTATATCTTTGATTTAAATATTGTAGAGCTGCTCCTAGTTCAGAATTTGGCCCACCGTACTGGCTACTTAAGTATTTTGCCATCCTTAAGTCCATATTTTTGATATTTATAGGATAAGCAGTTTTTTTTTCATAAATCCACATATAAACTCCCCTCTTAAATTTTTTCCCAAGGCCAAGGACTATTATTCCATTGCCAAGGAGTAGTCATATTATATTTACTAGTAGTTAATAAAGGCCCAAATTTACTTTCATAATCTTTTTTTAACATTTCATATTGTACATTTAAATGATTAAATAATTCAATTAAATTTATATCATCAGAATAAATATCTAAATATAAATTTAAATCATGTAATGAAAATCCGATAGAATCAAGATAAAATTGTAATTGTTCTTTTTGATTACTAATAGAAATATCTATTGGTTCATAATTTTTATATTTATTATAAATACCTTTAAAAAGTGTTCCCATCATTAAAGAATTTTCAACATTAAATAATGAATTATTATTGGTATCCATTAAATTATATTGTTGAGTATAATTATTATCTTCACAATTATAATAATCTATTTTTGAATTATATTGATACATTAAATTCCTCCTCAATTTAAATTATGTTTTAAATCTAAATAAGTATAGATTTAAAACTAATTTTTAATAAAATAAACTATTTTCTCAAAAAAGATTGCATAATATAAATTTTATTGATAGAATATATATTATGTAGTGATTGCTACATAATGATTTGGCGTTGTTGGTGAAGTGGTTAACACATTAGATTGTGGTTCTAACATGCATGGGTTCGATTCCCATACAGCGCCCCATTTAAGTGAAATCTAACCTTTAAGGTTATGATATACAGTTAAACCAAGCAATCTCAAGGGATTACTTGGTTTTTTAGTGTATTGAAGAAAGGTTAGATTACAATGGAAATTAAAAAAGAAAAATTACCAATAAACGAAAGTTTATATAAAAAAGTGAATTATTTATGTGAGTTCAGTAATTTAAAATTAAGGTTTATTAGTGGTGTTGTATTTAGAATAAAAAACACTAATGCGAATTACTTAGAGCCTCATAGATTTATTATAAGAGTACAAGATTATACGATAGAATTATTGTGTTATGATAACTTACATTTATATTTATTTGATAGAACAATGCCTATAACAGAGCAAGAGTGAAAGATTTAATCGATTATTTGAAAGAGGTGCAAAATGGCTAAGAAGAAATTAGGCATAGGTGAACCTTTAATTAATAAGAAGTTTAAGTCATTAAAAGAAGCAATGGGCTATGCGAAAAGATTAAAAGAATTTATTAGATATAACTGTAAAACAAAGGAAAGATTTTGCCAAGCAGTTATTGCAGTAAGTAATAAGAATGCAGTATTAATAATCGATAATGCTTATCAAGTCAGTAATGGACCTGGAAGACCAAGTAAGGAAAAACACAGAACAGAAATGAAGATTTATGAACATTATAAAAAAGAAACAGATTGGCATATTCATTTGTCATTAGTTGCCTATCCTTGTTGTGCTATGATGACTGATATTAAAAATTATGTAGATAAGAATTGGTATAAGGCAGAAGACATATTTGATAAGAGTAAATATGATTGGACTAAAGCAAGTGTTTATAAGAAACAATGTAATATTGGTGTAGCCGGTTATATATTTAAACAAGAAGAAGATATTAGATTTTGTGATTATAATTATACGGATTTAGAGTTAGTACCTAAGGGTTATAGTTTGAAAAAACTTTATTACGAGTATTTGAAAGTTAATAAGGCGAAATGGAACGATGAAAGTTATTACACTAGACAAGGTAGAGAAAAAATAGAAAAGCGTTATAACGAGTTATTAACCTATTATTTTGGTATAAGCAAGGAGTACGATAAGAAAGCAGAAGAAAAATATATGAACGATAAATTGGAATTAAGTAATAAAGTACAGAAACCAAATCATAGAAGATTAATAGAGAACGTTGATTTCGCGGGGAATTATTAAAGAAAAAAATTAATATGGACTATCATATCATATATATAGTTCTTATACTTAAGGCATACTAAACTGAATGCTAATAAAATGGAAATATTATGCTATCTATTTGATTAAATGATACTTGATGATATGCTAAGGACATACTTAAAAATAGTGATTACTAATTTATGGACAAAATAAAAAAGTCCATAATTAAACGGACTAATAGAATTGACATAGGTATAATCGTTAATATTTAGAGTACATTGATATTATTTATTTAGTTTAAGAGCATCTATATAACCTTGTAATTGGGTCTTATTAGAAGCATTTAATGAACGATATGTATTAATGATGTTGAACTCTGTATCAGTTAAACTATTCGGTTTAACATTTGAGATAGGGATGTCTATATTAGTAAGGTCTAATATATAATCAATTGAAGTATTGAAATATTTAGCAAGTTTTATCAAGACATCAGCACTTGGTTTTGCTTTACCATTAAGGTAAGCACTTATAGTTTCTTGGGTGATACCGATTTCCATTGATAGATTTATTTGAGTAATATTATGCTTTTGCATTAAATTATTTAGATTAAACATTTTAGCCATTTTAAAGCACCTGCCTTCGTCTATAATTATATAGATTAAAATGGTAATTCCTTAGTTATTGTATTGGTAATGGTATAGATACATTTTATATTTTATGGTATAGTATTAGTGGTGATGTTATGGCTAATACTAAGTGGAGTATATTAAATAGAATGCAATTAGGAAGATATGCAGAGTATTTTGCAAAAATGGAGTTTGCGTCCTATGGTTTAGATGTATATACATCAGAAGTAGATGATCATGGAATAGATTTTATTGTAAAAGATAAGAAAAATATATTTAATGAAATACAAGTTAAGTCGTTAAGAGATAAAGGCTATACATTTATGAAACAAGAAAACTATGATTTGAATAGCAAGACATTGTATTTAGCATTATTGATATTTGAAGAAGATAGTATGCCAAGTATTTACTTAGTGCCAACGAGTGCTTGGAATAATGAGAATAATATGTTTGTGATAAGAAACTATACAGAAGAACAAAAAAGCAAGCCCGAGTATGGTGTTAATATAACTAATAGTAATAGACATATATTAGAAAATTATAGATTTGAAGTAATGGTAAAGGAATTAATGTAGTTATCAGTAGCATAAACGAAGTTTAAAGGTATGTAAGTTATTTGATAATATATTAAGGTTGAAATAACAGAAAGTGATTTATATGGTGGTTTAATGGCGAAATTAACATTTGAAGACTTTATGAAGTTAAGTAATGAAGAAAAATGTATTAGATATAAAGAAATGAATGATGTTGATAGACAAAAAGCAAGAATGACTGAGCCTTTAGGGAAACATAAGCCTATTGGCTATATTGAATTAACTGAAGAGCAAAAGATTAAAGGCAAAGAAATGATAGAAGAAATTAAGAAAATAAGAGAAATTAGTCCTAAAATCAATGACTAATTTTTTTTATTACTGTATAATTGATTTGGGTGATAGTATAACAAACGCTGATTATATGGCAAAATGTTTTGATGTTCCAAAAGATATATGTGATTTTTTATTAAATGTCTTTGCGATAATAGAAATAAGAGGTAATGTTGGTAATTGGAATAGTGTTAAGTTTGAAATAAGGTCTAAAGAGGCTCCACATAACAATCCACATGTCCATGCTTCGTATGGCGAATATAATTTATCTATTGATATAATGACTTTAGAAATTAAAGGTAATTTACCTAATAAAAAGCAAAAATATGCTATTGAATGGGTAGAAAATAATAGAGAATATTTATTGACTAAATGGAATGAAATAGCAATGTCTTCAAAAATACCATTAACTAAAAGTGCGTTAGAATTTGAAACAATAAATGTATAATTTAAAAAAACATTTTGGAACAGGTGATGTATAGTGAGATTAAATAAAATATTATTTTATTTTTCAGTTATAGTTAGTTTGATAACATTAGTATTATCAATTTGTTTTACTTTCTTTTGTAGTAATGAAATAACACTTTTTATTAGTGGTGTATTATTAAATGTTTTTGCAGGTACTGTTGTATTAATAGCTACTACAATATTTGATTATTTTTTACAAAGAAGAAAGTTGTTAACAGCTATAATGAATAAGATATTAAAACTTAGAAATAAATTCTCAAAAATTAAGTATTTGAGTTCAGAGGATAGCATTCCAACGTTTAAACAATATAAAGATTATTGTAAAAAGGAAAGTAAATTAACAATAACTAAAAAAGATTATGAGGAATATAAAAAAGGAGAAATTACTAAAATTAAAGAACAAATGGAAGAAGTAATGGATACATATCTGAGCATTGCAGATATTGACTTTGAAGATTATTGGTTATTATGGGATGAATTATATTTTCTAAAACCTTTTGACAAAAATAAAAAAAGAAAATGGTTTCATAAAGAAATTTTTGGTTATGCTTATGATTTGATAAATGATATTAGAGAACAAGCATATCATTTTAAAATATATAAAAATGAATTTAAAAATTACAGAGTTAATTACGAAAAGATAACAGAATTGCAAAAAAAAATATTTCACTATGAAGAATTAGACTTTGGAAATTACGATTGGAGCTTTGATATTAAAGAAAACTCAATAAGACATAGTGGTTCAAGTTATATTACAGAAAAGCATTATGTAATAATAAATAAAGTAGAAGAACATTTGACTAAAATGTTTGATGAAATTGGAAAAATTAATTATTTTGATAAAAATTATAATGGAAGAGAAAAAGCAAAAGAAGAAATAAAGAAGAAAAAAGTAGTCAATGAAAATGACTAAAAATTAGTTCTTGTTTAATGTGTACTTTTATAAAGACTTGGAATTGAAAGATTTTAGGTCTTTTTTGATATGGGAAAAAGTATTAATAATAATTTTTAAGGAATTTTTAAAAAAGCCTAGCCAAAATCGGAGCAAGTATCATATTATTTTATTTCAAGGAGGAGACATAATGTGAAAGAAGAAATAATAAGACAATTACTTTTTATGGTTTGTGATAGTTTTAACGATACTCTTATGACTTGTATTGAAGAAGAAAAAGAAAGATTACCCTATTTAATTGCTTGTGCTAATTTTATGTATGAGTTAAGACAGAAAAATATAAGAGTTGAGTTTAATGAAATGTTTACTGATATTGCATTAGATAGAATATTTAGAGAAACAAGTAATTACTTAGCAGATTAGAAAGGTGTTAAAAATGGAAAATAGAACTTATGCTTATGCAAGAGTTAGCAGTAAGGAACAAAATGAAGAAAGACAGTTGAAAGCATTTGAAGAATTAGGAATTAATGAGCGAGATATTTTTATTGATAAGGTAAGTGGAAAAGATTTTGATAGAGAGCAATATTTAATTTTGAAAAGAATGTTAAGAGAAAATGATTTATTAGTAATTAAGTCAATAGATAGACTTGGTCGCTCGTATGATTTAATCATAGAAGAATGGCGAGACATAACTAAAAATATTAAGGCAGACATCAAAGTAATTGATATGCCTATATTAGATACAAGCAATAACAAAGAACTTTTGGGCAATGTAATTAGTGATATTGTATTAGGCTTATTGTCTTATGTTGCAGAAGAAGAACGAAACTTTATTAGACAGAGACAAAAAGAAGGCATTATAGTAGCAAAAGCAAATGGAATTAAGTTAGGTAGACCAAGAATATTGAAACCTAAGAACTTTGATTATATCGCTGATAAATGGCGAAATAATGAAATAAGCACTAAAGAAGCATTAGAAGTTTTAAATCTAAAAGCAAATGTGTTTTATAATTTTATAAAAAGTAGATAAAAAAAGAGTACGAAGTGCAGAAAAAACATATAATACAAGTAAGAAGATTATAGCTAATTTGTCAAAGAGCCATTTATTGCCGAAAGACCATAAAGCCATTTATTAATATTCTTAAAAATATTATAGGTTAGGAGGTAATATAGTGGCAAAGAAGTTAATCATTGAAAAGACTAACAGAGAAAAGATACTTGAAGCCAAATCAGAAAAAGTGCCTTGCCGTTGGTGTGGCAAAAAGATTAGTGAGCTTTATGCGATTAAAGTCTGTGATAGTTGTTTTCAAAAAAAGAAGCACTATCGTAAACTGTTTTAGGGACAAGCAGTTTGAGGCTCCTTTAGAATTATTATATGTTTTTTATTGGAGCCTTAGTAATTTAAGGAGGAAATAAAAATGAACGAAGAAACTAAAGATGTATTAGCAGCAGTTTATATACGCGTTAGTACAGAAGATCAAGCAAGACAAGGTTACAGTTTACCCGAACAAGAGAAAAGAATAAGGGAATATTGTACTTATAAAAGAATAAAAATCTATAATGTTTATAGAGAAGATGGCAAGAGTGCAAAGAATACTGATGGCAGACCTGCATTTAATAAAATGATGGCAGAGATGGAACAAGGTAAGTTCAATGCTATTGTTATATATAAATTAGATAGATTTACAAGGTCAACTATTGACTTAGATTTAACTTTAAGAAAAATGGAAAAGTTAAAGTGTGATTTAATGTCAGTAACAGAAGAAATAAATACAAAGACTGCTTTTGGAAAGTTCTTTATTAGAATTATAGTTTTATTAGCTCAGTTAGAAATTGAACAGACAAGTGAAAGAACTATAATGGGTTTAGAGGGTGCTATTAAAGAGGGAGTTCATATTGGTAAGAAACCTTTAGGTTTTATGCCAAAAACGAAAGATAATACAAAACTTATTATTAATGAAGAAGAAGCTATTATCGTAAGGAAGATATTTAATATGTACTTGCAAGGACATTCATATTATTATATTGCGAACTATTTAATTGATAGTGGTAATACAATGAGAAAATGGAAAGATAATGTTATTCAAACTATCATTAATAATAGATTATATTGCGGTGATATAGAACATAGGAAATCAATAAAAGATAAAGAGACAGTAATGTACGAAGATGTTGTTCCTGCTATTATATCTAAGGAAATATTTGAGGAATGTCAGCGAATAATCGAGAAGAACAAAAAAAGCTTTGGCAGTACATTGACTTATATGTTTGGTAAGACATTGTATTGTAATAAGTGTAAGACATTACTTAAAGTTAGTAGTGCTAATGATAAAGGAATTAAGCATTATATATGCGATAACTGTAAGAACTTTAATGAGAAGAAGATAGAACCAGAGATTTTAGATAAAATTACTAAAATGGCAGAGTTCAGTTTAGCTTTAACATATAATGCAGTTCTCGTTGATAATGACCGATTAAGTGAGTTATTAAATAATACTAAAACTGAAAAGTTAGATGACAGAATAAAAAATAATAATGAAGAAATGAGGGTACTATTAGATGACTTCATTATTAGAGCTAAGGAAGAAAAAAATAATAAGTTGTGGAATGAATTAACTTATGAAGATAAACGGAACTTTATTATAAATAATGTTGAGGCTATTTATATTGAAAAAATAAAAGGTAGCTCACAACAAAATTACAAAGTTAAAGTTAAGGATATTAGATTTAAAACAAGTAAGTTGAATGAACTATTTGGCTTAATGAATGAAGGACTTACTGACAGTGTATTTAGTAATGAGGACAAGTTATTTAGTATGGCAATTATGAATAATGATAATTACATAAATAACTATATAAAAAGACTGCGAAATAGATATAATATTAATGTAGAGGAAGAAGTAATTAGATTTGACGCTCACAAGTATAAAAGCAACACAGAAGATAACAAAAGAAGAATGTCAAAACTAGATGATGAGGACTTGTTTAAAGTAATTAGAGTGCCAAGGAGTACGAAGAATAACTTAAAGTCTAAGTTAGCAAGAGAAAAGTATATTTATATTAGTTTAGCGAACTAATAATTAAAAAATGGTGTTACAATATTGTTAGGAGGTTTTATTATGAAAATGAATGTAATTATTGTTTATAACAAAGGCGAAGACAAGATATTAATGTGTCTGCGTTCTAAAGACCCATACAAAGGACTATATAATTTAGTTGGGGGTAAAATAGAACAAGGCGAAGAAGGACTTGAAAGTGCTTATAGAGAACTTGAAGAAGAAACAGGAATTACTAAAGAAGATATAATATTAACTCACTTAATGGACTTTGAATACCATATGAGTGATATTGAGCTACAAGTATATGCAGGGAAACTTAATAAAGAACTTGATGTTATAGAAGAAGCGAACAAGTTGTGTTGGGTTAATGCAGATGAAGATTTTTTTGATATGAATAAGTATGCCGGTGAGGGTAATATAGGACACATGGTAGAACAAGTTAAGATTTATCAAAAAAGACTATTATTAACAAAAGAAGTAGTAGTAAATTAAGTTTACTCGCACCTTTTGAGATTGCCCCATTTGTGGGATAACTCGAACCACCTTTAAAAAGTGGTTTGATTTCAATAATAAAATTCCAGTTGAACCTTTGTGTTTACTGGTTTTTTTGTTCCTCGAATTGAGGAGTGATTGAATGATTGTAAATAAGAAAAAGTTCCCAGTTGAGCTGGTTAAGAAGATATGTGAGGGTGTAAACATTCGTAAAGTAAATATGCAGTTTAAAGACGGTGCTGATATTATTGCAGAAGATACTAATATTAGATTTATTGAACCGTATAAAATACTATTTACGAGCAAGAGAAATAACCCTACAAGATACTTAATGGCTCTCATATTTGAAGATGTACTAACTTACAAGCCAACAATATTTATTAATGAGATTAAACAGAATAATAAGTGTAGTATGACAAAGTTAATTCAAGTGGTTAATGATAATATAATTTAGGAAAGAGAAGCTAGTAAACATATTCATTATACAAATTATTATAAGGAGTTTATGGATATGGTGGAAATTGAAAGATTAAAACAGAATAGTTGCTTATAAATTAGATAGAGTAACTAGAAGTATTAAAGATTTAGAGGAATTAGTACATTTTTTGGAAGATAATAATTGTAGTTTAGAGTGTGCTGTTGAGGAAATTAATACCAGCAATGCCAACGGAAGATTTTTTGTGCGTATGCTTACAGTATTAATCCAATTAGAGATTGAAAGATGTTCTGAAAGAACTGACGGAGCATTAAAGGCAAAACATGCACCAGTATGCCATATGGTTATAAAAAGGTGGATAAATGTCTTGTGATTAATGAAGATACTGCACCAACTATAAGGCGTATTTTTGATGAATATGTAAATGGTAAATCAGCTTGTAGGATAGCAAAGGAGTTTACTGATGAAATGGTTGATAATAGAAAATGGAACAGTACATTTATTGATAAAATAATTATCAATAGAATATATAACGGCGAATATGTGGCAAGACGTTATTCTAAAACTCAAGAAGAACAACTTATTAAAGATTTCGCACCAGCAATAATAACAATGGATATATGGTTACAAACAGAGGAACAGAGAATTAAAAACAGTTATAGCCATTATATTAAATATGATTATATTTTTAGGCAGAAATTATTATGCAAGCATTGTGGTGCTATCTTGAATGGTGTTTCATCAACTGGAAGAAATAAAACGATACATTTATATTTTCGTTGTACTAAATGTAAAAAAATATATGATATTAATGAGAAGAAAATTGAAAAAGAATTTATGACTAGAATAAATGATATATTTGATTTTTATAGTTTGTTAGATAGCACATTTATAACGACTAATATAACTGATTATAAGCAGGATTTAAAGGATATAACTTTACTCTAAAGCAAGAAAATGCTAAAAACATACTGCTTGAGGGTGTTATATCAAGTGAAGAATTAAAGAGTACATTAGATAATTTGGATATTGAAAAAAGAACACTTTTTATTAGGTTAAATGAATTAGAATATCAATCAAAAAATTTATTAACACTTGATAATGCTTGCAATAGGTTTAATTATGATAGTGAAAAATTTAAAAAGGTATCTTATTATGTAAGATATCAACATATATGGGATAAACTTCCTAGAGATAAAAGCAATATATTATAAGTAAGTATATTGATAGCATTGTTATAAATAGTACAAATAGAAAAATCTTTACTATTGAAAACATACAAATAAAAGAAAATATGCTTGCAGAATTCAGTTATAAATTTAGACATGATATTTTTACAAGCCATTTAAGTACAGAAGAACAACAAATTATTTTAAGTGATTATAGCTATGAGCGTACAGAATTATTAAACTATTATAAGGTAAGTATTAATGATTTTAAAGGTGTTAGAATTAATATTGATGATACATTACAAACAATGCTTATATCTCAAATTGAGATTGATAATATGCTAATTACTATATAGTAAGATATATTAAAAAATCTTAAAATTTAGTATAATTTTATGTAGTGAGGTATGTTATGTTAGATAAAATATTAAGTAGTTGTAAGTATGTTGTTGATAACGCTAAAGATGTAACAATAAACTATTCTAAAATAGACGAGTTAATTAAGAGTACAAAAGATATTGATAATTCACATTGGTTATACAATTCTCCTTTTGGAATTTTGGATTTTGATGTTAAAGATATTGTTAATTTTTTACTTGTATATCATTCGGTAGGCTTTTCATATTGGGGTAATCCAAAGTGGACAATCAAAACAGAAAACGGCGAGTTAGACGGTGCTTACGCAATGATGTACGTTCTAATTAATCAGATGAAAAGAGATAAAGAATTTTTAGATGCAGATAACTTACAAAGAATGACAAGGGAAGAATTACAAGAAATATTAAAAGGTAATATTGAATTGCCTTTATTCAATCAAAGATATGATAATTTAATAAGCATTGGCAAAGCAATTAATGAAAGAATGAGAGGAGATTTTTATTCATATATAAAGGATATAACAACGGATAATGCTTTGGTTGAATTGATTATACAAACTTTCAATGTATTTAATGATGTTAGTAGTTATAGCGATAAGCCAGTATATTTTTATAAATTAGCTCAATTATTAGTATCTGATATTTTACATATAAGAGCATTAAAAGAAAATATTAATGTTGATTATACTCATCTTGTAGGGTGTGCTGATTATAAAATTCCTCAAGTTTTAAGAGGAATGGGAATGCTTAAATATAGTGAAGATTTAAGCAATATGGTTGATAACAAAAGAGAACTACTACCAAATAGCGGTCACGAAATTGAAATAAGAGCCAGTATGCTAGTGGCGATAAACGTTATAACTGAAAAACTGAACAATGGTATTTGCCTAATAATTATCAATGATTTTATATGGCTTAAGGGTCAAGATAAAACGTTGGAATTAAAGCCATACCATTTAACTCGTACAAAGTTTTATTAAAATAAAGGAGTTGTACAATGATAATAAAAGAAATTGAAACCTCAGATTATTTAACAGTATCAAAGTTGCCAGCAAGCGATTATGTAATAAACCCTTATGTTGGTTGTACACGTGCTTGTAAGTATTGCTATGCTTGTTTTATGAAAAGATTTACTGGGCATGATGAAGAATGGGGAACTTTTATAGATGTTAAAAAATGTAAAAAACCAATAAATTTAAAAAAATTGAGAATAAAGTTGTGTTCTTATCATCAGTAACGGATTGTTATAATACATTAGAAGAAAAATACGAAACAACAAGAAATATTTTAAAGCAATTAATTAGGTCAAATTGTAAATTATCTATATCAACTAAATCAAAGTTAATTTTAAGGGATTTAGATTTATTAAAACAAATGAAAAATTTAGAAGTAGCAATGTCAATAAATACTTTAGATGAAAAATTTAAATATGATATGGATAAAGCCTCATCAATAAAAGAAAGATTGGAAACTTTAAAAACACTACATGATAATGGAATAAATACTGTATTATTTATGTCGCCAATATTTCCATATATAACAGATTTTAAAACCATAATTGAAGAAACAAAAGATTATATTTGTGAATACTGGTTTGAAAACTTAAACTTAAGAGGCGATTATAAAAAGATAATACTTAACTACATAAAAGAAAAATATCCACAGTACTATGATGAGTATGCAGATATTTATATCAAAAACAATAAATCTTATTGGCAGAATTTGAGCAATGAAATTGAAAAGTATTGTAATGATAACAAAGTTAAATATACTAATTTTTTCTATCATGATGAACTAGTGGCAAATAAAAAAGGTTTAGTTTCCTAAAATTTTAATTAGAAATTGCATAATTGAGGATGTTAGTTGAAATATGAATTCTATCTCGTGAGATTTTACATTATCATTATGTTTTATATAAGTGTTTTGATATTTACTATAATAATCTATTAAAGTGCTTATCATACTTCTTAATTCCGTTGAAATATCTTTATCTTTTAAGCTCTTGAAAATAGTATCAATATTATTCTCAAGGCTTTTTTCGTTGTTTAATAATTCTCTTGTCAATAATTCTAAAGACAGTTTTAAATCATCCAAAATATTGCGATTATATATTTTATTACCTATTTTCATAATAGCATTATTATATTGTTCATAAGCCTTGCTATAATTTTTTAACCAATGGCGAGTTTCATCATAAATAGTTGTACTCGTATCAGTTAAAAATATGTCAGCAAATCGAACTTTAAATTTAGTTAAAAAAGATTGAACTTCGTCATTATTATTAAAGACTGTCAATTCGCATAGTTCTTTAATTATAATAATTTGTTGTTCTTTTGAAAATTTGGATAGGTTCTCAAATAGTGCTGTTCTTTTGCTAGCAGAAAAGTTTCCCCATGGATATCTAGCAGAAGGAATATCAACATTGTATTCATTAGCATATTTAACACTATATTTTGTTATTTGATTTATCAGTATCGCTAATTATATCACTAGCTTCTTGTAATAATGCTTCAGTCATTTTAACCACCCTCACATATCTTCTTAACCAGCTCAACTGGGAACTTTTTCTTATTTACAATCATTCAATATTGGGTGCAAATAGTCTGTATGCAGAATGCCCCATTAGGAAATTTAGATGAAACATTCGTCTTTTAAAGGAAAATTGGTTCTTAGGAATCAATTTTTTTGTGTTTAAAAGAAAGGAATGGTCTAAATATTAAGAATAAATAAACAAGAAATTAAAATTGATGATGAAATTTATAAGAAAATTAATAAAATATGTAGTTTTTTAAATGTAATTTCAATAATAAAAAGTTGTAGTATTCGGTGCATAGAAAATACTAATATTTCTTATGTAGAACCTAATACTATTACAATTAACAATGTTACAATATTAATGTTTAATGGAACAATTGATATTTATATTGGTAATTTAAATAATAAGTTTAAAATATATGATCTGGAGTGAATTATAAAGTCTATAAAGATAATAAAAAAGACTAATAAAATATTTGTTAATCTCCATTGAGTAAGTTATATTTTTCGTTTCAAATATAAATTCCTTTATTATTTTTATGAAATTATAAATGTTTTATTAATTAAAGTATAAAGTTACCATTTCACTATATCTATCTAATAAATAATTATTATTTCTCCGTTCATTGAATAAATTTTTTAGTTCAATATAAAACCATTCTAATTCATCAAAATTATTACATTCAGTAATCAATGAATTTCTTCCTTTTCAAGATACAATTCTAATAAGTTCTAAATTATCTTCAGTTACATCTAAGTTAGTTTCTTATTTAACTTCTCTAATTACGGTATCTTCAAATCTTTCTCCAAGTTCTTGGCTTCCACCAGGAACTTCCAATTTATCTCTATCAGCTTTGGAGTGAAGAAGTATATGCCCAGCTTCATTAACTATAATTGTAGCGGCTCCATCATTTATAAAACAAATAGAAGATTGGTTAAATAATTATCCAAGAGCCATGGTTGACTCTAGAAGTTCAAATATTTTATAATCAAATATATAAGAAGGTACATTGTTTAGGAAATTAAATGTGTAGACACTTAAAATTTCCATTTATATAAAATATTGTTATATTTTATACAACATAATATAATTAAATTGAAATACTATACTTATGCAGTATTTAGTGTAATTTTTCATTTGTATTGACTGCAAGATGTGGGAGATTTAATAATGATAACTAAATATTGTGGAGATGTTTAATAATGAAATTAGTTAAAGGATTATTTCTTACTATAGTTGTAACTGGTATATTGGCTGCAACTGGGGTAAGTGCTGAAATATCAGGTTATATGGGATATAGCGATATAAAATTAGCATAATTCAGTGGAATTTATTCTGATGGTGATTATACAAAAACAACAATAATATCCAAACTTTAAAAATAATTGATGCAAGAGATGCAATTATTTATTTAAATACTAGAGCAGTTCAAGCTAGAACAAAGCAAATGCTTAGTGCTACTTCTACAACATCTTGGGTTGATGCTGTAATTGGTGGAACTGTAAACTGTGGTTCTCAAAATACTGGTATCGGTTCATACAGACTTCAATTAAAAGCTAAAACTTCAACAGTTGCTCAAACTCGTTATTGGGGTACTTGGGTATACTAAAATTACTAAATTTTAAGAAAATTTGGCCTTATACAAAAAACAACAAAAAAGATGCTGTTATAGATATTATTGTAATGTTTTGCTTAACTGCAGTTAGTTTTATTACACCATTTTTAAGTGCAAAAATGCTAATTTATATTACTGATAAAAATTTCAACAGTCTAATACAAATTGCAATACTTCTATTTGTAATTGAAATATTAAGAAATACTTTTACAATGATTTCCTATAAATTCTTTCCTATCTTTTTTCCACAATACTTGTACTATTCTGCGACTAGATATATAAAAAAGCATTATCATTAGAAACATTTGAGTTAGCTAATAATTCTTCTGGAGTCTTTATAGATAGAATAAATAAAGATGCTGATAGTATTCCAGATGTTTTAGATAAAATTGAAACGCTATTATAAATAAAGTTTTATTTATATACATAGTAGTGGCTGTTACAATTATTTTTTCAATTGAAAAAATTGCTATAAATAAAAGATATGAAATAGAAATTAAAAGAATTAAAAGAAATGAAAAAATTACTGCTTTAATTGGAGAATCAATCAGGGGTATTAGGGATATTAAAGTGTTAAATGAAGAAGCAAATATTTTGAATAAAACAAAAGAATAATTATATAATTCGATGAATAAAACATTAGAAATGAAGAAAATTAATTACCGATATAGTTGGGTTACAGGTGGAATAAAGGATTTATGTCAATTATTTTTAATAATAATAGTGGTATATTTAATCAATAATAATTTAATTACTATATCTAATTTTATTATTATTTTTATGTATCGTGATCGAATTCAAAATTTATTAACCACTACAATAGAAACGGCAGAATCATTAAAGGATTTTAATATTTCATTTGATAGAATATTTGAAATAATTGATGGAGATAAATTTAAAACTGAAAAATTTGGTAAATTAAATTTGGAACAATTGAATGGAAAAATCGAATTCAAAAATTTAAACTTTTTGTACAAGGCAACTGTTACACTTGATAATATTTCGCTTACAATAGACCCTATTCAAACAGTTGCATTTGTTGGTAAAACGGGATCCGGAAAGTCAACTATTTTCAATTTAATCAATCGTTTATATTCTGTAAAAGATAATATGTTATTTTTAGATAATAATGATATCAACTCACTGGAGAAAAATTCTATTAGAAACAATATTTCTTTAATTACTCAAAATCCATATTTGTTTAATTTCTCGATTATTGATAATTTAAAGACAGTAAAAGCAAATGCTACTTTAGATGAAATAAAGCAAGTATGTAAACAATCTTGTATTGATGAATTCATCGAAAGCTTACCATAAAAGTATGATACTATTATTGGTGAAGGTGGCGTAACACTATCTGGAGGTCAAAAACAAAGATTTGCGATAGCCAGAGCATTGCTCAAAAAAAGTGAAATAATACTTTTTGATGAAGCAACTTCAGCACTCGATAATGAAATACAAAAATATATTAAGCAAGCTATAAATAATATAAAGGTTGAAAAAACAATATTGATAATAGTACACAGATTTTCAACTATAGAAGATGCTGATAAAATATTTGTTATTGAATAAGGAAAAAAAGTTGGTGAGGAAACTCATAATCAACTGTTGGAAAACAATAAATTATACAAAAAATTATATGAAACATAAGAAAATTAGAGTAATGAATTTCAGTGAAAAAGAGTAAAATTAATTTAACAAAAAAAATAGAGAAAAATCAATAAAAAAATATTGAAAATTTTTCCTCGAATAAACTTACAAATTATTCCACTCAAAAGGACGCAACGTGAGTAAAATTTTAAAAAATTTTTAATCTCAAAAATCAAATGTGTTATAATTTAAGTATCAAATCTCAATTGAAAATTGTGTTTGATGTTATTGAGGTCTGAGATAGTAGAAGTAAGTATTTTCAAAATGAATTTACTTACTTTTTTTTTAAGTTTTAAATTCTTAATTGATCGACATCCTTGTTCTAATAATTGTCTAATAGTATGAGCAAATTGAATAAAAAAATAATGACACTTCAAAGCATTATCATGCCTACTATTAAGATGTTAAATGGTAAAGATTCTATGTTTTTGAGTGTATAAACCTTCGTTTTCTATCTTTCATCTTCTAAAAAATTTGAATCTTTTTTTTTCAATTAATTTTATATAACAAAATTAATCTATCTCTTTTTAACATATAATGATATTCCTTAAGTAAAAGTTTTTTTTATTCCTTCTTGATTAAATTGAATTATGCTTTGAAATGATGTTAGCAATACTTTTTCAATTTAAGATTATATAGTTTATTTTGTTAAATCTTTTTAAAATTTGACAATTATGAAAATATTCTATACAAAATCAACGCAGTAGGGTGACTAGTATTTTTCTTTTAAGCAGTGAATAAGATGAAGACATTTAAAAATTGATTTATATGAAGATATAAAAAATTATTTTACCTATTAAAAGGCACTAACTCAAATAGCTAATTATTTTGAAGAAAACAATTCTGTTTAGCTTATATTTTTTCTTGACATTTACATGTATATTCAATTTCTTCCATAGTATACCTCTTAATGAAGTATTAATATATTCTAAGATTATGTAAAATTTCTTTACATTTAAAATAAATTAGTATAAAATAGCAAATAAAAAAGGAGAAATTATATGGAAATTAAACTATTAAAGCAAATTTTTGAAAAAAATAATGACATAAAAAAATTATTAAAAGAAGGTAAATTTGAAGAAATATTTAATAAATATGGCGAAAGAATTTATAATTCTAAAATATTTAAAATGAAAAAAAAAGAAAGATTTTATGAAACAGGAAAAAATTCATTTTTTAATGTTTTTCCTATAACATTTAATTTTAAAAAATTTTTTTCAGAAATTGCCTTTTATACTGGAGTATCAATGTTATTTCTAAATTTAATGTATGAAATATATTTAAGTGATATAATTAATGAAAATGAAAAAGAGTATCAAATAGAAATAGAGAATTATAATAAAAAAATAGAAAACTATGCAAGTTTAATTAATAAAATGGATTTAACAGATATTGAAATATTTATGAAAGTAATGGATGACATGTGGGAAGATATAGAAGGATATGGTCAACCTGAAAAAAATATCATAGGTTTTTTGAGATTAGACTTTGAAACAAGTAATGGCGTTGGAGTATGTAGAAATATGGCTGATGATGTAGTAGCAAAATTAAACGCAATAAATCCAGATTATAATGCTAGAAATTTAATTGTATATCTTACTGAAGACTATAGAATTTTAGCAAATATTGAACAAAAAATATCAAATAGAAATGAATTAATTCAAGAACAACAAGCAGATAATAATCAAAAAGATTTAATAACTAATTTAATTGGAAATCACGTAGTAGTTGTTGTTGATTTAAAAGAAAGTGGATTGTCATTAGTATTAGATCCAACAAATCCAAGCATTTATATTTATAAAAATATGAAACTTTATAATTTGAATTCAGATGATGGAAAGGGATTAAATCTTAGACCAATTGGAAATCAAATTTTTCTTGTCGATACATTTGAAACTACATCAACAAAAATTATAAGTATAATTAAATCGACCATTTCATCTTTTAATTATTCTACCGATGAATTAAAAGAATTATATGGAATAGATGCACAAAACAATGCTCTTAATAATGTTAGGTTTATAAATCAACCAGATGTGGAAAATAATAATAAATTAGAAATTGAAAACTTAAAGAACTTAAAAGAAAGTTTAATAACTATACCAAACGAAGCAAAAATGTTAATAAAAAAATAAATAATTATCTATCTCTTTTTTTAAATAATAAAAAGGTAATAAAAAAATTTTTAAATTTAATACAATTCAAAAATTGTCATGAACTAAATAATTAAATAATAAAAAAAAATATGTTATAATAGGTTTATATGGTAGATAAAAAAATAGATATAATTGAAACTTTAAAATTACTAATCTAAAATAACAAAAAGATTGGATGTGACTTATGAGTAAAATAGAAGAAAAAAATATAATTTTAAAAATAATTACTAAATATTTTATAGAATTATTAT
This sequence comes from Bacilli bacterium, assembly GCA_047971315.1. GTDB lineage: Bacteria > Bacillota_I > Bacilli_A > RF39 > UBA660 > JBKDZP01. The sequence continues at coordinate 32,850 of JBKDZP010000011.1, forward strand.
TTATGACTTTGCCACTTACATACACAAAAGTTGGAATTAAATTTACAAAAAAAATTCATACAGTACTAAGAAAACAATTTGCTGCAAGCTTGCCCAAAAAAATAGAAATTAGAAATAATTTTTATGAAAAATCAAATAAATCCACAATATATGTAGCTAATCATGTTTATTTTGATGATATTGCAACAATTTTATGTGCAATTGATGATAATATTTATTTAGTAGCAGATTCAGATACAAAAAATGATATTAGTATTTTAGAAGCGGTGGCACTTTATCTAAATGGAATTATTTTATTTGAAAAGGATAAAGATTTAGCAAAACCAAATGAGAAAGAAATATTAGAAAAAAATATTCAAAAAGTTTTAAAAAATGGTGGAAATTTACAATTACATATTGAAAGTACATGGAATTTTTCTTCAAATCGTATAATTCGAGATGATTTACCTTATGGGGTATTTAGATATGCTAAAAACACTGGGAACTCAGATATAGTTCCAGTAGCAACAGATGAAGTAAATGGTGTTTATTGTTTAAATATTGGAAAAAAATTTGAACCAACTGGGAATAATTGTAAAGATATAGTATCTTTAAGAGATGCCTTAGCAACAGAATCATTTGATTTAATAGTTGAGAAAGAACCATTAATTAGAAAAGAAATTGGAAATCCGGATGATTTTTGGAGAAAACAAATTGAAGACAGATGTAAAGGAGATACATCACAGTATGATTTTGAAAAAGAAGAAAGATGTGCCTTTAAAATACCTGGGAAAGATAGTATATTCGAAGTTGTTGCACAATTGCATGATATTCCTTACAAAAGTCTAGTCAATGATTATAAAACCTATAGAGAGATAGTAAAACTAGTGGAGTTATTTACACAAGGTTCATATATTCCCCAAAATAACAAAACTATAATAGAACAAGAAAAAATTAAAATGAAAGGTAGGTAATTTTTATGCCGAAATTATACTTTCCATTATTTGCATTTATCTTAGCATTCACTTTATTGTTAATATATTATTCAAAACCAAATATAAAAACAAGAGAAACTAAAATATATGGAATTATGCTAATAATTAGCTTATTTGATACGTTTTTTGCTTGTATGATAGAAATATTATCATATATGTATTATGATAGATTATCAGTAAATCATTTGCTTTTAGAAATTCTAAATAAAATAGATTTTGTATTAATGTTGAATTGGATAATGTTATTTTACTTATATATTTTAGGAATATATATTCAAACAAACAGATTAAAAAAATATTCCAAATTAATTTTTATAATTAATATTATATTCTCTATTTTAATTTTAACAGGAAATTTGAATATAATTATAAATAAAGAAATAATGGATGTGGATGGATATTCTATTTATTTACTTTATTTTGGAATTGTAACATACATTATTCTATCTTTTTTTACAATAATAAAGTATATAAAAAAATTTAGCAAAAAAACAATACCATTCTTTATTTTTATATTTTTAATTTTTATAATATTAGTTATAAGATTTATTTACCCAACTTTAGATTTAGCGTCAGCTGTTTGTGCATATATAAATTTAATAATGTATTTCACAATAGAAAATCCAGATGTTAAAATGTTAAATGAACTTGAATATGCAAAAGATCATGCTGAAAAAGCAAATAGAGCAAAATCTGAATTTTTATCAAGTATGTCACATGAAATTAGAACTCCATTAAATGCCATAGTAGGATTTTCAGAATGTATAAAAACAGAAGAAGATATAATAGAAGCACAAAAAGATGCAGATGATATAATAATGGCGAGTCAAAACTTACTTGAAATAGTAAATGGAATATTGGATATATCAAAAATAGAAGCAAATAAAATGGAAATTGTAAATACAAACTATCAACTAATTCCAAATCTAGAAAATATATTAAAACTAATGAAACCAAGAATTGGAGAAAAACCAATAGAACTAATATCAAATTTAGCCTTAGATATACCAAATGTAATGTATGGAGATATTGGAAAAATAAAACAAATAGTAACAAATATCTTAACAAATGCGGCTAAATATACTGAAGAAGGAAAAATACAATTTGATGTTACCTGTATAAATGAAAACGAAAATTCATCAATTGTAATATCAGTAGAAGATACAGGAAGAGGAATAAAACCAGAAAAAATAGAGTCACTATTTACTAAATTTAATCGTCTTGATGAAGATAGAAATACAACAACAGAAGGAACTGGATTAGGACTAGCAATAACTAAATCATTAGTAGAAATGATGGGTGGAAAAATAGTAGTACAAAGTGTATATGGACAGGGAACAAAATTTACAGTATATTTAAAACAAAAAATAGTAAAACTTCATGAAGGAATTATAGAAGAAAAAATAAAAAAAGAAGAAATACTAAATTTTAGTAATTCTAAAATCTTAATTGTAGATGATAATAAATTAAATTTAAAAGTTGCAGATAAAATACTAAAAAACTATAATATTTCCAATACCTTAGTAGAATCAGGTGCAGAAGCTATAGAATTAATAAAAAATGGAAATACATTTGATTTAATTTTAATGGATGATATGATGCCAAGAATGCGCGGACTGGAAACTTTAATGAGACTAAAGCAGATAGAAAATTTTGATATTCCAACAATAGCTTTAACGGCAAATGCACTAAACGAAATGAGAGAAACATACAAAAAACAAGGATTAGATCACTATATGGCAAAACCAATACAAAAAGAAGAATTAATAATAATATTAAAAAGGTATTTAATATCAACATCAGATAAAAAATTAAATGATATAAAGGTAAATGACATAATACAACCGACAAATACTTTAAATAAGAATATTTTACCATTTAATGGACGAAAAGTACTTATAGTTGATGATAATAAAATAAATATAAAAATAGCTATTAATTTTTTGAAACCATACAATTTTTTAATTGATGAAGTATTTAGTGGGCAAGAATGTATAGAAAAAATGACAAACGATTATGATTTAATATTTATGGATGATATGATGCCAAAAATTTCTGGAACACAAACGATGCATAAGATTAAAGAAATGGAAATAAAAACACCAATTATAGCTTTGACAGCAAATGCTGTAGAAGGAGCTAAAGAAAATTATTTGAAAGAAGGATTTGATGAATATTTATCAAAACCTATAAATAGAAGTGAATTAGATAGAATAATAAATAAATTTTTAAATTAAATTTTTTACAAATAATCATTATAGTTATCTTAAATTTGACAAAATTCAAATAATGAGTATAATAAACAACTAAAAAGGGGGAAACGTATGGAAAATTTAAAGAATGAAAATGTAGATTTAAATTTTATTTCTGCAGCTTTAGATAGTAGATTTATCAAATACATTTTAAAAAAAGAAAACTTAACTGAAAACTCATTTAATGATATCGGTTCATTAAAACTATTAACAGAATTAATTGATAAATATAAATTAGAAAATCAAATATATGAATTACAATATTTAATTTTCAAAACATCTCTTCAAAATAAATATGGTGAAAATATAAATGATAAATTTATTGAAAAATATTGCGAAGTAATAAAACATCAAAAATATATGAAAAAGAAAAACAAACTAGGTTTTTATCTTAAAGTGATAGAAAAAATAAATATTAAGAAAAGTATGATTAAATTAATTAATTTAATTGGCGAAAAAGTAGATAATATAAATTTTGATATTAAAAATTTAGATAAAAAACAAGTAGAAAATATTAAATTAGATGGTATTTTTGATTTATTTAATTGTATAGATGGAACCCAAAAATACTTAGAATTTAAAAATAATCAAATTAATGAACATATAGAAAATGAAAAAACAAGATAGAAAAATCTTGTTTTTATAATAATTTTGATATAATAATAGAGGTGATAATATGAAAATAATGTTTATTTCAGATATCCATGGAATAAAAAAAAATATTGAGTACATAAAAATTAGATTTAGTGAAACTAACTGTGATAAAATGGTAGTTCTAGGGGATTTATACTATGCAGGTGCAATAAATGATTTAAATATAGATTATGATGTTAATTATATTCGTAAATTTTTAGAAACTTTTAAAGAAAGATTAATTTGTATGAGGGGAAATTGTGATTCTGAATTTGATATAACAAAATCAAATTTTCCAATCATTAGTGAAATATCATTAATCAAAGTAGATAATTTAAACATTTATCTAACTCACGGTAATATATATAATATTAATAATCACGAAAAAATACACGAAAATGCTATTTTGGTATATGGACATGAACATATTCCTTATATAAAAAAGATTCAAAATAAAACATTCATAAATGCTGGTTCTATTTCACTTCCAAGAAATAACCTTGGTCCAACATATATGATTTATAATGATAGAACTTTCACAATTTATAATCTTGAAAATAAAATAATAGATAAAATTAATTTTTAGGTTAATAAATTATAAAATATCCATAATAAAAATAGGTGATTATAATGCAATCGATTTGGACTAAAGATTTTAAAAAAAAAATATACCATCAATAAATACTAATACAGAAATTCCCGTACTTATAATAGGTGGTGGAATAGCAGGTTTAATGTGTGCTTACAATTTAATGAAAGAAAAAATTAATTTTATTTTAGTTGATTCTAAATATATTGGTCTTGGAGTAAGTTCAAATACAACCGCTCAAGTAAGTATAGCTCATGATGGTTTATATGAACAAATAAAAAAAAATCATGGGAAAAACAAAGCACTTAAATACTTAAAATCACAAATTGAAGGATTAAATATTATAAAAAATATTATTAAAGAAGAAAACATAAATTGTGATCTTCATGAAGAAAGTTCGGTGTTAACAGCATCTAACCATAAAAATATAAAAATACTAAAAAATCAATTTAAAATACTAAAAAATTACTGTGAAGTAAAATTAGATAAAAGTACAAATATTTTAAAAGATGAATATCAGCTAGAAATAGAAAAGCAAATTACAATTAATCCGATGAAATATATGATGAGTATAAGAGATATTTTATTAAAAGAAAACATCAAATTGTATGAACAGTCAAAAGTTACAAAAATAAATAAACAAAATCAAAATTATGAAGTAACAGTAAATAATAAATATATAATAAAAGCAAACCATATAATAATGGCTTGCCATTATCCTTTTATTAATCCAGATAACTTATATTTTGCTAAAATATATCAAAGTAAATCATATGTTATATCATTCAAAACAGAAAAAAAAATAAATAAAAACTATGTTTCTTTAGACCCACCATACTACTATATAAGATCTTATGATGAGAACACCTTAATAATAGGTGGAAATGATCATATAACAGGTAAGAACATTGAAAATCCATATAAAAAACTTGAAGATAAAATATATAAAATAGATATAAATGCTAAGATAGAGAAAAAATGGTCTACAGAGGATTGCATGACTATAGATTCCTTACCTTTTATAGATAAATATTCAAAAAAAAATAAAAATATATATTTAGTATCTGGATTTCAAAAATGGGGATTTACTAATAGTCATATTGCCTCCCAAAATACTACAAAAATGATTCAAAATAAAAACTATGATACCCTATATAAATCTAAAAGATATACATTAATTCGAAATTTAAAAAGCACATTTAAAATAATTATTCATACTTTAGATGGAATTGTAATAAATAGACTTCTTTTAAGAAAATATGACCTTAAATTAATTAAAGTAGATAGCGGAAAACCAATAATATATAAAAATAAAAAAGTACTTGTATATAGAAAGTCACAAGATAAATACATTTTTTTGAAAAATAAATGTACTCATATGGGTTGTACACTTCTATGGAATGATATAGATAAAACTTGGGAATCAAAATGTCACGGATCAATTTTTGATAAGTATGGTAATGTATTAATTGGTCCTGCAATAGAAGATTTAGAAGAAATATTTTTTTAAATATTATTAAAATTAATTACATATATAGTTTATAATAAGGTTAATTTAAACTAACATTTTAGTATTATAAAATACGTAAACAGCCGTAAAACTAATATAAATAAATTAAAATTAAACTATAAGTATTTATTATAATCAACTTATTTGATATAATAAAATATATAAAAACTGAAAACAAGTAAAATTAAATTTATTTTGTTTTTTAAATTAACAGATTTAGAAAATGGTACGTATACATTATATATAAATACTGATTTTACAAAAGAAAAAGTAATAAATAAATTAGATACATTAGAACAAATAAAACGAGCTAAAATAAACAATAAATTAGTATCATTTGATTATTCAAATAATAATGTAAATATAACAATACAGGACTTTTCTTATGAATATGATATAATAATTGATGCCGGTCATGGTGGATTTGACATGTATATACTTATGAAAAAGCTATGAATTTGGCAGTATCAATATATGAAAAAGAAAAATATGAAGCAGTAGGATTAAAAGTATTAATGATAAGAACAACCGATACATATGGACTAGGAATGGGAAATTTTAGTAAAGCATCGTATGAAAGAGTATATTTTATGGGTTATCATGGTGTTAGAACAAAAGTTATTTACAGTAATCATCATAATGCTAACGAAGATAATAGTAAAAGTGGATTTGAAATGTATGTATCAAACTCAATGAATGAAATGTCTACAGAGATTAGTATATTTAACTCTGTAAGTAAAATTAATAAAACAAATGATATTTATGCAAAAGAATACTGGGATGGTATCAAATATAGTAAATTATCGGGTCAAGTATACGATTATAAAAATTACTATGCAATATTAAAAATACCATCTGAATTATTTAACCTAAATAATATAACGATATATGAGGGATGTTTTTTAAGCAATACGGATGACTTCATAGACTATTGGGTTAATGAAAATTGGAAAAAGATATCTGATATTAAAGTTGAATATTATATTAATAAAATTAAAAATATCTAAAAAAATAATTACAGTTAAAGATTTTTACTTATTAAAAAGTAATAAAATTATAAATTTTAATCTACAAAACAATTTAGAAAATATCTCCATTGTTTTTTTATTGCGCAAATATTAGAATAATGATATAATTTAAAAGCAAACGCAGGAGGTAAATATGATAGATGTAATTTTAGATACAATTTTAGACGGTATTAAGCTAATACCATTTTTATTCATCGCATTTTTAATAATAGAAATTTTTGAACATAAGATAAATGGTAAAAAAATTATAACATCTTCTGGAAAATTTGGACCAGTAGTTGGAGCACTTTTAGGAGCATTCCCTCAATGTGGTTTTTCAGTACTAGCGACAAATCTATATACAACTAGAATAATAACAATGGGAACATTAATATCAATATATTTATCAACTAGTGATGAAATGTTACCAATTTTGATTTCCGAACAAGTCGACATAAAGTTTATAATAACAATAATTATAATAAAAGTAATTGTCGGTATTATTGCTGGTTTTGTTATTGATCTTATAATTAGAAAAAAAAGAATTAGGTAATATAGATCACCATATATGTGAAGAAGAACACTGTCATTGTGAAACTGGAATTATAAAATCAAGCATTAAACATACTCTAAGCACATTAATATTCATACTTATAATAACATTTATTCTAAATATTATTTTTGAATTTTTAGGACAAGAATTAATAGCTAAAATATTTCTTAAAGAATCAATATTTGGGCCGTTTATTGCTAGTTTAATAGGATTAATTCCAAACTGTGGTGCAAGTATTATGATTACAGAATTATATTTGAATAATGCGATTTCATTAGGATCAGCAATTGCTGGATTATTAACTGGCTCGGGAGTAGCTATCCTAGTCTTATTTAAAACAAATAAAAATAAACAAGAAAATTTAAGAATAATAACTTTAATTTATGGAATTGGAGTATTAGTTGGAGTACTTATTAGCTTAATTGAGATGATAATATAAAAGTGATGTACAATAATAACTTATTACTCTAATTAAAAAAAATATTGAAAATTATAATTAAAGTAGTATACTAAAACTATAGGAGGTAACATGGCAAAAACAAAAAAAGAAATTGTAAAAATGATTGTAAATAAAGATTTACAAACAGATGATGAAGAAATTCTAGTTGATTTACTATTAGAACAACCAATCTCAATTGATGTAGATAAACAAGATGAAAATACTGCGAAGTTTAAAGATAAATTAGCAGATAAAATAACAGAAGTAGCAGGTAGTTGGACATTTATTTTATGTTCAGTTATGTTTATTATTGTTTGGGTAATACTAAATGCATTAATTTTAACTAATGGATTTGATAAATATCCTTTTATTCTTTTAAATCTATTTTTATCTTGTATTGCTGCACTACAAGCGCCAGTAATAATGATGAGTCAAAATCGTCAAGCTGATAAAGACAGACTTAGAGGACAAAATGATTATAAAGTAGACTTAAAATCAGAACTTATTCTAGAAGATTTACATGAAAAAATGGAAATGATAATTAAAAAACAAAGAGAACTTGAAAAATTAATAAAAAATATTCAATAGATATGAAAGGGATTGTATGAAAAAAGATTTAAAAATTTATATTTGTAAACACTGTGGTAATATTATAGTCAAATTAGAAGATTCAAAAGTTCCAGTTGTATGTTGTGGTGAAAAAATGGATTTAATTACTCCAAATACTGTCGATGCTGCTATTGAAAAACATATTCCAATTGTAGATATTATAGGAAATACAGTTACAGTAAAAATTGGTGAAATCGAACATCCAATGACTGAAGAACATCATATTTCATGGGTAATATTAAATACAATTAATGGTATTCAAATAAAGTATTTAACAAATGAATCAAGTTGCACATTTGAAACAACAGATGAAATATTAGAAGTTTATGAGTACTGTAATCTACATGGACTTTGGAAAACAAATATTTAAAAAAATAAGAACTCTAAAACTTTACAAATTAAGTTAACTAGAGTTTTTTTTTGTAATAATAAAAAGGAAAATAAAAATTTATACAATATTATATAATTAGGAGGAGATAAATATATTATGGCAAATAACAAAATACACCCTTTTAAATCTAAAATTTGCCAAAATGTGGATAAAAATTCAATATTAGATAATGTTTTAGGGTTTGAACTTGATCAAGAACAAAAAAAAGCAGTACTTTCAAAAGAAAAATATGTTTTAGTATTAGCAGGTGCAGGAACAGGTAAAACATTGACTATTATCGGGAAAATAAGATATCTAATAGAAATACTTAAAATAAATCAAAATGATATATTATGCATTTCATTTACAAATGAAACAGTAAAACAATTAGAAAACAAACTTTTTAGAAGTTATAAATATAAAATAAAGATAAGAACTTTTCATAAAATTGCTTATGAACAATTAAAAAGAAATAATCCAAAAATACATATAAGCAATACATTTACTTTAAATAATATTGTGGATAATTATTTTGATAAGATAATTCTAAATCAAAATAAAGAATATAGTCAACTTATCCACTATATATCCATAAAAAAATCATTAGCAAAAAAATCTTTTCCTACTTATCCACAAGATTACTATGAAAAAGAAATAAAAAAATTAAAAAATACTTGTATTAAATTTATTCATTTGATAAAATCGAACAATTTTCCACAAGATAAGATAATTAAAATAATAAATAGAAATAAATTCAATTTAAATCTAAAGCAAAAGCAAATTATAAACTTTCAGCTAAAAATAATTAATAACATATATGAAATATATAAAGAACAATTAGTAAATACAAATACGGTAGATTTTGAAGACATAATTAATGAATCGATTAAATATATAAAAGATAAATTTAAATATATAATTGTTGATGAATTTCAAGATACATCATATATGAAATATAAATTTTTAAAGAAACTAGCTGAAATAGGAGACTCTAATATTATAACTGTAGGTGATGATTTTCAATCAATTTATAGTTTTAATGGTTGTAATTTTTCTACATTTATAAACTTCAAAAAAATTTTTAAAAATAGTAAAATATATAAAATTACAAATACATTTCGTAATATTCAAGAAATAATTGATGTAGCTGGAAAATTTATAATGAAAAATAAATATCAATTAAAAAAAAATTTAAAATCAAAAAAGCATTTAAACAAACCAATTAAAATTTATTATTATAGTAATATAATTAACTTTCCTATTTTAAAAATTTTAGACAAAATGGATATCAATCAATCAATATTTATATTGGGTAGAAATAATAATGATATCAAGTATTTAGAAAATATTATTGAATTAAAAATACAAAATAATAAAATAATTTACATAATAAAACAAAAATTAGAAATAAGATTTCTAACAGTCCATTCATCTAAAGGTTTAGAAGCAGATAATGTAATTATAATAAATATGGAAGATAAATACAATGGATTTCCCAATAAAATTAGAGAAGAAAAAATAATATATGATTTAAATCAAAAAATCAAATATCATTATGAAGAAGAACGAAGACTATTTTATGTTGCTTTAACAAGATCTAAAAATAATGTTTATATAATAACAAAAAAAAATAATGAATCAATATTTGTACAAGAAATTATAAAAAATAATAAAAATAAAATAGAAATAATTAAATAAAAATAGTATAGGTTATAATAAAACATTTAATTAGATCTTATATGTATAAAATGATTTCAAAAGTAATTATAAACTATTAAATTGCAGTAAAAAATTTTAATTTAATAATTTTAAAATAATTAAAAATCCAAAAGAAATAGAAATTTATTAATTGGAAAATGTCACATTCTATGATATACTTATTAAGATGAAGGATGTGAAACAAATGAAAAAACTTTTAATTATTCCTACAATTTTAATAGTTATAGTACTTATAATAACTGGAATATTAATAATTAATAATAAAAATGAAATAAATATAACTGATGCTACTAAGTTTAAAGAGGAATATGAAGAATTTAATAATAAAAAAACAAGAAGTGGAGATACATATTTAAGTTTATCAATTAGTGAAGAAAATATAATTGAATATTCATCAGTAGATAAAATATTAGAATTACTTGAAAGTGGGACTGGAGTAATTTATTTTGGATATCCAGAATGCCCGTGGTGTAGAAATATAGTTCCAGTACTTTTAGAAGCAACCGAAGAAATGGGTGTTGAAACAATTTATTATTATGATCCATCAGACATTAGAGATACTAAAACATTAAATGAATCAGGTGAAATAGTTATAACTAATGAAGGAACAAATGATTATAAAAAAATAGTAGAAAAGTTATATGATTTTTTAACTCCATATACTGGTCTAAACGATGATTCAATAAAAAGACTTTATGTACCTACTGTAGTATTTGTTGATAGTGGAGAAATTATAGGAGTACATATAGGAACAGTAGACTCTCAAACTAATCCATATATAAAATTGGATGAAGAAGAAACTGAAGAACTAAAAAATATTTATATTGAATATATTGCTAAAACATATGGTTTAGTATGCTCAGAAGAATGTTAATAAACCAAATACATTCTTTTTTGATAAATAAAAGGAGATAAATATGGAAATATTAAATCAAATAGAAGATAAAACACTTTTTATAACACCAAATAATATTAAAGATAAAATACTACTTGAAATAGAAAAATCAAAAAAAATTTATAAAATAAAATTTATGACAATTGAAGAATTTATACAAAATGTTACTTTTAAATATAATGTAGAATCAATTTACTATTTAATGAAAAAATATGATTATAAATATGAAAATGCCCTAAACTACATAAAAAATATTTATTATATTAATGATTTAAATATAATAAATGATGAAAAAATTGAATTTTTAATTAATTTAAAAGAAGATTTGAACAAAAATAATTTATTAATATATAATTCATTATTTAAACAATCATTATCAGAGACAAATGTTATAATCTATGGTTATAATCTAAATAAATATCAAAAAAATATAATAAATAAGGTAAAAGAATTAAGCAAAATAAAAATAATTAGCGAAAATATAGAAGAAATAAAACTAAATATATATGAATTTTCATACATAGAAAAAGAAATTGAATTTGTAGCTACAAAAATAATAGACTTAATTGAATCTGATATAAATATAAATAATATAAAAATTGCTAATATTACAGATGAGTATTTAGTTCCTATTAAAAGAATATTTAAATGGTTCAATATTCCATTATATTTAAAAGAAAGAAAATCAATATTTGATAATATTATAGTAAATAAATTTATTGAAAAATTAAAAAGTGAATCAAATATAGAAATTGCAATAAATTATATTAAAAATGAATATAAACTAGATAATCAAAATAATGTAAATATATTAAATCAATTAATTACAATTTGTAATAAATATATTATGTTAGAACTTGATAAATATGTAATTGAAGCAATGATTTATGATATTAAAAATACTAAGTATTTAATAGATAAAAAAGAAAATGTAATTGTAGAAATATTAGATTTAAAAGAAGCAAAAAAAGAAGACTATGTATTTTTAATTGGTGTAAATAATGGTAGTATACCAAAAATATATAAAGATGAAGAATATTTAAATGATAATCTAAAAAAAAGGTTAAATATTGATACATCAAATGATAAAAATAAATTAGAAACAAAACAAATAATTGAAGATATAATATCACATGAAAAAATATTTTTAACTTATAAATTAAAATCACCATTTGAAACATTTTATAAATCACCTATAGTTGAAGATTTTAAAATGAATTTAATTACAAATATAAAATTAGAAAATATATTTAAATATTCAAAAATATACAATCAAATAGCCTTAACATCTAACCTTGATAAATATCATAAATATAATATAAAAGATGAAAATTTAGACATTTTACTTAATACATATAAAAATATTCCATATAAGGTCTATAATAATCAATTTACAGGAATAGATAAAAAAAATCTGTATAATTATCTAAATAATAAATTAACTTTATCATATTCAAGTCTTGATAATTATTTTCATTGTAATTTTAAATATTACTTAAGTAATATAATTAAAATAGAACAATATAAGGAAACATTTGCTATGATGATTGGGTCACTGTATCATGAAGTATTATCAAAAGCATTTGATATTAACTTCAATTTTGATGAAACTTGGAACAACTATTTAAAAGAAAAAACAATAACTAAAAAAGAACAATTTTTTTTAGAAAACCTAAAAGATGAATTACTTTTTTTAATAGAAACAATCAAGTATCAAAATCAATATACAACTTTGGATAATGTATTAACAGAAAAGAAAATATGTGTAAATAAATCAAAAGATATAAATATAACATTTGTGGGAATTATTGATAAAATAAATTACCATATTGAAAATAATACATCTTATGTATCAATTGTAGATTATAAAACTGGTGATACTAAAACAAATTTAGAGCATGTAAAATATGGATTATCGATGCAACTGCCAATATATCTGTATTTAATTAAAAATTTTAGTGAACTAGAAAATGTTAAAGTATTAGGATTTTATCTTCAAAAGTTTCTAAATCCAAAACTTAATTATGAAAAATTGGGAAAAATAGAAAAAAGAAATCAAGAACAACTTAAACTAGAAGGATATACAATTGATAATCCAGAACTTGCTGAGTTAGTTGATAGTAATTATACTAATAGTAATATTATAAAAAGTCTAAAATTTGGACAAAATGGATTTTATAATTACTCAAAAGTAATTAGTGAAAAAAATTTAGATGAATTAACAAATTTAGTTGATAAAAAAATAGATGAGGCGATTGAAAATATAACAAATACCAACTTTGTTATAAATCCAAAACGAATTGGAATAGAATTAGTAGGGTGTAAATATTGTAAGTTTAATGATTTATGCTATAAAACTGAATTTAATATTATAGAATTAGAAAAAATGAAAAAAAAAGGTGGTGAAAAAAATGCCGACATGGACTAAAGAACAACAAGATGCAATAGAAAAAGATGGGTCAAATATAATTGTAAGTGCTGGAGCCGGGTCAGGAAAAACAGCTGTTTTAACAGAAAGAGTAATTAGAAAATTAAAAAATGGAATAAATATAGATGAACTTTTAATTTTAACATTTACAAAAGCTGCTGCAAATGAGATGAAAGAAAGAATTAGAAAAGCTATAAAAGATAATAAGGAACTAATTGGCCAACTAGAAAAAATTGATTCAGCTTACATTACAACATTTGATAGTTTTTCTCTTTCTCTAGTAAAAAAATACTATTATATTTTAAATCTAACACCAAATATAAAAATATGTGAAACAAGCATTTTAAATTTAAAAAAATTAGAAATAATAGATAAAATTTTTGAACAAAAATATGAAGAAAAAAATCCATATTTTTTAGATTTAATTAGTACATTTTGTATCAAAGACGATTTTGAAATTAGCTCAAGTATACTAGGAATATATAATAAACTAGAACTTATATTAAATAAAGATGAGTACTTAGATAATTATATTTTTAATAATTATAATGAATTAAAAATAAATGATGATATTGAAAAATATACAAACATTATAAAAAAATATATTTATAATATTAATGCTAATTTAGAACAACTACGTATCTTAGATTATAATGAGTACTATAATAAATTAGAAGCAAATTTAAGTAATTTAATACTAAGCAAAACATATGAAGAAATAAAATTAAATTCAAAAGTAGAAATTCCTAGATTACCAAGCAAATCTTCAGACTCATTAAAACAAATAAAAGAAAATATAAAAGAATCATTAGAAAAAATATCTCAACTTTGTTTAGAAGACTGTGATACTTTGAAAAATCAATATTTAAAAACTAAAGAAAATGTACAAATAATAATTGAAATTTTAAAAGAATTTGATAAAAAATATAAACATTTTAAACAAATAAATGATTACTTTGATTTCAATGATATAGCCTCATTAGGTATCAAAATATTAAAAGAAAATATAAAAGTACAACAAGAAATAAAAAATAATTTCAAAGAAATATTGGTTGATGAATATCAAGATACATCCGATATACAAGAAGAATTTATATCACTTATTTCAAATAATAATGTTTATATGGTGGGTGACATAAAACAATCGATATATCGCTTTAGAAATGCTAATCCATATATATTTAAAAATAAATATGATAAATACAAAAAACATGACAATGGAATAAAAATAGACTTAAATAAAAACTTTAGATCTAGAAATGAAGTTTTAGAAGATATAAATTTGATATTTAATCAAATAATGGATAATAATATAGGTGGAGCAGAATACAAAGTAGATCATCAAATGATATTTGGTAATAATACATATATAAATAAAGGGAAAATAAAAGAAAACAATCATTTTCAAATTTATAATTATGAACTAAATGATGATTATAAAAAAGAAGAAATAGAAGCTTTCATTACAGTAAGCGACATAAAACAAAAAATCAACAATCATTATCAAATACTAGATAAAGAAACAAATAATTTAAGAGATATAGAATATAAAGACTTTGTCATATTAATGGATAGAGCAACAAACTTTGATCTTTATAAAAAAATATTTGAATATAGTGGAATACCACTATCAATTTACAAAGATGAAAATCTTAATTCGGGAGAAGAATTTACTTTAATAAAGCATCTCTTAAAATTATTATTTAAACTTGATTCATATTCATTTATGAGTATTGCAAGAAGTTATTTGTTTAGATTTGATGATCAGTATATTTTTGATATTATAACAAATAAAAAAATAAAAGAAACAGATTTATATTTAAAATTAAGCAAAATAAAGCAAAATATTGAATCAAAAAGTATTACAAAAATATTAGAACAATTAATAATTGAATTTGATTTCTATAATAAAATGATAACAATAGGTGAAATTGAAAAAAGAATAATCAGAGTTGAAAATATATTAAATTTATCAAAAACTCTGGGAGATGTTGGGTATAATATAATTACATTTTTAGAATATTTAGAAAATATAGAAATTAGTAATCAAAACATAAAAGTATCTCTTAATAACGATGAAGGAAATAGTGTTAAAATAATGACCATTCATAAATCAAAAGGATTAGAATTTCCAATTTGTTATTATACTGGATTATATGCTAAATTTAATATTAGTGACATAAAAGAAAAATTTCTATTTGATAATAATTATGGAATAATTGTTCCTATTTACGATGATGGAATTAGAAATACATTTTATAAAGAATTAGTCAAAAATGATTATCTAAAAGAAGAAATATCTGAAAAAATAAGACTATTTTATGTAGCACTTACTAGAGCAAGAGAAAAAATGATATTGATAACTTCTTTAACTAAAAAGGAGCAAATATTCCAAGAAAATAGTACATCTTGTATTAGTTATAAATCAATAAATTTTTCTAAAATAACTCTAGTTAATAAGTTATCTAAAACACAAAGTAAAATTACTAATATACTTAGTAGCAATGAGATATTAAAGCTAGTAAAAATAAATTATTTATCAATATCAAGAATAAAAGAAAAAATGAAATTAATTAAAAAAATTAACAGTGAAGTATCCTATGATTTACTGTCAGATGAAATGAGATTGACCTTTAAATCATTTAATGATATTTTAATATTAAGTAAAGAATCATTAGAAAAATATATAATAAATATTAACTTAAATAAGACTAATTTAACTAAAAATTATAATTTAAATAACTTAGAAAAATATGCAATTCAAAATGAAACAAAAAAAATAGAAACAAATGAATTAAAGTGCAATGAAACTATAATTGAAAATGCATCATTTTCAAAAAAAACAAATAATCTACAAACTAAAGAAGAAATAGAAAAAATGATTATAGGAACTAAAATTCATGAGATATTAGAAATAATTGATTTTAATAATCCTAATTTAGATAATGAAAATATACCAGAATTAATTAAAAATAAAATACTAGCATTTATAAATAATATAATTAAGCCAAAACAAATAATAAATATATATAAAGAATATGAATTTAAATATGAAGTAGAAAATATAATGTATCATGGAGTAATTGATTTATTAATAGAAACTAGCGATAATTTTCAAATAATTGATTATAAACTTAAAAATATAATTGATGAAAATTATAAAAACCAATTAATAGGATACAAAAAATATATAACTACACTTACAAATAAACCGGTATATACATATCTTTATTCAATACTTGATGAACATCTAGAAGAAATAAATTAAGAAATGAGAAATCATTTTTTTTTATGATATTCACCTAACAAATAATATAACATATATTACTATATTATAACATTGGACAAATTAATACCAGGTAAACAATCAAAAATATTAAGTATAAATTCGAATTTTGAAATATACAATAGACTATTAGATATTGGATTAACACCAGGAAAAATAATTAAATGTGAAATGAAAAGTCCTTTAAATGATCCAGTTGCTTATTTAATTAGCAGAGCTATAATAGCAATTATAAATAAAGATGCCAAGATGATTTATGTCGAAGAGCTTGGTGATAAAGATGGGTTGCCTTGATAGGAAATCCAAATGTAGGTAAAAGCACAATATTTAACGAATTAACAGGATTAAAACAACATACCGGCAATTGGGCAGGAAAAACTGTTATGAATCAATAAGGCTTATTTAAACATAATAATATTCAATACATTATTTATGACTTCCCAGGGACATACTCATTAAATTCAAAATCAAAAGAAGAAGAAGTTAGTAGAGATTTTATAAATTCAAATAACTATGATGTATTAGTTGTAGTTTGTGATGCGGTTTGTTTAGAAAGAAATCTATGCTTATTGTTACAAATACTTGAAGTTACAAATAAAGTTGTAGTTTGTGTAAACTTAACAGATGAAGCAAGAAATAAAAAAATAGAAATAGATATAGAAAAGTTATAGAATATATTAAAAGTACCTGCAGTACCGACAAGTGCTAGAAAAAAACAGGAATAAATAAACTAATAGAACAAATTACAAATGTTTATAATGAAGATCTTGAACATTTACAAATAAAATATGATTCTAAAACAGAAAAATTAATAAACAATATAACACAGTATAAAAATATTCAAATCCAAACAATCAAAAATTTGATAGAAAATTAGATAAAATTTTAACAAACAAAATAACTGGTTTTATATCAATGTTTATTCTACTTATGGGAATATTTTGGATTACTATAATTGGGTCTAATTATCCATCTCAACTATTGTCAAAAATTCTGTTTGATTTTGAAGATAATTTATATAATTTTCTTCACTTAATAAAAAGTCCAACTATTTTAACAGATATGATAGTTTATGGAATTTATCATACAGTTTCTTGGGTAGTAGCAGTTATGTTACCTCCAATGGCAATATTTTTCCCAATATTTAGTTTACTAGAAGATTTTGGATATTTGCCAAGAATTGCGTTTAATATGGATAAATGTTTTCAAAAATGTAATAGTTGTGGAAAGCAAGCCTTAACAATTTGCATGGAATTTGGATGTAGTGCTGTAGGAGTAACAGGAGCTATAATAATAGATTCTAAAAGAGAAAGATTAATAGCTATACTTACAAACTGCCTTGTCCCATGTAATGGTAAATTTCCTACAATGATTGCACTTATAACCTTATTCTTTACAGGATTAAAAACAACTCCACTTAATATTTTTTCCCAATCTTTTTTTCTAACTTTAATAATTGTTTTTTCGATTATACTAACTTTTATAATTTCAAAACTATTATCAATTATAATTTTAAAAGGAGAACAATCTTCCTTTATTTTAGAATTACCACCATATAGAAAACCACAGATAATTAAAGTCATTATTAATTCAATTTTCAGTAAAATATTACTAGTATTATTTAGAGCAATAACTGTTGCGGCCCCAGCAGGTATTATACTTTGGATACTAGCTAATACAAAAATTGGTGAAAATAATTTATTTATATGTTTATCAAATTTCATAACACCATTTGCTACATTAATTGGAATGGATGGTGAAATATTACTAGCATTTATTCTAGGATTTCCAGCCAATGAAGTTATCTTTCCAATTTTAATAATGATATATCAATCATCATCACATCTAAGCCAAATAGATAGGCTAAATACTATTAGAGATTTGTTGATTGACAATAATTGGACAATGAAAACAGCTGTAATTGTCTTAATATTTTTTCTTGTCCATTTTCAATGTTCTACCACATGTTTAACTATAAAAAAAGAAACAAATAGTATAAAATGGACAGTAATTGGATTTTTAATACCAACAATTGTAGGAATCTTCCTTTGTTTTATTCTAAATACTGTTTGGCAGTTATTTTAAACAACAGTAAAACTATGTAAATAACATAGTTTTTAATTTAATTATATGATAAAATTAAATTAAAATAAGTAGTGAGGTAAAAATATGGTAAGAGACAATATAAAAATAATAAAAGAGTATTTTAAAATTGTTAATGGTAGTAAATTATGGATAACACTTCTTTTTTTGACTTCGATACTCGGACATTTAACATTTATAATTTTACCAGTATTTGCTTCAAATATTATATTATATCTAACAGATAATAATCCAACTTTAATATTTCAAAATATTGTTTATTTAGCAATCAGTTACTTATTTTATAGTATATTTTGGTACATAAATTATACATCATATTCATATAATTTTAAATACAGTTACAAAAAATTAAGAGATAAAATTATAGATAAAATATTTAATTATGATGTAGAATTCACAGATAAGATATCTAAAGGAAAAATACTTAATATAATAAATGGAGATGCTAATAAATTAGCAGAAATGATAAATAGCATATGTGAAATAATAGTAATATTTGTTAAAGTTATTATACTTATCATTATCTTTTTATTTACCAACATATATATTGGAATTTTCATCTTAATTATCCAAATAATATATCTAAAATGTTATGATAATTGTAATATTAATATTACTAAACACCTTAGATGTCAACAAAAATACAGTGATAAACTAACAGATAGTGTATCACAAATATTAAATGGATTAAACGAAATTAAAATGTTTAATTTATTTAATAAAATGAAACAAAACTTTAATATAATTGCAAAAAAATGGACAGAACAATACATGGAAAAAAGAAAATATAGTGACATTAGAGATAGTTTGTTATCAATAATTATAAATTTTGGGAAAATATCACTATACAGTATTCTTGTATTATTAGTATTAAATAAACAATATGAAATAAATTTGGTTATTCTACTTATTTCATACTATGAAAGTATTATGAAAAATACCAGTGATTTAATGATATATTCTGGTCAAATAAGAGATTGGACAGGATCAATTGAAAGAGTAAAAACTATTTTAAATTATTCAAGTAAGCAACAAATTGAATTTGGTTTAAATGAAAATAACAATGTTATTGGAGTAGTTGAATTTAAAAATGTTACTTTTTCATATAAAACAAAAAATGAAGGAATAATAAAAAACATTAATTTCATTGCTGAACAAAATGAAATAACAGCAATAGTTGGTCCATCGGGAAGTGGTAAAACAACAATTATAAATTTATTGTTACGAAAATATAAAATGGACAAGGGTAATATTACAATAGATGGGATAGACATTTATTCATATTCAAGACATATTTATGTTAAAAATGTAATAGGGGTAAATCAAACACCATTTGTTTTTAATATGAGTATTAGAAAAAATTTAAGTTTGATCGATTCAAATTTTAAAAATCAAATTGAAGCTTGTAAAAGAATAGGAATTCATCAATATATAATGAGTTTACCACATGGTTATAATACAATCTTATCAGAAAATGGATCGAATTTTTCAGAAGGTCAAAAACAGCTTTTATTAATTGCTAGAATACTTCTTTCCAAATCAGAAGTTTTAATATTCGATGAAGTAACAAATACAATAGATGATTCACTTACTGAAAAACTTGTTGAAATTTTGGAAGATTTGAAGCAAGATCATACAATTATTATTGTTACCCATAAAAAAAATGCAATGAAATTATCAGATAAAATAATAGTATTAGATAAAGGAAAAATTGTTGGAATTGGAACACATAAACAATTAATAAAAGAAAATGAATATTATATCCAATTACATTCAGCTAATTACTAATATCTACTAAAACATTAATATTAAATTGTAAAACTAATTCTAATAGCTTTTTTTGTCGTAACAAAATTATTCTATAAATTTAACCTTACTATATTATTTAATAGGAGGGATTATATGTTTGATAGTAAAAAAAATGGATTAACAGATGAAGAAGTAATTGAAAATAGAAAAAAATATGGAAGCAATCAAATAAAAAAAATAGAAAAACCAAGCTTTTTAAAAAAACTGCTAGAAACATTAGGAGATCCTATAATAAGAATATTACTAATAGCATTAGGAATTAAAACAGTATTCTTAATAAAAAACTTTGATTGGTATGAAACTGTAGGTATAGTAATAGCTATATTCATTTCATCATTTATATCAACCATATCAGAAATAGGAAGTGAACAGGCTTTTAATAAAATGCAAGAAGTTGCAGAACAAATAAAATGTAATGTTATTAGAAATAAAAATTTACACCAAATTCATCAAGATGAAGTCGTTGTAAATGATGTGGTAGTATTAAATACTGGAGATAAAATACCTGCGGATGGAATTTTAATTGAAGGTGAAATTTCAGTTGATGAATCATTTATTAATGGAGAAGCAAAAGAAATTTATAAATTATCAGTTAATAATCATATAATAGAAAAAAATAAACTATATAAAGGTTCAGTAGTATACTCAAATAATGGAAAAATGTTAGTTACAAAAGTAGGAAAAGATACATTTTATGGACAAATAGCTAGTGAATTATGTGAAAAAAGTCCAGAAAGTCCATTAAAAAATAAATTAAAATGCTTAGCTCAAACAATTAGTAAAATAGGATATTTCTCCGCATTTCTTGTAACTATTTCCTATCTTTTTTCAGTAATTGTAATTCAAAATCAATTCAATTTCCCAAAAATAATAGAAAGTATTACAAATGTTCCTCTCATGATGGGATATATATTATATGCTTTAACACTTAGTGTAACAATCATTGTAGTTGCGGTACCAGAGGGATTACCAATGATGATTACACTTGTTTTATCATCAAACATGAAAAGGATGCTTAAAAAAAATGTGCTAGTTAGAAAAATGGTTGGAATTGAAACTGCTGGAAGTATCAATGTTTTATTTACTGATAAAACAGGTACTCTTACAAAAGGAAATCTAGAAGTAATTGGTTTAGTTGATGGTAACTTAAATAAATATCCAAAAGAAGAAGAAATTAAAAAATTTCCAACATTTTATACTAAAATTAAACAATCATTAATTTTAAATAATGATAGTAAATATGACATTAATAATAATGTTGTTGGAGGAAATCTAACTGATCGATCACTTCTTAGATTTTTAAAACCAGATTATATTAATTTTTCAATAATAGAAAAAATAGCATTTGATAGTAAAAACAAATATTCATCGGTAATTGTAAAAGATAAAGAAAGAATTCAATTTATAAAAGGTGCTCCAGAAAGAATAATTCCATATTGTAAAAACTATTTAGGAAATGATGGAATAACAAAACTTTTTTACAATAAAAAAAGAATAAATGACTATATTTTAGGTGTTACAAAACAAGGTGTTAGAATAATTGCACTAGCATTAAATGACAATGATAAATTAACTACTAATTTTGAAAATTTAACATTTTTAGGACTTGTTTTAATAAAAGATGAGATAAGAAAAAGTGCTAAAGATGGGATTGCATTAGTAAAAAAGGCAAATATTCAAACGATTATGATAACAGGAGACAATAAAGAAACAGCAGTTGCAATTGGAAAAGAATTAGGATTATATGATAAATCACAAGATATAGTCCTTACAACAAATGAATTGTATCAAATGACAGATACTGAAATAAAAGATAATTTTAATAATATAAAAATAATAGCTAGAGCTTTACCTCAAGATAAAAGTCGATTAGTAAAAATTGCTAGAGAACTAAATTTGGTAGTGGGTATGACTGGTGACGGAGTAAATGATGCACCAGCCCTAAAAAAAGCAGATGTTGGATTTGCTATGGGAAGTGGGACTGAAGTAGCAAAAGAGGCAAGTGATATTGTAATACTTGACGATAATTTTATTTCAATTTCAAATGCCATACTTTTTGGTAGAACAATTTTTAAAAGTATTAGAAAATTTATAATATTTCAACTAACTGTTAATATGTGTGCGATAAGTTTGTCAATTATTGGACCATTTATCGGAGTAAATGCTCCAGTTACAGTAATTCAAATGTTATGGATTAATATGATAATGGATACTTTAGCTGGATTAGCATTTTCCTTTGAACCTCCACTATTAGAGTATATGGAGGAACAACCTAAAAAGAAAGATGAAAATATAATTAATAAATATATGAAAAATGAGATAATTTTTACAGGTTTATATTCTTCAATTCTTTGTATACTATTTTTAAAACTACCATTTTTTCAACAATTTTTTAGAGATGGGGTAAATGAAAAATACTTCATGACAGCATTTTTTGGGGTTTTCATTTTTATTGGTTTATTTAACTGCTTTAATGCTAGGACACATAGACTTAACTTAATCACAAATATTTTAAAAAACAAAGTATTTATATTAACAATTATATTTATATTTGTAGTTCAAATTCTTTTGATTTATTATGGAGGAACACTATTTAGAACCTCAGGATTAACATTCAAAGAACTGGAAATTATGTTATTAATTTCAATTACAGTTATACCTGTTGATTGGATAAGAAAAATTATTCTTAGAAAAAAAGGTATAATTGGTGGAGTATAAAATT
Organism: Bacilli bacterium; assembly: GCA_047971315.1. Classification (GTDB taxonomy): domain Bacteria; phylum Bacillota_I; class Bacilli_A; order RF39; family UBA660; genus JBKDZP01. Next base: position 56,748 of record JBKDZP010000011.1, read on the forward strand.
AATTAAATGTCGGTATTGAAAAATTGTAAGATATAAATTATAATGGTTATGGTGATTAAAATGATATATTTATATAAAGATCTTACAAATAAAGAATATAGTGATTATCAAATAAAAAAATTAGTCAAAGAAGAAAAATTATATATGATTCAAAAAGGAGTTTATTCGGATAAATTAAATTATAATTATATAGAGTTAATTTTTAAAAAACATCCTAATTCTGTATTTAATTTAGAAACTGCCTGTTTTTGCTATGGACTATTAAAAAAGGAAATAATTCCTTATAAAATAGCTACAAAACAAAAAGATAGAAAAATAAAAGATTTAAATATAAAACAAATCTTTATGACTGATAATTTATATCACTTAGGAATTTCAAAAATAACTTATAAAGGATTTAATATTAATATTTATGATTTAGAGAGATTATTAATTGAAATTGTAAGAAATAAACCATATATTGATTTTGAAAATTATAAAGAAATAATATCTAACTATAAAAAAATTTCAAAACTACTTAATAAACAAAAAATAAGTGAATATTTCACTTATTTTAAAGATAACAGAATTCAATTTAGAATTAAAAATGAAATATTTAAATAAACTATTTAGTTTTATTATTTTCATCAAAATCTTTAATTAAATCTGTATTTATATAATTTACAATAAAACTTGCATTTGTAATATTCAAATTTTTGGTTTCTACTTCATCACTAATAGCAGAAAAAATAATATTTCTAGCTTCTTTATTTGTTGGTTCAAAACCGATTATAGTTTTACTATATTCTTCACCATCAATAAATTTTTTTAGTTCTGTAGTTAGTAAAGTTTTTGCTTCAAGAATACTACAATTATTTAATAAAGCAATTGTGTAAATATTGATCGAATCAACTGCTATATTAGAATTTTTATGTCTTTCTTTAATTTCTAACAAATTTGAAATAAGTTGTTGTAATTGATTTATTTTTTCTTTATTACTTACATCAGCAGCATTTAAAATTGTATAAGCGTCAAACTCTTGATTATTAGTATCAGTATTTAAATCTTCGTTTACTAAATTTTTTAGTATGCTTTTTTTAATTTCTATATTTTCCTCTTGAGTTTTATCAATACATAAAAGCAGTCCTGACATGTTATATCCCTCAATTAGTTGAAGAGTTTCTTTGTTTGTAGAAAAGAGTAAATTTTTATTTCTAGTATCTTTTTTTTCCATCTATTTGCCTCCTTTAATTACCTTAATATATATTTTTTCAACAATAAAGTCAATACTTTTACATATTTTTCTTGCAAATAACATAAAATAGTATTATAATTAATTGTCAATTAAAGAAAGAGGAATTTATGAATAACAACTTTAAAGATTTAGGATTGAGTAAAAATGTATTAAAATCAATCGAAACACTAGGATATGTTAATCCCAGTAAAATTCAAGAAGAAATTATACCATTTATTATGAATGGTTATGACGTAGTTGGACAAGCAGCAACGGGCACTGGAAAAACTTTAGCCTTTGCGGCAAGTATACTATCAAAAATGGATGTATCGGGAAACTTGGTTAAAGCAATTATACTTACACCTACTAGAGAATTAGCACTACAAGTTAGTGAAGAAATGGAAGCATTAAATCATTCTAGCAAATTCAATATATTACCGGTATTTGGAGGATCAAGTATTGAATTACAACTTAGAGCATTAAAAAGAGGAGTAGATGCTGTAGTAGGAACTCCAGGTAGAATTATGGACTTGATAAAAAGAAGAGCTTTAGATTTATCAAATGTAGAATATTTTGTATTAGATGAAGCAGATGAAATGTTAAATATGGGATTTTTAGAAGATATTAAATTTATTTTTGAAAAAACTAGCAAAAATAAACAAGTATTATTATTTTCAGCTACTATGCCTAAAACAATTATGGATTTAGCAACAACATATATGAAAGATGACTTTCAAAGTGTACAAATAAAATCTGAAAGCAAAACATCAACAAATGTTAGTCAATATTACTATTTAGTAAATGATAAAATGAGAGCAGAAGCATTATGTCGAGTAGTTGATGTTAAAGATCCAGAATTAGCAATTATATTTTGTCAAAGGAAAAGTGATGTTGATAGATTGCTTACTGAATTATCTGCAAGAAATTATAGTGCTGAAGCAATGCATGGTGATATAACTCAAAATATGAGAATTCAAACACTTGAAAGATTCAAAAACGGATCTTTTACATATTTAATTGCAACAGATGTAGCGGCAAGAGGAATACATGTAGATAATATAGATTTAGTAATTAACTATAATTTACCACAAGATATTGAATCATATATTCATAGAATTGGAAGAACAGGAAGAGCAGGAAAAACTGGAGAAGCAATTAACTTTGTAACACCAAAAGAAGTTAGATTCTTAGAAACAGTTGAAAGAGCAGCTAAATGTAAAATTGTACAATGTGAACTTCCAAAACTAGAAGAAATATATCAAACAAAATACAAAAAAATTATAAAAAATGTTACTGAAATAATAGAAAAAGATGAATATAAAGAATGTGTTGAGTATATCAGAGATTACAATAAAGATGAATTAATGAAATTTAGTGCATCAATATTAAAATTAATGTTGAAAAAAGAAATTGGATCAGACTTTAATCAAGAAATAAAAATTAGAGAAGATAGAAGAAAAATGGTTGACAAAAATTCAACTCGTGTATTTTTAACTATTGGTAAAATGGACAATCTAAAAAAAGGAACATTATTAGATTTCTTAAAAGATATCACAAAATTAGATAAAGATAATTTTCAAAATATTGAAATATTAACTAAATTTACATTTATGGATGTTAATAATGCAGTAATAGATCAAGCTATGAAAAAAATACATAATACTAAATTGAATAATCGTGTAATACGTATTGAAAAAGCAAATAAAAGATAATTATTTATAGAAAACCATTAATATTATGGTTTTTTTGTATTTTAAATTAAGTTAAAAAATAATATTGTTAAAACTTTATAAAAAAGACTTTATTATTTAAGTTATGTATGCTATAATTCTTTTATTACCTAATGGTATATTTAATTAAAAAAATTATTTATTTAGGGAGTTGAGTTAGTGGTTATTCGCTTGGTCTCCAAAAGTGAAGAATAGTGTTGACTTCGATAGTGAAAATTCCTTATTTTATGGTAATATATTTTTAAATTTAGGAATATGTACCAAACTCATGTACCAAAAGTGTTAATTAATTTGAATTTAGTTTAATTTATTAATAGGAGTGTAGTTCCAATCGGTAGAACGTTGGTCTCCAAAACCAAATGTTGCGAGTTCGAGTCTTGCCACTCCTGCCATGAAAATAACACGTTTTCTCTTTATGAGGAAACGTTTTTTAATGTACTTTAGTTAATGTGGCAAGGGACTGAAAACCCCTGTGTCGGTGGTTCGATTCCACTCGGATCCACCATTAAAATGCTTATAAAACCAATGCAAATTAGATATGCGTTGGTTTTTTTGTCCATAAAAATTATCAAATTTCTGTCCATACTGTCCGTAGATTCTTGTAACTCTCTATAAAATTCGGGTGGGAATCCATCAACTAAAAATTTTAAAATAAGGGGATATAAAATGACCAGTACATTTGAGTATATTTTTATCATGTGAAATTTTGACTGAATTTAAATTAATCAATAAAATGTACATTTGTAAATGATGTGAGACAAAAAAGAGAAAAAAATAATAATGCGATTTGATATCAACAAAATGGAGATTATGTCAACCGTTAGGGAGAACAGAAGTTAGTGAAATTCTCATTTGTTTAGGAGATAACCAATTAAGAGTTTGCATAGGAATATTGTTCGAACGTTTTAAGTAAGCTTTCATTTGAAGTATTAAATCGTCATAAGAATAAAAAGACTGGTATCGATAAAATCTTTCAGAATCATTTCTATAAGAACTCTCTACTTTACCATTGTGTCTAGGAGTTCTAGGACGAATGAGTTGATGAATGAAATAGTGTTCATTGCAAAATTGATCAAAGTAATGAATTTTATCGGTATTTTTTAGATAAGTAAATTCTTGACCATTATCGGTTTGAATGGTTTTAGGAGTATAACCAAAATAGGTAAAAGCCCGTTTTATAAAATCAACGGTGGAATAAGAAGATTGTTCTTTATAAGGATAAATAAAGCGTTCCCTTGAAGCTTCGTCAATAACCGTATATTGATAGAATTTATCAGGGATAGAACCAACATAACAGTTGTTAGGAACATACTTTACATCTAATTGCCATTTAATACCAATATCTTCAGGAGTATCCTAAGGTTTAGGAACGTATTTATTATATTCATGTTGTTTTTGTTTATAAAAGCCAATTTTTCTAAGAACACGAAATAAGGAATAAGCATGCCTAGAGTAAGCTTTATCAATTTTAAGCTTACCATATAATTCAATCATGGAAATGTTAGGATTTATTCTGATATAATCTTTTATCCATTTTAATTCTAAGGGTTTATGAGACTTATCTATAAGGGAATCTTTCGTACCGTCAAAGAGTTTATTCCAACGCATAAGGGAGGCTTTTGAGATTTTACATCTTCTGCAGATGAATTTGATGGATTCTCCAGAACGATAAAGTTTAACAGCATAAAATTTTGTGTTTAAATCATGTGGATAATAACGTTTGTTTTGTGATATAGTATTCATAGCGATTTAAGTCCTTTCTTTAATGTTTTTCTAACAATCAACATTTTAGGATATTAAATCGTTTTTGTCTACTTACATATGTCTCACATCAATTGTAACATTACAACTGAATTTAAATTAATCAATAAAATCTCTTGTAAATAAGGATGAAATATGCTAGTATATATAGTGTAACGATGCTAATAATTTGCATACTAAATTTAGGAGGAAGTTTATCTATGAAACAAAAAGGATTTACATTAATTGAATTATTAGCGGTTATTGTTATTTTAGCAATCATCGCGCTTATTGCAACTCCAATGATTTTGGGAGTGATTGATAGTGCAAAAAAAGGAGCAGCCGAAAGTAGTGCATATGGCTATATAGATGCTGTTGAAAAATCCGATTTGCAGGAAATGATTGATAGTGGAAGTTATCAAACAAAAAAAGATGGAACGTATGATTTAAATACAATAGGGTTAGTAAATTATAAAGGAAATAAACCATCAAGTATTTGTGTAACAATGAAGGATGGAAATGTTGAATCAGGAACATTTAAATTTAACTCTTATATCGTAGAGTATAAAAACGGAAAAGCAAAAGTAAATAGTGAATTAAAAGAAATAACTTGTGAAGTAACAGCAAGTGATTCAGCATTTAATACAGCAAAGGGAGTGAATGCTCCACAAGTAGTAAGTGGTATGACGCCAATTAAATGGGTAAACGGGGTAGAGACCGTTACTACAGTGGATGATCCAGATTGGTATGACTATAATAATAAGTCATGGGCAAATGTGAAAACAAAGGATGGATCATACTTTGTATGGATACCAAGATATGCTTATAAGATAACAAGTGGATATCATTCAAGTACAACAGGTACAATCGATGTCAAATTCTTAAAGGGAACAAGTGATGAAGCAGTTGATGGAACAAGTATCAAATCTTCAGGATATGTAGCAGGCACAAATGATACATCTATGAATTACTTTACGCATCCAACTTTTCAAAATAATAACAATGAATTAGGATTTTGGGTAGCAAAATTCGAACCAACAGCAGTAGAAGGTGTAGCCAATGGATATATATCTGATTGGGGTTGTCCAGTAGCAGGAGATAATGTAGCAACAAAAACAATCAAGGTAATACCAAGTGTTAATTCATGGAGATGTATAAACATATCAAATGCATATAAAGCAAGTTTGGCAATGAAAGACAATGCAACCTATGGATGGACTTCATCTAGTGTCGACACTCATGTGGCAACAAACCTAGAATGGGGAGCAATTTACTATTTAACACTTTCTAGTTATGGTGCAAATACTAATGAAGTATATATTAATAATAATCAAAATTATATAACAGGATGCGCAGGGGATACAGCAAGTACAAGTACATCTACATTAACAACTTGTAAGAATCCATATGATAGTGAAATTGGAGTAAAAGCGAGTACGACATGGAACATCACCGGTGTATATGATATGAGTGGTGGAGCATGGGAAAGAACAATGTCAGTATATAATAATCTACTAGCAGATAGTGGATTCACAACAGAAGATTATAACAATTTACCTTCTTCACATATTACAAAATACACAACACCAACAAATAATCTATTAAATAATGTTGGAATGGATTATGATGCAACTGTATATGGAGATGGAGTTTATGAAACCAGTACGGGAGCTTACCGATATAATGGAACAGCATGGAGTGGTACATACCAAGGAGGATGGAGCACAGAATATAGTTACTTGCCATATGCCTCTTCTCCGTGGTTCGTTCGCGGTGCCTGTTTCTATCAAACGTCGATTGCTGGGCTAGGTGGTTTCAGCTACTCGTCTGGTGGTGCGGTTAGCAGCGTTTCGTTCCGTCCGGTTGTCTCTTCTCTTCAATAATTTCGAAAAAATTATGCTTACGAGTCTTGACTCGCTCTTGGGTTCGTAAGAACCTTTTAAGGGCAAAGCCCTTATCCTAGTAAACGCATTTGATATAGCATAGGATAGAAATCAAAATATTATTAAGATAAAATGTAAGAAAAGTGCTTCAACAGATGTCTTTTGGCATCTGTTGAAATTGATAGAATTTATCAGGGATAGAACCAACATAACAGTTGTTAGGAACATACTTTACATCTAATTGCCATTTAATACCAATATCTTCAGGAGTATCCTAAGGTTTAGGAACGTATTTATTATATTCATGTTGTTTTTGTTTATAAAAGCC
>JBKDZP010000012.1:0-44776 GCA_047971315.1 Bacilli bacterium
TAACTGAGTTAACTGCTATAGTTGAAGATGTTGTTAGTGTAGAAGATGTAAATAATGCAATGAAAAATGGAAAATCAGATTCATTTGGTTATACTGAAGAAGAATTAGTTTCCTCAGATATTATTGGCAGTACATATGGTTCTTTATTTGATGCAACACAAACAAAAGTAATGGATTTATCTGATGGGACAACATTAGTTAAAATTGCAGCTTGGTATGATAATGAAATGAGTTATAGTACACAAATGGTTAGAATCGTTAAATGTTTAGGAAAATTATTAAAATAAGAATTTATATTAAATTCTTTTTTTGTTGAAAAAAATCATAAAATGTTATAAAATAATTATAAAGAATAGGTGATAAAAATGAACAGTAAAAAAGGATTTACTTTGATTGAATTAATAGGAGTAATGATAATATTATCTGTGATGATTATTATTACGGTACCTGCTATTACAAGTTTACTAAAAAAATCAAGTGAAAATGAATATCAAAGTTTTTTAGATGATTTATTTTTAGCAACAGAAGCTTATATTCAAAGTGATTTTGCAGATTATTCAGTTTTAGATACTGTTGGAAGCGAAGCGTATGTGAATGTAAGTGTACTTATGGATAATAATTTTATTAGAAGTACAATTAATAATCCAAATACAGAACAAAATTTAGGAAGTGAAAGAACTAATACTGTAATTGTAACAAGAAATGAAGATATGACCCTAGGATATGAATATGTATACGAGACAATTGTTTCTATTCCAACATACTCGATTATACCAAGTTCTGGATGGGCTGCTAGTAAAATAGTAACAATTAAATATCCTAAAAAAACCGAAAATTTAGTTTTTTCATATAGTGTAGATAATGGAGCCACTTGGATAACTACATCGGAAAGATATACTAACGTTACATTTAGTAAAAATGGAACAATTATTGCTAGAGTTTTTACAGGTAGTAAATATTTTACTGCATCAACTTATACTGTTACCCAAATAGATATTACTAAACCTGTTACTACAATAACTGTTTCTTCAATTAAAACTGATCAGGCAATTATACAAGCTACATGTAGCGATCCAGAAACTGGAATAATCAAATATGAATTTAGAAAAGATAACGGTGAGACATGGTTTAGTAATGGAGCAAATAATACGTATCTTTTTACAGGATTAAAAAGTGTAACACCATATAATTTTGAAGTTAGATGTACTAATTCAGTAGGATTAATTAATACAGATAGTAAAAGTGTTACAACGTATCAAGTATCTAATCCTACAATAGCACAATCAAGTCAAACACCAAGTAGTGGATATAGTTATGCAACAAGTAGAGTAATAGGAATAACTTATTCAAATACGAATATAGCAAGTCCAATATATTACTTTAAATCAAGTGTAACTGCTACTGTAACAAGCGGTGTAGTAACAGCAAGTTGTGGAACAAGTACAAATCCAGGAACATGTACACCAAGTAGTGTAACAACATTAGTAGCAGGAACATGGTATAAAACTGACAGTACAGCACCAACTATTAACTATACAGCAAATGGAACATTATATGCACTAACAAGTGATGGAACAAATGTGTCAGGAACAGCAACATATGCAATAGCTAATATGGATACAACAAAACCAAGTGCTGCTATTGCAACAACAGATGCTGTGGGAGCAGCATATACGGTTACTACAACAGTAACAGCAACATGTAGTGATTCAGAATCTGGAATAACAAAATATGAATATAGTAAAGATAATGGAAGTACTTGGGTAGCAAATGGAACAACAGCAAGTTATGCATTTACTGGATTAACTGGACAAAAAAGTTATACATATGCAGTAAGATGTACAAATGGAGCAGGCTTAGTATCAACAGTTGCAAGTAAAACAGTGACAACACGATCTGCTTGTACATTAACAGCAGGAACAGTATATGGAAATTATGATTTTACAACAAGTATTAAAGCAGTTACAATTCCTTGCAGTGGAACATACAAATTAGAAGTATGGGGTGCACAAGGTGGAACAACTAGTGGTGGTTATGGAGGATATTCTAGCGGATCTACAACGTTAACATATAATTCAACACTATATGTAGTTGTTGGAGGACAAGCAACTTATAGTGGTGGTGGATACAATGGTGGAGGATTAGGTAGTACTAATACAGGACTTGAAAGAGGTGGTGGCGGAGGAGCTACACATATCGGTAAAACCAATGGACTGTTATCAGCTACAACTGCAGCTAATTTATATATTGTTGCCGGTGGAGGCGGAGGTGGTACAGTCACAGAAGGAGAATATCAAAGTAGTGTTTCAGGAGGAACTGGTGGAGGAACAACTGGGGGAACTGGAGGATTAGATACTAAATGTGCATCTTGCGGTTCAACAAATTGTTGGGGTAGAGCTGCAGCAGGTGGTACACAATCAGCTGGAGGTCTTGGTGGAATTGGATATGATTTTGTACCAAATACTTATACTGGAGCCCAAGGATCATATGGTAAGGGAGCAAATGGTAGTAATTATATGCCTGGAGGCGGAGGTGGATACTACGGTGGCGGAGCTGCTGGAGTAACAGCTTATTGTACTGCAGGCGGAGGCGGAGGTTCTGGATATATAGGTGGAGTTTCTAGCGGTTCAATGACAATTGGATCAAGATCAGGAAATGGATATGCCAGAATCACGTTAGTTACGATCTCAGGTTGATATAAAACAACATTATAAAAAATGGATTTAGAAATTTAAAATAAAAAGATAATGAATTTTGGAATGATAACAAAATCTTTCCTAAAATTTATAAATAGAAGGAAAGTGAAAAAATGAATAAAATATTAAAAGTTAGTATTATAGGAATATTCACTATGTCACTTATAAGTGGATGTGGATGTGAAAAAAATACTACAGATACAAATATTACTGACGAAACACCAAAAGTAAATACAGAAGAAAATGTAGTTAAAGATCAAACAGTAGATGTATTTTCATTAGAAAATACATCGCTAATCTATAGTAATGGAACTTCAACATTAGAAACAACAGTAACAAATACTGCAAGCGAAACTGCTTACTTATCAGAATTCACAATTGATGTGAAAGATGAAAGTGGAAATATAATTATAACACTAGTTGGATTTATAGGAGATAGTTTAGGTGCTGGTGAAACTAGAGTGATAACTAGTTCATGTGGAATAGATTTATCTAATGCTAAAAGTATTGAATACACTGTTCAAAAATAATTGTCATACACTCTCTTAAAATGGGATTAGGAATTAAACCTTTTAACTAAATAATTAGTTAGAGGTTTTTTTAATAAACTATTCAATTAACTAAATTTTAAAATTTCATAGATTTATGATTTCTTTTGTGGTATTATATATAATAGATATTTATATGGAAATGGTGATGTAATGGGAAAGGTAATAGCCTTAGTAAATCAAAAAGGTGGAGTTGGAAAAACTACATCTAGTATTAATTTAGCAGCTTCGCTAGGTGTTTTAAAAAAGAAAATTTTATTGGTAGATTTAGATCCTCAAGGTAATTCAACTACTGGTGTAGGAATAGGCAAAACTGATTATGAAAAAAGTATGTATGATCTATTAAAAGATGAGGCAACTTTAAAAGAAGTAATAATTAAAACTAAATTCAAAAATTTATTTGTTATACCCGCTACTATAAATTTAGCTGGAGTAGATTTTGAATTAATGGAAAAACATAATCAAAATACAGGATTTGTAAAAGGAAATCAATTAAAAAAATATTTAGATGAAGCAAAAGAAATGTTTGATTTCATAATAATTGATTGTCCTCCATCTTTGGGAATACTAACTACTAATGCATTAACTGCAGCTGATTCAGTAATAATTCCCGTACAATGTGAATTTTTCGCATTAGAAGGTATTATGCAGTTATTAAATACAATTATGTTAGCACAAAAAAATTTAAATCCTACTTTAGATATAGAAGGTGTTTTACTTACAATGTTAGATAGTAGAACTAATTTAGGTTTAGAAGTTGTAGAAGATATTAAAAGTTATTTTAAAGAAAGAGTTTATGATACAATAATTCCTAGATTAGTTCGTTTATCTGAGGCTCCAAGTCATGGAAAACCAATTATTTCTTATGATCCACAAAGTAGAGGAACTGAAGCTTATATAAATTTAGCAAAGGAAGTGATTGAACGTAATGGAAACTAAAAAAAGAGCATTAGGTAGAGGTTTAGAACAATTATTTAATAGTGAAAATTTAGATTTAGAACAATTAGAAAAAAAAATATATGAAACTTCAACAAATGAAGAAGTAATTGAAATTAACATTAATGATTTAAGAGTTAATCCATATCAACCACGAAAACATTTTGATGAAACTGCTTTATCTGAATTATCGTTATCTATTAAAGAACATGGTGTTATTCAACCAATTATTGTTAAAAAAAGTATTAAAGGATATGAAATAATTGCCGGAGAAAGACGAACTAGAGCAAGCAAAATTGCAGGTTTAGATAAAATTCCTGCCATTGTTAGAGAATTTAGCGATGAACAAATGATGGAAATTGCTTTATTAGAAAATTTACAAAGAGAAAATTTGAGTTCTATAGAAGAAGCTTATGCATATAAAGCAATGATTGATAAATTGTATATGACACAAGAAGAACTTTCGAAAAAAGTTGGTAAAAGTCGTAGTCATGTTACTAATATTTTAGGATTATTACATTTACCTCAGGAAATTCAAGAATTAGTGAATACTTCAAAAATATCTATGGGACATGCTAGAATTTTAAGTAAACTAGATGATACAAAAAAGATTTATGAATTAGCTGATAAAATTGTAAATGATAAAATATCAGTTCGTGAAATAGAAAAAATGACAGATTCTGAAGAAATACAAAAAAGAGTTAAAATAAATAAAAGAGAAAATAATAATGAATATAAACATGTTGAAGAATTACTTAAAGAAAAGCTAGATACAAAAGTTAAAATAAATGATAAAAGAATTGAAATATCATATACAAATATTGCAGATTTAAATCGTATTTTAGAAATAATTGATATTAAAGAATAGAGGTGATTTTATTTGGATAAAATTTTAATTAAAAAAATATTATGGTCAATATTTATTTTAATAATATTTATTTTAATATATATTATTTTAAGTAAAACTATAAAAAAAATAACAAAATTAAGCTTAAATAAAATTGATGAAAAGAAGAAAAAAACATTAATAAGTGTAGTAAATAATATTTTAAAATATTTTTTTGCGATGGTTGTAGTTGTAATAATTTTAAATATATTTGAAATTAATACTAATGCGATATTGGCTTCTCTTGGTGTAGTTGGTGTGGTAGCTGGATTATCCATGCAAGATTCTTTGAAAGACTTAATATCAGGATTTTTTATAATATTTGAAAATCAATATAGTGTTGGAGATATTGTAACTATAAGTAGTTTTAAGGGTGAAGTTTTATCTTTGGGTTTAAAAACAACTAGAATTAAATCTTATAATGGTGATATTAAGATAATTCAAAATAGAAATATTGAGGAAGTAATAAATCACAGTATTTCTACATCATTAGCTATTGTAAATTTTCAAGTAGCTTATGAGGAAGATTTAAACAAGGTTGAAATAGTTTTAAATAATTTATGTGCTAGATTAACTAAGGAACTTGATTATTTAAAAGGAGATGTTACTCTATTAGGAATTACTGAATTAGGAGATTCAGGAGTTAATTATCGCATTACAGTAGATACAGATGCTACTATGCAATATGTTGTTGAAAGATTAATACTAAAAGAAGTTAAAATTGAATTAGATAAAAACAAAATTGTAATTCCTTATAATCAAATGGTGATTCATAATGCTTGAATATAAATTAAATAGTAAAGTTATGATGAAAAAAAGTCACCCATGTGGTTTTAATGAGTGGGGAGTTGTTAGATTAGGTGCAGATATTAAGATTAAATGTCTAAATTGTGGAAGAAGTATTATGATTCCTAGGGTAGAGTTTAATAAAAAACTAAAAAAGATCATTGCTTTTTAGGAGGAATTATGACTAAGAAAAAAAAAGATAAGAAATTATATGGACCAGTATTTATTTTGATGAGTATCATTATATTTATTTCTATACTTAGTTTTATTTTTTCAATCTTTGAGATTGAAGGTTATCGAACTGTTATAGCTAACGGAACATTAGTTACATCTTTGATTACTGTTAAAAATATAATTAGTATTGAAGGATTTAAGTTTATAATAGGAAATGCTGTTTCCAATTTTTTAAGTTTTGAACCGCTAGTTTTATTAATTATTGCTTTATTTGGAATAGGTATTTGTGAGAGAAGTGGATTTTTATACGCAATTTTTTCTCCTTTTAAGAGAATTAAATTAAATATAATTATATTTTTTACATTATTAATAGGTGTATTATCTACTTTATTAGGCGAATATAGCTATATATTTTTAATTCCTTTAATAGGAGTTATTTATAAATATTTAGGTAAGAATCCTATTTTAGGAATTATAGTTGTATTTTTAGGTATTACATTGGGTTATGGAACTGGTTTAATTTTTAATTATAATGATTATTTATTAGGTAATCTAACACAAATATCTGCTACTTTGGAAGTTGATAAAAATTATAAGTATAGTTTATTTTCTAATATATATTTAATGTGGTTTTCAACAATTATATTTCCTTTAATAGGAACTTTGATTATAGATAAGTTTTTAGTTAATAAAGTAACTAGAAAATATGCTATTGAAGAAGAACAATTAATAATATCTAAAAAAGCAACAGAAGGTGCAATATTTTTTGGAATAATATACATATTATTTGTTATTTATTTAATATTACCAATTAATATTCCTTTTGCAGGTATTTTACTTGATAATGATGCAAGTAGATATATGGAAAAATTGTTAGGTACTTCATCTCCATTTGGGAATGGGTTAGTAATTATTATTTCATTATTATTTGTGATTTGTGGATACATTTATGGAAGATTATCTAAAAATATTAAAAATGGACATGAATTTAGTTTGGGATTATCTAAAAATTTTGAAAATTTAGGTTTTCTACTTGTTTTAATGTTTTTTATATCTCAATTATCCGCGATCATTTCTTGGACAAACATTGGAAATGTAATAGCAGTTAATTTAATTGATTTATTAAATGGAATGCAGATGTCAGGTATTATATTGATTGTTATATTTTTTATTTTAGTTATAATAATGGGTATATTAATTCCTGGAACTGTTGAAAAGTGGGAACTTTTATCTCCTACAATAATACCATTATTTATGAGAGCTAATATTACGCCTGGATTTACTCAATTTATTTTTAGATTAGCTGATGGTGTTAGTAAATCTCTAACTCCAGTATTTATTTATTTTATAATTATGATTGGATTCTTAGAAAAATATAATAATAATGAAAAGAAACAGATTAATGTTTTTGAAACACTGAAAATGATTTTACCAACAGTAATTATAATGGCAATTTTTTGGATTTTATTTATATGCTTATGGTATATAATTGGATTACCAATTGGAATTGGGGTATATTCAACTTTATAAATGTAGTAATATTAATAGAAAAAGATAAGAGAATATGATTTGGTATTCTCTTAAAAATTTAAAAGAGCTATCAAATAGTTTATATATTTTTCAAAATAAAGAAAGAAGTGATTAATATGAGTTTAAAAGCAGGAATTGTTGGTTTACCAAATGTCGGTAAATCGACTTTATTTAATGCAATTACAAAACAAAACATTTTAGCAGCTAATTATCCGTTTGCTACAATTGATCCAAATGTAGGCATAGTTACAGTCCCAGATAAAAGATTGGAATTTTTAGAAAATTTGTATATACCAAATAAAAGTATTGCTGCTTCATTTGAATTTACAGATATAGCCGGATTAGTTAAAGGAGCTTCCCTAGGAGAAGGTTTAGGAAATAAATTTTTAAGTCATATTAGAGAAGTTGATGCTATATGTGAAGTTGTAAGATGTTTTGATGATAGCAATATAATTCATGTTGATAGTTATGTTGATCCAATCAGAGATATAGATGTTATTAATTTAGAGCTTATTTTATCTGATTTAGAATTAATAGATTCTAGAATAAATCGAATTGGGAAAAAAGCTTCTATGTCTAAAGATAAAGATATTAAATCAGAAGTTGATATTTTAATAAAATTAAAAGAAAATTTGGAAAAAAATATACCTGTTAGAAGAGTAAATTTGGAAGAAGAAGAAAAAGAATTAATTAAATCATTTCATTTATTAACTAGTAAACCAATAATCTATATGGCAAATGTAAGTGAAGAAGATTTACTAAATAACGGTAATAAATATGTGGATAAAGTCCGTGACTTCGCTATTTCAGAAAATTGTGAAGTAATTGTTATTTGTGCAAAAATAGAATCTGAGTTAAGTGAATTAAATGAAGAAGATAAAAAAGCTTTTTTAAATGATTTGGGGATTGAAGAAAGTGGACTTAGTAAATTAATTAATGCAACATATTCTTTACTTGGATTAGCAACATATTTTACCGCTGGTAGTGATGAATGTCGTGCTTGGACTTTTAAAAAAGGTACTAAAGCACCTGGGTGTGCAGGTATAATTCATAGTGATTTTGAAAAAGGTTTTATTAGAGCAGAGATAATGAGCTATGAAGATTTATATGTTCAAGGGTCTGAGTTAAAAGTAAAAGAAGCAGGCAAAATGAGATTAGAAGGTAAAGAATATATTATGAAAGATGGAGACATTTGTCATTTTAGATTTAATGTTTAATAATAACTTTAAATTGTGTCATTAAAATTAATTATAATTTTTAAAATGTTAAATAGAGTAATAATTTTGTATATAAACAATATATTATTGAAATAGTATTAAGTATTAGAATAATTGTGATATTAAAAGTATTTTTATAATATCAGCAATTTATCTAAACATAGTGTGATATACTAAAAAATGTAAATAGTATTTACAAATAAAAAATAGTTTGTTATAATACATGCGAGTAATTATTACTCCTTGCTTCAAAGGAAGCCGAATAGACCAGAGGGAGGTGTCAAATGAAAAACTATGAAATTATGTTTATAGTTAGACCAACATTAGGAGAAAGCGAAATATTAAGCGTTGCAAAAAGTTTTGAAGAAGTTTTAACTAATAATGGTGCTAATATTTTAAACAAAAAAGATATGGGTCAAAGAGAATTAGCTTATGAAATTAAAAAATTTAAAAGTGGACATTACTTTGCTTTTGAAATCGAAGCTGCTAATAATAAGGCAATTAAAGAATTTGATCGTTTAGCTTTAATTAGTAATGATATGATTCGTCATTTAATCACAAGTATAGAAAAATAGAATTGAGGTTATGTATGAATAAAGCTATAATAATTGGTAGGTTAACTGCTAAACCTGAACTAAGATATACTAATTCTAATCTTCCGTATACAAGATTTTCTGTTGCTGTAGACAGAGCATTTAGTAATAATCAAGGTCAAAGAGAAACTGATTTTATAAATGTAATTGTTTGGAGAAAACAAGCAGAAAATGTTTGTAACTTTTTAGACAAGGGAAGTCAAGTAGCGGTTGAAGGAAGAATACAAACTGGAAGTTATGATGATAAAGATGGAAATAAAAGATATACAATGGATGTAGCAGGCGATCATGTACAATTTCTAGAAACTAGAAGTCAAAATCAAAATCGCTCTAATAATTCAAATTATTCAAATAATTCAAATTATTCGAATAATGTAAGTCCATATGATTATCAAGAATCTTCAAATAATGTAAATATCAATGAAGATATTTTTGCTGATTTTGGAGATAGTGTTTCTATTGATGATAACTTCCTAGATTAAAAAAGGAGGAATTCAAATGGCTGAATTTTATAGAAAAAAGAAAAAAATCTGTCAAATGTGTGCAGGAAAGTCTGTAGATTATAAAGATGGAGAAATAATTAAAAAATATGTAAGTGCTGATAAAGGTAAAATTTTACCTAGAAGAGCAAGCGGTGCTTGTGCAAAACATCAAAGACATATTGCTAATGAAGTAAAAAAAGCTCGTTTTATGGCTATCTTGCCATTCGTAAAATAGGACATATGTCTTATTTTTTTTCATATATTATATTGGTGATAGAATGTTTAATGAAAAAGATGCAGTAGAGATTTCCGATAAACTTAATATTTGTTTTGATAAATTCAAGTTTAATGATTTTTTAACAGGTTTAAATATTGAATTAGAACATGGTTTGATAAATCCGAAGACAAATGTGTCTAATAATGACTTAGAAGTGACTGCCAAAATTGCCTTGGCTCATTTAAATGAATTTCCTAATTACTATAATAGCGAGTATGGATTGCCAGCTTTTGAAAGATATTTAAAAGATAAAATGGAAAATTTTTATTAGATAAACGAAAAAGTATATCTTATTAAAAAAATAATTTGACTAAATTGATTTAAACCCTGTTTTAGAGACATTAATAAAAAACTAGTAATTAAAAAGAGAAAATTTATTTCTCTTTTTTTGTATAAGTTTATCTTTTTTCCTTAATTTTTGATTTAATTTTGTTGTCTTATAAAATAATATTCATTCTCATACAAGTTGAATATATTTTTTTAAAGATTTAATATTATTATTGTACAAGGTTTCCTTTTTTTGAAGATTATGCTAGCTTACTATAGTATAATCATATATTAGAGTTCCTTTACTACTCATATCAATTTGAATTTTATTTGATTCACAAATAGCTTTGTACACATAAGATGCAAATTGGAATTCTTGATCAATGTTTATGATTAATCCAAGTACATTTTTTTCTTTAGGATTTCCACACATATCAAATTTTTGATATTTTGATACCATAAAATACAGCTTCTATGGAAAGTGTATTTTATCATAAACTAGTTTTTTATTAAATGTCTACTCTAATGGGTGAATTTTAAAATTTAACTAATTTTTATTATAATTCATAATTTTTTATTAAAATGTGCTAAAAAATGCTTGCATTTCATATAAATTATGTGTATAATTGTGAATGTGTGGAACGCGATGATGTGTGAGGTTGCTGATACGCCAGGTTAAGTTGTTAAATAATTTAAAATGATTGTCAGGTTTTTACGCGGAGCGAGTCTATACTGGATATAGGCGAGAGGAGGATACAAAATGTCAAAAACTAAAATTAGTATCAAATTGAAAGCTTTTGAACACAAAAGTTTAGATAATGCTTGTGCTAAAATAGTTGAAACTGTTAAAAGAACAGGTGGAGAAATTAGTGGACCAATTCCATTACCAACTGAAATTGAAAAAATAACAATCTTAAGAGCAGTTCACAAATATAAAGACTCAAGAGAACAATTTGAAAAAAGAACACACAAAAGACTTATTGTAATCAACAATCCTAGCAAGGAAGCTATAAATGCATTAACACATTTAGAAATTCCAAGCGGTGTTGATATTCAAATTAAGTTATAATTTAAGGAGGAATAATTATGAAAGGAATCTTAGGTCGTAAATTAGGAATGACTCAAGTATTTACAAAATCAGGAAAACTTATTCCAGTTACTGTTGTTGAAGTAGAACCAAACGTGGTTACACAAATTAAAACAAAAGAAACTGATGGATATGAAGCAATTCAACTTGGTTTTGATACTAAGAGAGAAAAGTTAGCGACAAAAGCTTCAGTTGGAATCACCAACAAAGCAAACACTACACCTAAGCGCTTCTTTAGAGAAATTAGAGGTGTAGAGGTTAACAATTATTCTTTAGGTCAAGAAATCGGTATAGATATCTTTGCTGAAGGAGAAATTGTTGATGTTACAGGAACTACTAAAGGAAAAGGGTTCCAAGGTGTTATTAAACGCCATAATCAAAGTCGAGGGCCTATGAGTCATGGATCACATTATCATAGAGGTCCAGGATCAATGGGTACAATGAGACCAATGCGTGTTTTTAAAGGTAAAAATTTACCAGGACATATGGGAACCTTAACAGTTACAATTCAAAATTTAGAAATTGTAATGGTTGATGTTGAAAATAATGTAATTCTAGTTAAAGGAAATATCCCAGGACCTAAAAAATCTTTAGTTGTTATTAAATCTGCTGTTAAAAGCCCAGGAAAAGTAAATGAAATTGAAGAACTTAATAACTATTCACCTGTTGCAGAACAAGTAGAAGAAATAAATGAAACACCATTAGCTCCAGAAACTACTGAATCAGTAGAAAATGTGGAAAACTAGTAGGGAGGAATATAGATGGAAAAATTATCTGTATTAAATATTAAAGGTGAAAAAGTTAGGGATATAAAATTAAGCGAAGATGTATTTGGAATTGTTCCAAATGATGCTGTTTTATATGATGCAATTACATTAGCAAGAAATTCAATGAGACAAGGAACTCATGAAACAAAAACACGTAGTGAAGTATCAGGTGGAGGAAGAAAACCATGGCGTCAAAAGGGTACAGGTCGTGCTCGTCAAGGAAGTATTCGTGCACCACATTGGTATCATGGTGGGGTAGCATTTGGACCTCATATGAGAAGTTATGATAAAAAAATGAATCGTAAAGAAAGAAGATTAGCTTTAAAATCTGCTTTAGCATATAAAGCAATTGATAGTGAATTAATTATCGTTGATAATTTAACATTCGCTACTGCTAAAACTAAAGAAGCACTTTCTTTATTAGAAACATTAAAATTAACTAAAAAAGTATTAATAGTAGTTGAAGAACTTGATGAAAATGTTATCTTAGCAACTCGTAATGTTAAAGGTATTACATTATTACAAGTTGATGAAATTAATACATTAGATATTATTGCAGCTGATGCAATGGTTATTACTGAAGCAGCAATCAAAGCTATCGAGGAGGTGCTTGTATAATGAGTAACTATAGAGATATTATTAAAGCACCAATTATTACAGAAAAAAGTTCTGGATTAGTGCAAAACAATAACACTATGACATTTAGTGTTGATGTTAAAGCAAATAAAACACAAATAAAACAAGCAATTGAAAATATATTCAAAGTGCAAGTTGAAAGTGTTAACATTATCAATGTAAGAGCAAAGAAAAAAAGAGTTGGTCGTTATGTTGGTAAAACAAGTAAAATTAAAAAAGCAATTGTTAAATTAAGAGAAGGAAGTTCTATTGAACTTAACTAATCTAAAGGAGGATATATATGGCTATTAAAAATTACAAACCAATGACTAATGGTACTCGTGGGATGTCTAAGTTAGTAAATGAAGATATTACTTCATCTACACCTGAAAAATCTTTACTTGTAACATTAAAGAAAAACGGTGGTCGTAATAATCAAGGTAGAATTACCGTAAGACATCGTGGTGGTGGAGCCAAAAGAAAATATCGTATTATTGATTTTAAAAGAGATAAAGACGGTATTGTTGGTACAGTTACTACAATTGAATACGATCCAAACAGAACTGCTAACATTGCTTTAATTACATATGCTGATGGAGAAAAAAGATATATTTTAGCTCCAAAAGGTTTACAAGTGGGGGACAAAATAGAAAATGGTGCAACAGCTGATATAAAAGTTGGAAATGCACTTCCTCTTGAAAATATTCCTGAAGGTACAATGGTTCATAATATTGAACTTAAAGCTGGTAAAGGTGGGCAAATGGCTCGTTCAGCTGGTTCTAGTGTTCAAATACTTGGACGTGAAGGAAGATATACATTACTTCGTTTAACTAGTGGTGAAGTTCGTAAAGTATTAAGTACTTGTAGAGCTACTATTGGTGAAGTTGGAAATGCAGATCATGAACTTGTAAATATTGGTAAAGCTGGTCGTAAAAGACACATGGGTATTAAACCAACTGTTCGTGGTTCTGTTATGAACCCTAATGATCACCCTCATGGTGGTGGAGAAGGTCGTGCGCCAATTGGACGTAAAGGACCAGTTACTCCTTGGGGTAAACCAGCATTAGGATACAAGACACGTAAAAACAAAAAAGCTTCTGACAAGTTAATTGTTCGTCGTCGTAAAAAATAGTGAAAGGATGGTATAAATGGCTAGAAGTTTAAAAAAAGGACCTTTTGTTGATTCATCATTAATGAAAAAGGTTGAAGAATTAATTAGTTCTGGAAAGAAATCAGTAATTAAAACATGGTCTCGCCGTTCTACAATCTTTCCTAACTTTATCGGACACACATTTGCTGTTCATAATGGGAAAGAATTTATTCCTGTTTATGTAACTGAAGATATGGTTGGACATAAATTAGGGGAATTTTCACCAACTCGTAAATTTGGTGGACATGGCGATAATAAGAATAAAAAGTAACCAGGAAGGAGGACTAAAATGGAAGCAAAAGCGATTGCAAAAGGATTAAGAATTGCGCCTCGTAAAGCTCGTTTAGTTATAGATTTAATACGTGGTAAAAGTGTTGCTGAAGCAGATGTAATTTTAGCAAATACTAATAAAGAAGCAGCTCGTTTAAGTAGAAAAGTACTTACTTCAGCTGTAGCAAATGCTGTTAACAATTTAAGTTTAGATGAATCTAATCTTTATGTTAAAGAAGCGTTTATTAATGAAGGTCAAACTTTAAAAAGAATGAGATTTGGTTCACGTGGACACGTGGATCCAATTAAAAAAAGAACAAGTCACATCACAATTGTGGTTAGTGAAAAAAAATAGATAAAGGAGGTAACTGATGGGTCAAAAAGTTAGTCCAGTGGGACTTAGAATCGGAATTAATAAAACTTGGGAATCAAAATGGTATGCTGAAAACAAAGATTTCTCTAAATTTTTAAATAACGATGTTAAGATACGTAAGTTCTTAACTAAGAAATTAAAGGACGCAGCAGTTTCAAGCATTCTTATTGAAAGAAACTCAACTAAGACTGATGTAATTATCAATACAGCTAAACCTGGTGTTGTAATTGGTCATAGTGGTGAAGAAATTGAAAAATTAAAAAAAGAATTAACAAAATTAGTTAATGAAAATATTCAAATTTCTATTATGGAAATTAAAAATCCTGATGTGGATGCTGCTTTAGTAGCAGAAGGTATAGCACATCAAATTGAAAATCGTGTTTCATTTAGAATTGCACAAAAAAGAGCAATCAGAAATGCGATGAAAGCAGGCGCAAAAGGAATAAAGACATCGGTATCTGGACGTTTAGGCGGAGCTGATATGGCTAGAACTGAAGGTTATTCTGAAGGTAATACTCCACTTCATACTTTAAGAGCTAATATTGATTATGCTCATAAAGAAGCTGATACTACTTATGGTAAGATTGGTGTAAAAGTATGGATTTATAAAGGAGAAATCCTTGCCTCTAAAGATAAAGGAGGTAATTCTAATGGCATTAATACCAAAAAGAACTAAATATCGTAGACGTCACCGTTTACCATATGATGGTGTTGCTAAAGGTAATACAGAATTACACTTTGGTGATTATGGGTTAATGGCTACTGAAGGTGCTTGGATTACACAACAACAAATCGAAGCAGCTCGTGTTGCAATGACTCGTTTTATGAAACGTGGAGGAAAAGTATGGATTAATATTTTTCCACATCTTTCATTAACTAGAATTCCTTTAGAAACTCGTATGGGTAAAGGTAAAGGTCAACCAGAATTATGGGTAGCCGTAGTTAAACAAGGTAAAATTATGTTTGAAATTAATGGTGTTAGTGAAGCAACTGCTCGTGAAGCATTAAGATTAGCAATGCATAAATTACCAATCAAATGTAAATTTGTTAAAAAAGAAAGTGGTGAGCAAGCGTGAGTAATAATGAAATCAGAGAATTAAGTATTGAAGAAATGAATAAAAAAATTGAAGAATACAAAGAAGAATTATTTAATTTACGTTTTAGCCAAGCTACAGGAAATCTTGAAAAACCTTCAAGAATTAAAGAACTTAGAAAAGCTGTTGCACGTATGAAAACTATTCTTCGTGAACGTGAACTAAATTCTGCTAAGGAGGGTAACTAATGGAAAAAACAAAAAATCGTGGACTTATTGGAATAGTTGTAAGTGATAAAACAGATAAAACAATTACAGTTGTAGTTGAAACTTACAAAAAAGACCCTTTATATGGAAAACGTGTTAAATATTCAAAAAAATATGCTGCTCATGATGAAAAAAATGAAGCGAAAATGGGAGATAAAGTACGTATTGTTGAAACAAGACCACTTTCTAAAACTAAACATTTTCGTCTAGTTGAAATTATTGAGCAAGCAATAGTTTTATAATTAAAACTGGGAGGAGGATCAATATATGATTCAACAAGAAAGCCATTTAAAAGTAGCTGATAATTCTGGTGCTCGTGAAGTTAGTGTTATAAGAGTACTTGGTGGAAGCAAAGTTAAAACTGGTAATATTGGAGATATAGTTGTTGCAACTGTTAAAAAAGCAACTCCTAACGGCACAGTAAAAAAAGGTAAAGTTGTTAAAGCTGTAGTTGTTAGAAGCAAATTTGGTCTTAGAAGAGAAGATGGATCTTATATTAAATTTGATGAAAACGCTTGTGTAATTATTAAAGATGATAAGAGCCCAGTTGGAACTCGTGTATTTGGACCAGTTGCACGTGAATTACGTGAAAAAGATTTTATGAAAATTGTATCACTTGCTAAAGAAGTATTATAATTTTCGAAGGAGGAAAAGCATGAACTTTAAAACTGGAGATAAAGTAGTTGTTATTGCTGGAAAAGATAAAGGAAAAGAAGGTAACATTACAAAAATCCTAAAGGATGTTAATAAAGTTATTGTTAGTGGTGTTAATGTTGCTAAAAAGCATATTAAACCAGATGGACAATCTGCTGGAAGCATTGTTGAAGTTGAAAGACCAATTCACGCTTCAAATGTAATGATTATCGATCCTAAAACTAAAAAAGGAACCAGAATAGGACATACTGTTAATAAAGAAGGTAAGAAAATTAGAGTAACAAAAAAATCTAATTCTAACCTTGATTAATTGAAAGGAGGGTATATATGAACCGCCTAAAAGCAAAATATAATAAAGAAATTATACCTAGTTTAAGAGAAGAATTTAAATATGCTAATGTAATGGAAGTTCCAGCATTAGACAAAATAGTTGTTAATATGGGTGTTGGTGATTCAACTACTAATAGTAAATTATTAGATGCTGCTATGGCTGATTTAGAATTGATTACAGGTCAAAAACCAGTATCAACTAAAGCAAAAAAGTCAATTGCAGGATTTAAAGTAAGAGAAGGACAACCAATTGGTTGTAAAGTTACTCTTCGTGGTGAGCAAATGTATAACTTTTTAGATAAATTAGTTAGTATTACATTACCACGTGTTAGAGATTTTAGAGGAATTTCTAATAAATCATTTGATGGAAGAGGAAATTATACTTTAGGACTTAATGAACAACTTATATTCACAGAAGTAGAGTATGATAACGTTGTTAAAGTGCGAGGAATGGATATAGTTTTTGTAACAACAGCAAAAACAAATGAAGAAGCGTACGCTCTCTTAAAGGGTTTTGGTATGCCATTTAAGAAGTAAAAAATAGGAGGATATTATGGCTAAAAAAAGCATGATTATAAAAGCTAGTAGAAAACCAAAATTTAAAGTACGTGAATATACTCGTTGTCAAAGATGTGGTAGACCACATTCAGTACTTTATAAATATGGAATTTGTCGTATATGTTTTAGAGAACTAGCATATAAAGGACAAATACCTGGGATTACAAAATCTAGTTGGTAATTAAAGAAGGGAGGATATTATGGTAACAGATCCAATTGCAGATATGCTTACAAGAATTCGTAATGCAAATCAAATGCGATATAAAGAAGTTGAAGTACCCGCTTCAAAAATAAAATTAGAAATAGCTAGAATATTAAAAGAAGAAGGTTTTATAATTGATTATAAAATCAAAAAAAATAATGTTCAAAATGTTATATTATTAAATTTAAAGTATGGGCAAAATAAAGAACGTGTTATTACAGGTTTAAAAAGAATTTCTAAACCAGGATTACGTGTTTATGCAAAAGCTGAAGAAGTTCCTAGAGTTCTTAGTGGACTTGGAATTGCTGTTGTTTCTACATCTAATGGTGTAATGACAGATAAGCAAGCTAGAAAAGCATCTCTTGGTGGAGAAGTATTAGCCTATATTTGGTAGAAAGTTAGGAGGATTAAAATGAGTCGTATTGGAAATAGAATTTTAACAATACCTGAAAATGTTATAGTATCGGTTAATGGTAATATAGTTTCAGTAAAAGGTCCTAAAGGTGAACTTTCTACTGAGGTAAATAAAAATATTACAGTTACTGTTAAAGATAATACAGTAGTTGTTGAAAGAAAAAGTGACTTATTTAAAAACTTTCATGGGACAGCAAATGCTAACATTAATAATATGTTAATTGGTGTAACAGAAGGTTTTACAAAAGGTTTAGAATCTGTAGGAGTTGGGTATCGTTTTGCATTAAATGGTAATAAAATTACTGTAACTGCAGGATATTCACATCCAGTAATTGTAGATATTCCAGAAGGAATAACTGTTGAAGCAATTAGTAATACAGAATTAAAATTAACTGGTATTGATAAATGTTTAATTGGTGAGTTCGCTGCAAACATCAGAAAAATTAGACAACCAGAACCTTATAAAGGAAAAGGAATTCGTTACAAAGGTGAAATTGTTCGCCGTAAAGAAGGAAAAAAAGCAGCATAACGTAATTTAGTAAAGGAGAGGAATACTCATGATTAATAAAGTATCTCGTAATGAAGTACGTAAAGCTAGACATGCTCGTGTTAGAGCAAAAGTTAGTGGTACAGCAAGTGCACCTAGACTTAATGTGTTTAGATCTAATCAAAATATTTTTGCTCAAATTATTGATGATGAAATTGGTGTAACATTAGTTTCAGCTTCATCAATTGATAAAGAATTGAAACTTTCAAACGGTGGAAATATTGAAGCTGCTACAAAAGTTGGAGAATTAGTTGCAAAAAGAGCAAAAGAAGCAAAAATCACAAAAGTAATTTTCGATAGAGGTGGATACCTATATCATGGTCGTGTTAAAGCTTTAGCTGATGCGGCACGAGAAAATGGACTAGAATTCTAAAAGGAGGGTAATCAATGGAAAATAGAAGAAGAGAACCACGCCCAAAACTATATGAAGAACAAGTTATCAACATTGGTAGGGTTACAAAAGTAACCAAAGGTGGTCGTCATTTCCGTTTTTCTGCTACTGTTGTAGTAGGAGATAAAAAAGGTAAAGTTGGACTTGGTACTGGTAAAGCAAATGAAGTACCAGATGCAATTAAAAAAGCAGTTCAAGCTGCAACCAAAAAAGTAGTTAATGTATCACTAGTTGATGAAAGAACAATCCCACATGAAGCAATAGGTGTTAGAGGAGCAAGTAAAGTAATGCTTAAACCAGCAGCCGAAGGTACAGGAGTTAAAGCAGGTGGACCTGTTAGAGCGGTACTTGAAATGGCTGGAGTTAAAGATATTTTATCTAAATCTCTAGGTTCTAATACAAAAATAAATATGGCATATGCAACTTTAGAAGCTTTGAAATCACAAAGAACAAAAGAAGAAGTAGCTTTACTTCGTGGTAAGAAAGTAGAGGAAATCTAATGAAATTACATAGTATGCATCCAAACGAAGGTTCTAAAACAACTCGTAAAAGACTTGGTAGAGGAACAAGTAGTGGACTTGGAAAAACAAGTGGTAAAGGTCACAAAGGGCAAAATGCTCGTAGTGGTGGAGGAGTTCGTCCTGGATTTGAAGGAGGACAATTACCTTTATATAGAAGATTACCAAAAAGAGGATTTTCAAATGCTAGATTTAAAGTAGAATATGCTGTTATTAATTTAAGTGATTTAAATAGTTTTGAAAATGAAGCTGTTATTTCACCAGAATTATTAAAAGAAATGGGAATTGTAAAAAATCAATTAGATGGAGTTAAAGTTTTAGGAAATGGAACTTTAGAAAAAAAATTAACTGTAAAAGCACATAAATTTTCAAAAGTTGCTAAAGATGAAATAGAAAAATTAGGTGGAAAAGCAGAGGTGATTTAATATGTTTGCAAAAATTTCGCAAATATTTAATCCCGAAAATAAAGAAATAAGAAAAAAAATATTATTTGTATTTCTTTCTTTATTTGTATTTAAATTAGGAACAACAATTATTGTGCCTGGGGTAGATACTGAAAGTTTAGGAACTAGTGACTTAGGCTTTTTGGAATTAATTAATGCAATGGGTGGTGGAGCTTTAGAGCAATTTTCAATATTTGCTTTGGGGGTAATGCCATATATTACTGCATCAATTATTATTCAATTATTACAAATGGATATAGTTCCTTATCTTTCTGAATTAGGTAAGCAAGGAGGAACTGGAAGAGCTAAGTTAAATCAAATTACTAGATATTTAGGAATTGCATTGGCTTTTATTCAAGGATATATGTTTTCATTTGCTTTTGTAAGTGGAGGAACACCAGTTGAATATTTGATTTTCGCACTTGTTTTAACAGCGGGAACTTCATTATTACTTTGGATTGGTGATCAAATGACTGCTAAAGGATTTGGAAATGGTATTTCATTAATAATAATGGCAGGTATAATTGCAAACTTACCAACTATGTTTGTTCAAGCATGGAATGGTTTAGTTTCATTTGATACAACACAATTAATGGTATTTGGTATTGTTAAGTTTGCTTTCTTTGTATTATTATATTTTGGAATTATTCTTGGAGTAGTATTTGTTGAAAGTGCTGAAAGAAGAATTCCAATTCAATACGCAAATAAATCAATTAGTAATTCTAGTTCAAAACAAAGTTATATTCCTTTTAAGTTAAATTCAGCAGGAGTTATTCCGGTAATATTTGCTTCAACAATTATTACAATTCCTGGAGTACTTGCTCAATTTATTAAAAATGATTCATTGACTTTGTTTGTTAGTAATTGGTTATCACTTACTTCAGTAACTGGTTTTATATTATATGTTATTTGTATTTTTGGATTTGCTTACTTTTATACATTTATACAATTAAAACCAAGAGAATTATCTGATAATTTAAATCAAAATGGTGGATTTATTCCAGGAATTAGACCTGGTGAAGAAACTGTAAATTATATTAGTAAAGTTTTAAAAAGAATTACAACTGTTGGAGCATTAAGCTTATCTTTAATTGCAGCTATTCCAGTATTATTTGGAATGTTATCAAGTTTACCTACTAGTGTAACTGTAGGAGGAACTGGAATTCTAATTGTAGTTGGAGTTGCACTTGAAACTTATAAACAATTATCAAGTGAAGTAAGCACTCGAAAAGTTGCTAGAGGAAGAAGAAAAAGATAATATGAAAAGTGTAATACTTATTGCGCCACCAGCAGCTGGAAAAGGAACACAATCTAAGTTATTATGTGATTTATACAATTTTGAACACATATCAACAGGAGATTTACTAAGAAGTGAGTTGAAAAAAGATAGTGAAATTGGTAAATCTATTAAAGAAATTATGGAAACTGGTAAATTAGTAAATGATGAAATAATAATTAGCTTACTTATTAATAAATTAAATTTCTTAGTTTGTAATGGATATATATTGGATGGGTTTCCTAGAAATTTAGAACAAGCAATTGCTTATGATAAAATGTTAAAAAATAATGGTCAGAGTATTGATTATGTTATTCATTTAGTGTTATCAAAAGAAGAAGCAAAAAAACGTATAGTTGGTAGAATTTCTTGTCCTAATTGTGGAAGCATTTATAATGATTTAATTAAAGATTCTAATCCTTTATTAACAAATTTTTGTGATAAATGTGGGACTTCTTTAGTTAAAAGAGATGATGATAATGAAGAAACTTTTGATGTAAGGTTTGATACTTATGTTGAAGAGACTTCTCCACTTATTAATTATTATAATAATTTAGGAAAGTTATACGAAGTAGATAGTAGTTTAGGTAAAATGGAAATATTTAATCAAATTACTTCTATTATAGGTGATCAAATATGATTACTATAAAATCAGTTCGTGAAATTGAATTGATGAAAATAGCAGGTGAAATAGTAGGAAAGACTCATTTATATTTAGAACAATTTATAAAAGAGGGAATTTCTACTAAAGAACTTGATAAACTTGCAAATGATTTTATATTAAAGTCTGATGCTACTCCATCTTTCAAAGGTTTATATGGATTTCCAGGTACTATTTGTATTTCAATTAATGAAGAAGTAGTTCATGGAATTCCAGGAAATCGTAAATTAAAAAATGGAGATATTGTGACTTTAGATATTGGTGCTTGTTATAGAGGGTACCACGGAGATTCAGCTTGGACTTATTCCGTTGGTGAAATAAGTTCTGAGAAAAAGCGTTTATTAGAACAAACTAAAGAATCTTTATATGTTGGTTTATCTGTGATAAAAGATGGAATACATGTTGGAGATATTGGTTATGCAATATCTGAATATGCAAAGAAATGTCATCTTGGAGTTGTAAAAGAACTTGTTGGCCATGGAATTGGTTCACATGTTCATGAAGAACCAGATATTCCCAATTTTGGTAATAAAAAGACTGGACCTATCTTAAAAGAAGGTATGGTTATAGCTGTAGAACCAATGCTTAATCTAGGATCTTCTGATGTAGTTATCTTAGATGATGATTGGACAATAGTGACTGATGATAATAAACCATCTGCTCACTTTGAGCATACTGTATTAGTAACTAAAGATGGGTATACAATTTTAACAAAGAGGTGATAAGATGCCAAAAAAACCAGTAAATAAAAAAAGATACAATAATGAAGATAAAAAAGAAGTAAATAAAAAATCAGCAATTGAAGTTGAAGGTAAAGTATTAGAAGTTTTACCAGGAGGACAATTTAAAGTTGAACTTGAAAATAAATATACTGTAGTGGCTCACGTTTCTGGTAAAATCCGAATGAACTATATTCGCATTTTACAAGGTGATACAGTTGTAATAGAATTGTCTGAATATGATTTAACACGTGGGCGAATAACCTATAGAAAATAGGAGGGATTATTATGAAAATAAAACCATCAGTTAAAAAAATGTGTGATGGATGTAAAGTCGTTAGAAGAAAAGGTAAAGTTTGGATTATTTGTAGTAAAAATCCAAAACATAAACAAAGACAAGGTTAAAATAGGAGGTGTTTTATGGCACGTATTAAAGGTGTAGATATACCAAATAATAAAAGAATTGAAATTTCTTTAACTTATGTACATGGAATTGGAAGAAGTTTATCTAATACAATTTTAAATGATGCAAAAGTAGATGTTAATAAAAGAGCTGGAGAACTTAATAGTGAAGAATTAGAAGCTATCAGAAGCGAAGTTGATAAGTACACTATTGAAGGTGATTTAAGACGTGAAGTTAATATGAGTATTAAAACTAAAATGGAAATTAATTCATATGAAGGAACTCGTCATAAAAAAGGATTACCAGTTAGAGGTCAAAGAACAAGTCGCAATGCTAGAACTCGTAAGGGTAAAGGAAAAACAGTTGCGAACAAGAAGAAATAATTTTAACTAAAAAAGGAGGTTATATAAATGGCTTATAAACCAAGAAAACGTAAAGTTAAAAAGAATGTTCCAGAAGGAAGAGCATATATAAGATCAACTTTTAATAATTCTATTGTTACAATTACTGACAAAGAAGGAAATGCTATTAGTTGGGCATCTGCTGGAACTTTAGGATTTAAAGGAAGTAAAAAATCAACTCCATTTGCTGCTGGAATGTCAGCTGAAGCAGCAGGAAAAGCTGCATTTGATATGGGGATGAGAAAAGTTGATGTATTTGTCAATGGATTAGGTTCAGGACGTGAAACAGCAGTTCGTTCATTACAAACAGCTGGTCTAGAAATTTCTTCAATTACTGATGTAACACCTGTACCACATAATGGATGTCGTCCACCAAAACGTCCACGTGGATAAAAGAAAAGGAGTGTGTTAAGATGTTAAATTTTGAAAAACCAATTTATAGAATAACAGATTATGTAGAAAATAATAATTATGGAAAATTTGAATTAGAACCTTTAGAAAGAGGTTTTGGAACAACTTTAGGTAATGCACTTAGAAGAGTTATGTTATCAAGCATGCCAGGTAGCGCAATAGTAGCTGTAAGAATAGATGGAGTAATGCATGAATTTCAAACTATCGAAGGTGTTGTAGAAGATGTTACTTCTATAATATTAAATTTGAAAAGTGTTGTTATAAAAAATCATACAATGGAAAATAAAGTAGCACACTTATCTGTAAATGAAGAAAGAGTTATAACTGCTAAAGATATTATTGTAGATGCTGATGTTGAGATAGTAAATCCAGATCAAGTTATTGCAACTATATCTAAAGGTGGTAAATTGGATATGGAATTCATTATAGCTAATGGTAGAGGATATATTCCTTCAAATGAAAATAAATCATTTGTTGAAAATGATAAGATTGGATTTATTCCTATTGATGCATTATATTCTCCAATTGAAAGAATTAGTTATGATGTTGAAAATGCTCGTGTTGGGCAAAATGCTAGTTATGATAAATTAATTTTAAATGTTCAAACTAATGGGTCAATTAGACCAGAAGAAGCTATGTCATTAGCTGCAAAAATATTAATTGAACATTTAGATGTAGTTACTAATTTAAGTGAAATAGCAGATACTACAGGTATTATGAATGCTAAACAAGAAGATACAAAACTTAGAAAATTAGAAACTGCAATTGATGATTTAGATTTCTCAGTAAGAGCTTATAACTGTTTAAAAAGAGCAGGTATTAATACATTAGGAGATTTAACAGAAAAATCAGAATTAGAAATGATGAAAATCCGTAATTTGGGTAAAAAATCTTTAAAAGAAGTTATTGAAAAGATTAAGGATATGGGACTTAAATTTAGTGATGAAGATTAACAGTTAGGAGGAATTTATTATGGCTTATAGAAAATTAGGACGTACTAATAAACATAGAAGAAGTATGTTAGCTAATTTAACAAAAGATTTAATCACTCATGAGAGAATCGAAACTACTGAAACTAGAGCTAAAGAAGTACGTAAGTTTTTTGATAAAATGGTTACTTACGGAAAAGATGGTTCTTTAGTTTCTAGAAGAAAAGCTGTAGCTTTCTTACAAAATGATAAAGAAGCTGCTAAAAAAGTATTTGATGATTATGCTGTTCGTTATACTAATAGAAATGGTGGATATACTAGAATATTAAAATTAACTGAACGTAGAGGCGATGATGCTTTAATGGTTATTCTTGAAGTAGTAGAAGGAGATGCAAAATAAGCATCTTTTTTTTTTATGTTTGGCCTAAATATTGAAATTAAACTTAAAGTAGGTTATAATTAGGTTAAGTATAAATATTATTAAGTTTATAGAAAGGAGTTCAATAGGTATTTTAAGTAAAATTAGTTTTTTATAATCTTTACCTGTTGTTGTGATATATATGAAAGCATTAATTACTGGAGCAAGTTCTGGAATTGGAAGAGAAATAGCATTAATTTTGAATGATATGGGATATGATTTAATACTAGTAGCTAGAAGAAAGAAAAAATTAGATGAATTAAAAAAGGAATTAAATAGTAATGTCAAAGTAATAAGTTTAGATATTTCTTCAACATTTAATTGTATGAAATTATATAATAAAGTTAAAGAGGAAAATATAGATGTTTTAATAAATAATGCAGGATTTGGACTATTTGGTGAATTTAGTGAAACAAATTTAGATAAAGAATTGGATCTAATAGATACAAATATTAAAGCTGTACATACGTTAACAAAATTATTTCTTAAGGATTTTAATGAAAATGATAATGGTTATATTTTAAATGTAGCAAGTAGTGCTGCTTTCCTATCTGGACCCTTAATGGCAAGTTATTATGCTAGTAAAGGATATGTATTAAAACTAACAGAGGCTATTCATGAAGAATTAAGAAAAATAAATAGTAATGTTTATGTTGGAGTTTTATGTCCTGGACCAGTTAATACAGAGTTTAATGATGTAGCAAAAGTAAAATTTGGAATTAAAGCAATGAATAGTAAAGATGTTGCTAAATATGCAGTTGATAAAATGTTAAGTAAAAAGTTAGTAATAATTCCAGGATTTAAAATGAAATTTTTTACAACAGTTACAAAATTTATACCTAGAAAATTATTACTAAAAATTACTTATAATATCCAAAAGAAGAAGGAACAATAATTATGAATAAAAAGGGACTTACATTAGTTGAACTTCTAGCAGTTTTAGTTTTATTATCAATTGTAGCTTTAATTATAACCCCAAATATTTATAAAAGTATTAGAGATTATCGCGATAGTCTATATGATGTTAATGTTAAATCTATTGAAGATGCATGTAAAAATTGGGCTGCAGATCACGTTGCTGAACCTACATTTCCAAATAGTGATGGAGAAGCTATTTTAGTTACTTTAGGTACACTACAAGATGGTGGATATATAGATGATCCATTAGCAGATACAAGAAATGGTGGAAATTTTTCAAAATATTCTTTTGTTGTAATAAGTTACAGTGAAACAGAAAAAACTACAACAGAAGAATCTACCTATATTTATGATTATCATTTTTATCTTGGGATAAATGATTATATATTTTATGGTGCTTCTCTTTGGGCAGATGAAAATATAGATGTATCATCTGTAATGGTTGGTAACTCATCTACTAGTACAATTACAATTGCGGATTTAATAAACAGTAAATATATTAGCAGTAGTATTGTTAATCCGGAAACAAATATTGCTTTAGCAACTACTAAAAAAATATTTATTACTTGTACTGCAATAGATGAAAATGGTGTTACAAGTTATGAATATACTTATAATTTTGAATAGACTGTAAAGTCTTTTTCTATTGTAAAAATGGGTAAAATATTATATAATAGTTATGCAAATTTAGTGTTTCTATTTAACAGGGGATGATAGGATGAATAAAATTATTGAGATAAAAAATTTAAAATTTAAGTATGAAGATGTGATATTTAATGAATTTTCAATTGATATTATAAAAGGAGATTTTATTGCTTTAATAGGGATGAATGGAAGTGGAAAAAGTTCATTATTAAAAATATTAAATGGAGAAGTTAAGTATTATGGAAATGTAAATTTAGGTGGTAGTATAACTTACATAGATGATAAAATAATAAATATGGATAATGAAGTTGCTTATATATTAAAGTCATCTAATTTAGATTTAATCAACTATTTTGATATTAAAGAAATATTATATTTTAATTATAATACACTTAGTGAAAATCAGAAAATTTTAGTAAAATTAGTTTTAAAATTGTCTGTTGATACTGATATTATTTTAATAGATGATATTTATAGTAAATTAACTCTTAAGTATAAAGAAAAATTATTTAAGTATTTAAAAAAAGAAAATAAAAATAATAAGACAATCATATATGTTACTAAAGATATTGAAGATAGCTTAATAAGTAAAAATATAATTGTACTTAATGGTGGGAAAGTGGAATTTTATGGAAAAAGTGATATTCTATATAAAAATGAAAATTTATTAAAAAGTAATAATTTAGAACTTCCTTTTATGATTTCTTTGTCTAATAAATTAAAATATTATGGACTAGTTGATAAAGTAATTTTAAATATGAAGAAGATGGTGGATATAATATGGAAGTAATATTAAAAAATATTAGTTATAGTTATTCTAAAGTTAATTACAAACAAAAGGAAATTTTTAATAAAATAAGTCTTAAATTTGATAAAGGAAAAATAACAAGTATTTTAGGAAATGTCGGTAGTGGTAAATCTACACTATTGCAAATAATAGGAACTAATTTAATTCCTGAAGGCGAAATGTTTTTTGACAAAGTGGTTATAAATGAAAATTTAATATTAAATAATTTTAGAGATATTCAATCTAAAATTGGATTTTCTTTTTCTGATTATTTAGAAGATACTTATGAAGAAACAGTATTTGATGCATTAAAATTTATTTTAAACTACCACTGCTATAAGTTAGATAAAATAAATGAAAGAGTAAGTGCTTCATTAAAAATGGTAGGATTAGATGATAGGTATTATAGTAGAAAAATTAATAGTTTAAGTAGTGGTGAACTAAAAAAAATTTCTATAGCTTCAGCACTAATACATAATCCAAAGATTATTTTATTAGATGATCCAACTGTTGGGTTAGATTTAACTAGTAAATTAGAGTTGTTAAAGTTACTTAGAATTTTAAAAAATAGATTTAATAAGACTATTATTGTCGCAACAAATGATATAGATTTTATTCATAAAATAACTGATTATATTTATGTACTTGATCATGGAAAAATTGAAATTGAAGGTACTAAATATGATGTTTTTAAAAATGAATCTAAGTTGAGGAAACTTGGTATAAACATACCGAAGGTAATGGAATTTTCAAATGTGGTTTTGAGTAAAAAAAATATTAAAATAGGTTACCGAGATGAAATAAATGATTTAATAAAAGATATATATAGGTTTGTTAGTTAAGAGGTGAAATATGAGATATTTAATGACTTTTGCATATGATGGTAGTAATTATAGTGGGTATCAAAAGCAGACTAATGTAAGAACTATTCAAGATGAAATTGAGTCTAAATTGAAAAAAATAAATAATAATTATGATGTAAATATTCATAGTAGTGGTAGAACCGATGCATTAGTTCATGCAATAAATCAAAAAGCACATTTTGATTTATCAATTAATATAACTACAGATAATTTAAAAAGAGCATTAAATAGTTTAGTAAGCAGTGATATTTATATAAAAAATATTGTTGAAGTTAATGAAGAATTTCATGCAAGATTTGATGTTGTAGCAAAAGAGTATATTTATAAAATTAATGTCGGTAATTATGATCCTTTTTTAAGAAAATATAATTTTCAATATAATAAACTTTTAGATGTTGAAAAAATGAAATTAGGTATCAAATTATTTGAAGGAACTCATAATTTTAAATCATTTACTAAAACTAACAACATTATAAATGATTATGTAAGAACTATTATTGATACTGAAATTAAGCTTGATAATAAAATAATTACAATTTATTTTAAAGGTACAGGATTTTTAAGATATATGGTTAGAAATATGGTTGGATTATTAATTGAAATTGGTGAAAATAAGAGAAATATTGGTGAGTTAGTAAATATTTTAGAATCTGAAAATCGAAGTTTAGCAGGTAAAACTGCCCCTCCTGAAGGTTTATATTTAAAAGATGTTTATTATTAGTTAAAAAGGGTTGGAATTTGTTGACTTTTCAATATCTTTTTGGTAATATTATAACTGGTACATTTTATATATCCCATGGAATAAGTATTGGGAACACTTATTTCATAATATATTAAAAGAAAGGGAAATATTTATGAAAAATACATATATGCAAAAAAAAGAAGATCTTGTGCGTAATTGGTATGTTATCGATGCGGAAGGTCAAAATTTAGGACGTGTTGCTACTAAGGTTGCTCATGTTTTAAGAGGTAAACATAAACCTACTTATACACCACATATAGATTGTGGAGACTTTGTAATTGTTGTAAATGCGGATAAAATTAATTTAACTGGGAACAAGTTAGATAATAAAATATATTACAACCATAGTGGGTATACTGGAGGACTTAGAGAAAGAACAGCTCGTGTTATGAGAGATCAATATCCAGTAGAAATGATGGAAAGAGCTATCAAAGGAATGCTTCCAAAAGGAAGATTAGGACGTCAAATGTATAGAAAGTTATTTGTGTATGCTGGGGCAGAACACCCACATACAGCTCAACAACCTGTTGAGTTAAAAAATAATTAAGGAGGATTTTAAATGGCTGATAAAAAAGTATTTATTGGAACAGGAAGAAGAAAATCATCTGTTGCACAAGTTAAAATGTTTGCTGGAAAAGGAAATATTACTGTTAATGGTGTAGATGTTAGAGAATTCTTTCCATATGAAACTAATGTTATGGATTTAAAACAACCTCTAGTAGCTACAAATAATGCAGAAAATTTTGATGTTGTAGTAAAAGTTAATGGTGGAGGATTTACAGGTCAAACTGGAGCAATTCGTTTAGGTATTGCTAGAGCTTTACTTGAATATGACAAAGCTAATGAAGGTAGTGAAACTAGCTACCGTACAATATTAAAAAGAGCAGGTTTTGTTACTCGTGATTCTAGAGCTAAAGAACGTAAAAAACCAGGTCTTAAAGCTGCTCGTAGAGCACCACAATTTTCAAAAAGATAATAAAATCATTTTTTATAAAGTACGCAATTGCGTTCTTTTTTTGTATAAATATTTACTACAATTTAAGCTATTTAGAAAATGATACAATTAAGAAAAATGACAAGCAAGATAGTGGTAATCTCTTTAAAGCATAATTTTTTAAAAACACGATAATATAAAATTATAAATTGTTTTTAGAAAGATACAAGTAATAAATAAAAAAGTAGTAAAGTTTTTAATTAAAAGAGTATACAATAAAAGGTTTAAATATGTAAAAAGATATATGTTAATATATGTTTTTTATGATATAATATGAAATGAAATAAATCTAATTATTAAAGGGGGATAATTAATGCGAATAAGTAATGAATGGAAAGATTATGAAATTATTGATGCTGGAAATGGTGAAAAAATAGAAAGTTGGAATGGTATTATTTTAAGAAGACCTGATCCACAAGCTATTTGGCCAATTGAAAGTGATTTGGTTTGGAATAATCCAGATGGTTTTTATCATAGAAGTGATAAAGGTGGAGGTTATTGGGAATTTAAGAAGAAAGTTCCTGAATATTGGACAATTAATTATAAATCATTGAGATTTAAGGTTAGTCCAACTAATTTTAAACATACTGGTTTATTTCCTGAACAAGCAACGAATTGGGATTTTATAATAGATAAAATAAGTACATGTAAAAGAAATGTTAAAGTTTTAAATTTATTTGCTTATACTGGTGGTGCAACAATGGCTAGTTCATTTGCTGGTGCATGTGAGGTAGTACATGTTGATGCATCAAAGGGAATGATTGAATGGGCAAAAGAAAATATGCATCTTTCTAATTTGGAAAGCAATAAAATTAGATTTATAATTGATGATTGCCTAAAATTTGTCGAAAGAGAAGCAAGACGTGGAAATAAATATGATGCTATTATAATGGATCCACCAAGTTATGGTAGAGGTCCAAATGGTGAAGTTTGGAAATTTGAACATAATATTTATAATTTAATAAATAAATGTTTAGATATATTGTCGGATAAGCCATTATTTTTGCTGGTAAATGCTTATACTACGGGTGTATCACCAACAGCTTTAGAAAATATTTTGAAAACAACAGTTTTAAAAAAATATAAAAGTGGAAAAGTAGAAGCTGGTGAAATTGGATTATCAATTACTAAAAATAACTTAATTTTACCTTGTGGTTTATATGGTAGATTTATTGGTGATTATGAAATTTAATTATTATATAAAACTTGATAAAATCAAGTTTTTTCTGTACTAATAAATTTATTTATAAAACATATATTTTATTAGGTGATTTTATGCTTAAATATAAAATGTGTTTATTGTTTTTATTTAATTTGCTATTATTAAATTTTAATTTTATAAGAACTGATGCATTAATTAATGATTTACCTTTATTTGGTAAAGTAATATATATAGACCCAGGACATGGTGGTACAGATCCTGGTGCTGTATATAAGGATATTTATGAAAAAAATATAAATTTGTCAATTAGTAAAGAATTAGAAACCAAACTTACTAGTTTAGGAGCAATCGTTTATTTAACTAGGTATGGTGATTATGATTTATCAGTTACAAATACAATTAATCGTAAAAGAAGTGATTTATCAAGAAGAGGTAATGTAATAAATAAATCAAATTGTGATTTATTTTTATCAATTCATCTTAATTCAGAAGAAACTGGTATTTGGAGTGGAGCACAAGTTTTTTATGATGATAATAATGTATTTAATGAAAAGATTGCTAATATTTTTCAAAGTGAATTTAATAGTAATTTAGGTAGTAAACGGGAATATAAATTAGTTGATGATTTGTATTTACAAAAGCGTATTACTAGACCGGGAATTTTAATTGAGGTAGGGTTTTTAAGTAATGCTAGTGACAGATATTTATTAAAGCAAGTATATTATCAAAAAAAAGTTGCTTCTGTTATAACAAACGGTGTTTTAAAATATTTCAATATAAAATAATTGTTGTTGTTTTCAATTCATGTTATAATTGAATAAGATATATGTGGAGGTAATATGAAAACAAAAATTTTTAGAACATTAGATGAACAAGTAGAAATTTTAAAATCAAAGGGATTAGTTATTAATGACGAAGATAGTGCTAAAGAAATTCTGTTTCGTGAAAATTATTTTTTTATAAGTGGTTATCGTCATTTATTTATGAATTCAAGTAAAGATGAAGAGTATATTAATGGTACAACTTTTGAGGAATTATATGGGGTATTTTATTTTGATAGAAATATTCGTAATATAATGTTTAAATATATATTAATTATTGAAAATAATATAAAGTCGATAATTAGTTATCAATTATCTAAAAAGTATGGTTTTAAAGAAAAGGATTATTTAAATCCTGATAATTTTACACAGGATAGAATTAAATCAAGACAAGTTACTGATATTTTAAATAAAGTTAGAAGACAAATACGTGTTAATGGGATGAAACATCAAGCTACTATTCATTATTTAAGTAATTACGGGTATATTCCTTTATGGATTTTAGTTAAAGTTTTATCGATGGGTATTGTTTCGGAGTTATTTTGCATTTTAAAAACAGAGGATAAAAAAAATATTTCAGATTTTTATGATATTGATAGTGATGTTTTATCTTTAAATCTTAGTTTACTCGCAAATTTTAGAAATTTGTGTGCTCATGAAGAGATACTATATGATTATAGAACTCAAAGAAGTATTTTAGATTCTAAATATCATACAATTTTGAAAATTGAAAGAGATAATGAAGAATATATTTATGGTAAGAATGATTTATTTGCTTTAATTATAATAATGAAACAAATGCTTACTAAAAATCAATTTCATGACTTAGTTTTTCAAATAGGATATGAGATTGATATATTGGATGGTAAGGTTGATATAGTTCCGTTAAATTCAATTTTAAATAAAATTGGTTTCCCAGATAATTGGAGAGGTATTGCTGATATTGATTAATAATTTGTTATATAGTTGATTTTTAAAAATATTTTTCAATTTAGTATTATTTTATATTAAATAAATGATAGAGTAACTACAGCAAATGTGATATAATAAATAATATTGGAGGATATATGAAAGATAAAATTAGTATAGTTTTAAAAGGATTTGTAATTGGAATTGCAAACATTATACCTGGAGTAAGTGGTGGTACATTAGCTATTACTCTAGGTATATATGAAGATTTATTAGAAAGCATTTCACACATTTTTAAAAATTTTAAAAAAAGTATGAAATTTTTAATTCCTGTTGGTAGTGGAATTGTATTATCTTTATTACTTTTTAGTAATATTATTTCCTATAGTTTAGATAAATTTCCTTTTCCAACTTCATTATTTTTTGTAGGATTAATAGTAGGAGGATTACCATTATTAGTTAACAAATTAAAAGAAAGTGAAAAGAAAAGTGGAAAAAGTACTGTTAATTTTCTAATTTTTATTATTGCTTTATTGCTAATTTTAGGATTAAAATTTATTAGTCCTGGAGATACATCAGTTGATTTAAGTAATTTAAGTATTGTAGGGTATATAATGGTATTTATTGTTGGTATTATTGCATCAGCTTCAATGATAATTCCAGGAATAAGTGGTTCTTTTGTATTGATGATTTTAGGATATTATAAGCCAATTATTGATGCAGTAAGTGATTTATCTGGATTAAATAATTTGTTAAATAATATGCTAATTTTAATACCTTTTGGTTTTGGAATTTTACTTGGTATAATGCTTATTACTAAAATAATTGAGAAATTATTAAAGAAGTTTCCTACTGCAACATATTATGGAATAGTTGGATTTATTCTATCATCTGTAATTACAATAATAATTGATGTGGTTGGATATACAATTAGTATACCTTTATTAATTATAGGAGTTTTATTATTTATTTTAGGATTTATAATAGCTTTAAAGCTTGGTGATTAAACGATTTATATCGTTTTTTTTGATATTTTATATAAATAATTAATTTTAAAGTAATTGTGCTTTTTTAGG
The DNA here is from genome assembly GCA_047971315.1 of Bacilli bacterium. Lineage (GTDB taxonomy): Bacteria > Bacillota_I > Bacilli_A > RF39 > UBA660 > JBKDZP01. The sequence goes on from JBKDZP010000012.1 coordinate 34,147, forward strand.
ACAAAAAAATTTTTTTTTCATACAATACCATAGAGGTGATATAGATGGCGAATTTATATGTTGTAGTTGATGCAGGTCATGGTGGTGAAGATCCTGGAGCAAATGGAAATGGAATTATTGAGAAAGATTTAACTTTAGATATATCCAAATATATGTATGATAGATTTAAATCGTTAGGGGTACCTGTTAGTTTAACAAGATCATCAGATGAGACTGTAGATCCTACTGAAAGAGTAAATAGAATTTTAAATGCATTTGGAGATAACTCTAATGTTGTAGTTGTTTCAAATCATATAAATGCAGGTGGTGCGAATGGTCAAAATGTAACTCGGCTGTAAAACGTTATTTTGCAAAGTAGTAATTAATAATTCTTTAATTTTTTTCTCTTTAAATAGTGTTTTTTGATAAAAAATTGACTTTATACTTCCTTGAAATTATATTTAATTTCTATATTTCTATTTTCATCAATAATTATCTTATCAATAAGGCAATTTAATAGTTCACGACTAGGCTCTTTGATATTTATTATTTCTTTAATCTTTTTTTCAATATCATATACTTCATGTTTTTCTGATTTTTTTTCTTTTTGGAGTAAACTCAAACTATACTTTAATTCAGATATTTCTTTTTCGCATGTTTTAGATAACCTTAAATACATATCGCTTGAAATAATACCATTGAATTTATCTTCATAAAGAACATCCAATTTATTTTGAAGCGAACCAATTTTTTTATTTAACTCATTAATTTGTAAATTCTTATCTATAGTTTCATCTTTTAATTTAATATTAGCTTTTAACCTATTAATATCTATATCCAAAATGAAATTCTCACATACTGACTTAATTTCTTCTATAATTCTTTCTTCAAAGGAATTATATGTCATATAATGAGATGTACATAATCGTTGACTTGGACTTCTTGTGTATTTATTACAGTTCATGCTCCAATAATCAATTTTTCTTTTATAAGCAACAGTAATTCTATTTCCACATTCCTTGCAATAAATCATACCTTCAAGTAATCTTCTCTCTCTGTTCATATTTAATTTTCTTATTCTCTGGGGGCTTTTTTGAATCTTTTCAAATATAACTTTATCCACAAGTGCTTCATGTGTATCTTCAATAATAATCCAAGCTTCTTTATCAAGTTTAATTCTTTTTTGAGATTTATAATTTAATTTTGCTTGAACATTTTGAATCATATCACCGGTATACATCCTATTCTTAAGAATTTTATTTAATGAACTAACTGTCCAAATATCATCATGTTTTAGTCTACTAGATAGTTTAAGTCCTTTATATTTACTTGGTGTTTTTATTTTCTCATCATTTAACCATTTTAATATGTTTGAAGATGTTTCTCCTTCACTTACCTTTTTAAATATTTCTCTAACAATTGGGGCAGTTACTGGATCTGGTATTAATTTATGTTTATCCATAGGGTCTCTCATATATCCGTAACTAGGATTACTACCAATAAAATGTCCATTTTCTTTTTTTCCTTTTAATATGGATTTAATCTTTTTTGAGGTATCTTTACTAGTCATATCATTAAAAAGCGCTTTAAAAGGTGCAATATCGTTATTAGTACTATCAATAAATGTATCAACATTATCTAAAACAGAGATATATCGCACCTTTTTAAGTGGAAAATATTGTTCTATGTAATAACCACTTTGCACATAATCACGTCCAAGACGAGATAAATCCTTTGTAATTACACAATTAATTTTTCCATTTTCTATATCTTCTTTAAGTCTATTAAAAGCTGGTCTATCAAAGTTTGTTCCACTAAATCCATCGTCAATATATTCATCAACAAATGTAAATTCGTGTTCCTTTACATATTTCATTAAAAGATTTCTTTGGTTACTTACACTCTCGCTTTCACTTTCATAAGATTTGTCTTTATTATCATCTTCTTTAGATAGTCTTACATATATTCCTACTTTATAGTAGTTTGCTGGTTTTAAAACCGTGTTATACATTATTTCTCCTTTTCCTTTGTATAACGTTATTTTGCAAACACATTGTAGCACATTTATTTAAAAATATAAAATCATTATATATTCTCAAGATTTAACTCACTTTCTAATAATTTGATTAATAAATCAAATAAATTTTTTTCCTTATTAAATGTATTTGTTATATTCATAATTAACCCCCTATTGTATACTAAAGTATATTTTTAAACATAAAAAATAACACTAATTGTTTTATTAGTGTTATATAAAAAAATAATTTAAAAAGAGCATTAATTTTGCTCTCTTAAACTAATATATCTACTGAGTTCTTCTATTAAATAGTCACATATTAAATCAGTCATTAAACTACAATCTTCATGTTCATTATATAATTTAAAAGCATCATAATATCTACTTCTATCTTTGTACTTGATATTAATTGGTACATATCCATTTTTCAAAAGTTCAAAGTTTAATAGTAATCTACCACATCTACCGTTTCCATCAATAAATGGATGAATTGTTTCAAATTTCAAATGAAATGTTGCAATCTTTTATATTTGTTCAAAATTACTATTATTATACCATTTAATAAGTTCTTCCATTTTTGATTTAATTAAGTACGGTGGTGATACTTCTGCATTTGTATTTAATATTCTAACAGGAATACTTTTATATCTTCCTTTATCTTCTTGTCTATCCATCAACACTAAGCTATTTATGTTTAATATTTCTTTTTCTTTTAAATCACTTTTATCTTTATTAATGTTTCAACATAATAATAAGCATCTTTATGTCCAATAGCGCTTAAATGAAAATTTAATGGTTTTTCAGCAATTGTAATATTTTCTTTTAATATTAAAGCTGTTTCTTCAAGTGTAAGTGGACTTCCTTCAATTGCATTACTATCATATGTATATTCTATTGCAAATTCTTCACTTAATCTTTCTAATTCACCTGTAGTAAATGGACGTAATGTTTTAATTTTTTCTTTTAATTCATTTATTATTTCAATTTTATTATTCATCAAATACCTTTTACTAACTGAATTATACACTATTTTATAGTAATATTATAGAATTCTATACATAAATTACATAAATCTAATTTTTCTTAATTTGTAGTAAATGCGTATTTTTAATTTGGAATCTACTATATTATAACTAATTTTATCTGTAGTTTGGTTTACTACTGTAAAATGCATTTTATCACCCTATATTTCAAGTTTATTTTTGTCTTAGTAAAACTATTCTATTTAGTGTAACCTATCCCCTTGATTCGTATGTATTTATAATGTTTCCTATTTCAGTTACAATAATAAATTATTAAAATACTGTTTTTTTTCTATTACAATATCAAAACCATATTCACCAGCAGTATTATATATTTTCATTTTATATCACTAAGTATTGAATCGTAATAAAATATCATATTAAATCCAGCATTATAAAAAGTAAATTCTACAACTCTTTCATCATCTTTCATCTTCTTTAATTATTTTTAAAAACTTTCTACACTTTGTTTCAGTAGAATACTTATCCATCATTTCGTAATTACTATGAAAAGGATATTTACTATATTCATATATTTCTATACCACTTAATTGATCATTAGTAATGTTATTTTGAATAATAAATTTGTTTGTAATGCTATCTATGCATGATTTGAAATTATCATATTTATGTATTCCTCTCATATCATACCATGCATTTTCAAACCAATACCAATTTTCTCCATCTTCATAAATTAATAATACATGTCCTGGACAATCATTATCTCTTATAACCTGGATACATATAGTTTTAAAGTTAAATCCTCTTAAATTAAACCACATACGTTCTAATTCAACCTGATCAACACAAATACCATATTGATGGACAATTGTTTCTATGGGTGTCATTAAACTGTAATCATAATACAGTGTTTCGTTAAAATCATTTCTTTTATTGTTTTTATTATCATTCCAAAAATAAGAAATGTTATCTTGCATATATTTGCTTAACGTTATAGGATTTTTAATTTTTATAAAGTCTTTAAGTTTATTGATGTTTATCTTATTTTTATTATTGTATTCACTAATATAATAATTTATTACTTTATCAAATGGCTCAATTTGAAATCCATCAACGTTTTCCAGATTAGTAACAGTATCATTTATTAACATTATTTCGATATTTTCAAATAGACTATAATTATTATTCTCTAAAAGTACTAAGTCTGTTAGATATTTTATTTTTAAATTACCTAATAAAGTTTCCGTAACATAAATATTTAATTTATCAGTAAACTCAATTAAACTACATAACAATAAACTACTCTCTGAATGAATATAGAATTCCGCTTTTGGAAAATCTAAATTATCAACTAATTGTAATAATTCGGTTTTATTCATAAATTCCCCCACTAAGATTCTTGTATATTTGTATATTTCGATTATATCATTAATTTCTTAAATATTTCATTATTTTTATAAAGCAGGATAAGATGATGGTGTCAACACAATATTATTTCCTTATAAAATAAGGGAATAGTATGGCACCATATGATGTTCGCACTTGCGAAATCAGTGGCATTTGTGCACCTCAATAGGTGGCACAATTGCTTGTTTTATCTTAAATATCAACAAATAATAAGCTTACAAATTGCCATCTTTTTGGCAGCTCCTCATAATTTATTAATTTTCGACATAATTTAATAAACTTAGTGAATCAAATTTATTTCCATCTATTAATACTTTAATATTTAGATGATTACCGGTTTAATTACTAGTTTTGATAACCGATATAATAACAATATTATGATCAACTATAGTACCTCTTTTATAATATTATAACAAGAATATAGAAGTATTATGTAATTTAGATATTCTACTTAGTTATTTACTATATTTAATATTTTAATCAGTTATGAATTTTTTTATTTAAAGAAAACATTTTCTTTCGCATCACCTCCTTTCATAAAAAAACACAACTTTAATAGTCATGCTTAATTGCAAATATTTTAATCATTATTATTTATATTTTTATATTTTATATTATTATGGGTGACATTTTTGTCATGGGTAGTATGCCATTTTTGTCATACCCCCTAGACAAATTTGTCATGCCCAAATTAGCGTTAATGTTTAATAATATTTTAAATTCGTTAGGTACTAGTGCTTGTAAATATTACCAAATCAAATTTTTTTTAATGAAATTAAAGCAATCTCATTTATTTCAACTAATACTACTATGACACTTATTGCCATTATATCAAGTTTAACTTACTTATTCTAAATTGTACATAGTCAAAAAACTTACCTTTAACCTTACCTTTAATATGTACCCTTAACTTACTTTTAAATAAATTTTATTTATATTTTTAAAGTGCTTTTGCATATAAATTAATTATTTTAATTTTATAAATTACTATCGTTTTAATAAGACAATTTAATAATTCGTGAATTTTTATTTTTAATATCTAATATTTTTTATATTTTCTATATGTCAGATGTGTGCTGGTTTATTATAAAATTTAATATACCAAGCTATTTCAATAATATTTTCATACAATCCAATTCATATAATTGTATGCTTTTTCACCTAAATAATCATGCACAGCATCAATCACTTCTTTAATAATTATATTTTCACCAACTCCAATATTTATTATATCATTTCGCATTACAGACTTTGCAACATCAAATAAATTTAAAAATGTTATTAAATCCATTTTTTTTATATATCTCGAAATTATATAACATAGTTTGTATTCAACATTTTCTTCATGTTCATTACAATATTCTAATGCCCCTATAACTTTTTCTGATATAACAATTAATTTTGAAGTATCAAGTATTTCTATTACTTTAATAGTGTTTTTCATAACTTCATATACAATTCCATATTCATAATATGTATCTAAATTTTTGCCAACACACTTTCTAATTCTTACAATATCCCCTTTTTTATAAGAATGTGGGAAATTCACATTAAAAAAGTTAAGTTCGGGTATATTTATTGTTTCAGGTTTATAATTTATTTGATGGATATTTATAATATTACCATATCCATCTAGATCAATATAAATCTTTTTTTAATAATGATTATTGTTTCCTTTAAAATATACTTTTTCAATTGTACCAAGTACATTTGCTTTTTCAAAAAAATTGATTTTATTAAAGGCGTTCATAGCATCATTAAAGGTTTTATAAATTCCATATTTATTGTAATTTTTATATTTTTTGTAATCTTGTATTGCTGATAATTCATATATTCTCATACCATCATTTTCTTTCAATTCTATTTCAATCTTTCTATTATAATGAATATGATTTTGAATAATTTCTTTTGATGTATATGTTTTTTCATTTATATTTATTTGTTCATCATTTTTTTCGTTTACTAGAACAAGTTTTTCTAGCTCATTTAATTTGTTTTCAAAATAAAGTGTTGAAGGATTAATAATAATTGCTTTTTCAAGTAGACTAAATATATGATTATTCTTAATGCAGTATTCTTTTATTGTTGTAGATTTTATTAATTTATATATTTCATCGTTTTCCATATTAAACCCTTAGTATTTTAAAAATTTTTTTAATCTTTTAACTTAATTTTCTGACTTTTAAAATACTCTTTATTTTGATGTTCCTCAATTTCATATTCTTCCCAGATGAATTTATTGTTTATTTTAATGTTTTTAAATCCAGTATAACTTTTAGTCCTTTTACAATATTTTAATACAGGTAATTTTCCAGTTTTAAGAACATTTCCATCAATATAATAATGACTTTCTCCATCATAATATATTTCATTAAAGGCCTGATCACTTGCAAGTAATGCTGTTGAAACATGTCCAGCTATAATGTCTTTATAGAATTTTCCATTTGTTGGTGGAAATTTATTTGTAAAATAGAAATCTTGTGTTTTATTTTTCCAATATCTATTTTCTTTTTCACAACCTCTTTCATCAATACCTGCATGAACATATATTTGTGAGTCTGTTTCAAAATAACGAGGTAAATTTCTTGTCCAACAAATTAAACTACTATGATTAGATAAAATATATTTGGCACACAATTTACTCATATTTATATATTCTTCATTATTATTTGGAGTAGTATTTAAAGTTTTTAGTTGCATTTCTGATAAAAATTTCATTATTGTATCGATATTTGAAATAAAAGTAGAAACCATATATTCTGGATCATCTAGCCATTCAAGAAAAGTTTCTTCATGATTTCCCATAAGTACTATTATCTTGTCTTTATATATGTTTTTTAAATCTCTAATATATTTTAAAACTTCACATGATTGCTTTCCGCCATCAATATAATCACCTAATAATATTAATCTTGTATTATCACATTCACGATCTATATTTGACAGTGCATCTTTAAATGCATCTAAATTACCATGTATATCACTTATTGCATAATAGTTTATATTTTCATCAGGTATCATAGTATAACTACCACTTAATTCGTCTTCAATAATAGAATATTTCATATTTTCTCCTCCAATTATTTGATTAAGTTACTTTTGTATAGTAGTAAAAGATTTTTAAAATATAACAAAGAACATATCTATATTATAATCTTTTACTTAAATATATCAAACCACTGATTCCATAATTTTGCATTAAGTAAAACTTTATAATTATTTGGTTTTAAATAAATAAGTTTTTCTTTTTTTGTTGTAAATATTTAAAAAGAATTATTATTAAACTCATTACAAAGTCTTTTTGCACTTTTAGTGCATTCATCAGGCGCCTACATAAAATTTTCTATAAAATGAGTAAGCCCTGTACATTTTTTACTTTTCGTGAAATTATATATTTTTCTTCTAAAGCATTTAATATTATATACGCCAAATTTCTTGATTATTATGTTTATTGGAATTATTTTTAATCCATCCAATCAATAAAATGAAATAATGGCTTACCACCCCCATAAATTAGCAGTACGATAATAAGACATTTTATACTAGGTGTTCCAACCTCTATTATAATATATATTAAAAGCGAAATATATATTTTCGCTGTCATCCCTTTTTTTATCATTTTTATTGCTCCTATATTATTAAATTCTATATAACTACTTTCATCTTTAAAATAATTTTTATCAGGAACTACAAACTCCTCTGCTTTATTATCCTCATTAGTTGAAACTACCTTTTTATCTATTTCTCTTAATATAACTTAATTTTTACCCTTTAAATCTACAACTTTAAAAAAACTAATATATTGTCCATTACGACCACATCGATTAGATGAATAAAATACATCATCAATTTTTACACCATATTTATTTTCAATTATTTTCATAAATCCTTCTTTTTATAAGTTGAACTGAAACTATTGTTAAATATTCAATAAACTATATAATTTTAAATAACAATTTTTCGTTTCATAGCTATATTACACCATATTGATAGGTGGAAAAATACAACAAAATAAAAAACTTAATAATATTTAAGTTTTATATTTTTATATTTTCTATTTTTTCTTTAATTTTATCAATTTTAATAATAGCTATTTCATCATTTCGTAGAATGTTTGTAATTTTATTTAAAACATCTTCATATCCACAAAAAGTATTATTACTACAAAATATTATTTTTCTAATTTCGTTGTATTTTTCTACACTTATTTCTTTTTGTATTTGTAATATTCCAACCATAAAAATACCACGTCGCTTAATAAATTTTGTTGTATCTTTAAGAAATCTTTTAATAGAATCTTCAGAATACTCATGTGGGCTAAGTTCTTTAATTATATAATTTTTCGAATCTTTTGCTTCAACATAATCCCATAAAAAGAAATAATTAACATACTTGTTAAATTTATCTTTTGTAAATTTACTTTTATCCCAACCATATGTTTGTAAATATTCTAAAGATAAATCCCAATAATCACTTAAACCTAATTTTGAACCACGATCACCATTAAAGTAAGCTGGAACTAAACAAAAATTACCAATTGTATGATAAGCATTAATATATTCTTCTAGACCTTCAAAAAATTTGAGGTGTTTTATAAAAGTTGCCTGAGTTTCAGTATTTGCAAATAATTCTATTTGAAAATTAATTGAAAATTTCCCTTTTTTATGTTCTATTAATTCCTCATTTTTATTGCAGATTTTTTCTACAATCTTATCAGTAATTGTGTTAGATGAATTCATTGTTTCACCACCAAAAGAACTATTTTCTACCTCATTAAAAACATTTTCTATATTTCCAAAAGTAGTTTCATTTTGTTTTTTCCATGCCCATAGTTTTAAATAAATATCATGTGTTAACTCATAATAAAATTTTCCTGATCCATCACAATCAAAGTTTTTTAAACTATATTTTTCATAATTTTCTTTTGCAAAATTTGAACAATTATTATATTCTGATTTTTGTCTCTTTTTTGATGCGTTTGTAGAAACCATATATGTATAATATCTCTTTAAACCATCTAAATTTTTATAATCAGGGTATCCATTTTCAAATTCAAAATTATAGTTTTCATGTTGTTCATTTATATCTTCAATAAAATTTATTACATTATTATATGCCATATTATTTACTCCATTCTATATTTTTTATTTAAATTTTCAATTTTTTCAATAATTAAATTTCTAACATTGGTAGGTTGATGACTTCTACTCTATCACTATATTGTAGTGCCCAATTAACTATTGCAAATGGACTACAAATTACTTATACAATATCATCATAGGGTTCAACTTTTTGCGTTTCAATGAATCTGAAAGTATCACCAAACCAATCATGCATAAAAGTATAATCAACTTTTAAACTCTTCGATGAATCATCTTTTCTTTTAGGGCTTTTAATTTTAAGTCTAATATTTATAGGTCTATCATAAGACATATTAAGATGAGAAATGGTGTTAGTATAGATATATAGACACAAAAATCCTATCGATTGCATAGGAGATATTTCAGTCTTATTTTAAGTTTTATGTACTTTTTTTAAATTTTCAATTTTGTAGTTTTAAATATTAGTTTTTGATTTAAAAAGTGAGATTATTTCAGCAGCTTCCGTTTACTATCCCCGCGCATATACAAAGGAAGTAACAAATGCGGTGCTAGCGGTATCACCACCCTGGTCCAATGCAAATCTGCTATAACGCTTTGCAGCTTCTGTGTTGGTAACCGTATCGCCGGAATAGTTCGAGCAGATATATACCAGCGGCAGATACTTCTTTTCCGCCTTTCGTTACGTTTGCGATTGACTTTACTTGCTGCTTAATTTTGGCTTCTAAATATCCTTTTTGATTGAGTCCATATACACTCATCGCCCGCACACTCCTTTCGTTAAAAAATAGAAGATTTTTCTTCTTCAACTTCTTAAGGGGATTTGTAAGAGCGAATTCCGGCTTTTCAAAAATTTATTTATTTTTCTATTTAAAACATTGACATCGACTGCTGATGATGTTATTATAATTACATCGACAGCAATCAATGTCGATTTTAAAAGGAGGATTTATCTTATGGCAACTTTCAGATTCGATTTGAACCAAGAATACAGCGAGCGTTTAGAGGCTGACGCCGCTGCAAAACTCATGAACATCCAGGAATATATTCGTTATAAGCTTTTTGGAGAGGTAACAATTTTTTCTGTAGATGAAGTAGTTAACAGAATTCAAGCTGGAGACTTCGAAAACAAAGAATTTACCGTA
>JBKDZP010000013.1:0-2296 GCA_047971315.1 Bacilli bacterium
CATTTATTTTTTATTAATATCATAATGTATAATTTGATTTTTCTTTTTCAAATTCAATTTTTTCTTCTTTCTCTTCTAATTATTCAAATTTCTCTGTATTATTTGAATTATCATTATCAAAAATAAATTGTTCTTCTATCTCTTCTAAATTTTCTAAATCCTCCATATTATCTTTATTTTCATCATCGTTTAAAATATAATCCCTCGCAACCTCTAAAAATTTCTTTATATTTTCAAAATAATCAGTATATTCACTGGAACATATTTGTGAATAATCGTCATAACATTGTTCTAAATATTGATTGTGTAAATACCTCTCTTGAAGTAAATAATTAAGTCTATTTCGTTTTATATCCATGAAAAACCTCCTACTTTTCAAAAAGCAATAATTATATTACCATTTTAATATATTTTGTCAATAAAAAAGAAGTATTTTATTTGTATACCTGTAATTAACTTGTGATAATGTCTTAATAGTTAACTTTTGAAAATGTCCCAAAGTTGGATATAATATATCACCGAGGTGATATATATATGAAAGGAATAATTTTAAGAATGAATGAGGAATTTAAATATAATATTATTAAAGAATTAGTTGATCATAACGGCAATAAAAATAGAGCAGCTAAAAAACTAAATATATCAGTAAGACAAGTTAATCGCCTAATAATTAAATATAAGGAAAATGGAAAATTGAGTTTTGTACACGGTAATCGTGGACAACAACCGTCTATTACCATAGATAAATCCATTTCCGAAAACATTATACTATTATATACTAATAAATATCAAGGATTTAATATTAAACATTTCCAAGAATATTTAAAATCAGATGAAGATATTAATATCTCATATACATGTATATACGATATATTAAAAAAGGAAAATTTGATTTCTCCTGTTGCTAGAAAGTCAACTAAAAAGAAATTAAAGAAAAAATTATTGATGGATAAAAAAGAAAATAAAGGTGAAGTTGAAATTGAGAAACTTGTTAATCATGAAATAGCAATTGAAGATTCACATCCAAGACTTGAAAAACCAAAATATTTTGGTGAAGTAATTGAAATGGATGGCTCAATACATAATTGGTTTGGTTGTGAAAAAACATGTCTACATTTAGCAGCAGATAAAACAACAAATACTATTGTAGGTGCATACTTTGATAAAGAAGAAACATTAAAAGGATACTACAATGTTTATAATCAAATTTTAAGTATATATGGTATTCCATATAGTTTCATGACTGATAATAGAACAGTATTTAATTATGAGTCTTTAAATGTTTCTAGTAGAACATCAGAAAAAGATGTATTAACTCAATTTGGATATGCATGTAAAATCTTAGGAACTGAATTAAAAACATCTAGTGTAGCCCAATCAAAAGCGTTAATAGAAAGGCATAATGGAACATTTCAAGGACGTCTTGTAAATGAATTTAGACTAAATGGTATAACTACTATTGATGCAGCTAATGAATATTTAAACAATGTATTTGTTCCAAAGTTTAATAAAAGTTTTTGTATGGATTATACAAAATTTCCAACAGTATTTGAAGCATCTCCTACAAAAGAAAACATTAATTATACTCTAGCTGTACTAACTAAAAGAAAAATAGATAATGGTAATGCCATCAAATTTAAGAACAAATATTATCAACCATATTTAGATAACCAAATTAAATGTTTTATGTCAAAAACAGAAAGCTTAGTAATAGAAGCATTTAACGGCGAACTTCTTATTTCAATAGATGACAAAATATATGAACTACGTGAATTAAGTAGGCATGAACGTTTTTCCAAAAATTTTGATGAAATAAAAGAAGAAAAAGAAAAAAAGAAGTATATACCTCCAATGAATCATCCATGGAGAAAATCTTCTTATAATAAATATTTTGTAAAAGTATATGCTTAGGGAATATTTTATGCCGAGAAAATCCAATTATTTAGGCACAAGAACTTTTTCATACTTAATACTTGGTAAAAATTTCCTAAATTTTTGCCAAGTGTAGCGAAGCTTTAAAAAGTTCTTGAAGGTTCCTAAATAATTGGAGGAATTGGAATAAATTTTTCCCGCTAATGTTTAGAAAATTTTGGGACATTTTCATAAGTTATTGACATAAAAAAAGTACAATAATGTACCTTTTAAACTAACTCAATACGAGCCATTTGAGCTCCGTCTCCTCTTCTTTCGTCAAGAGAATAGATTCTAGTGTATCCACCATTTCTATCTTTATATTTAGGAGCAAGTTCACTAAAAACTTTGTCAGCGATTAATTTGTCATTATGAAGGTATCCAA
>JBKDZP010000014.1:0-2266 GCA_047971315.1 Bacilli bacterium
AGTGATAATAATTTTAAAAGTATCGTGGATATGAAGGAATTAAATATTGAACAATATAATATTTTATTTAACATGGCAGAAGTTATCAAGAATAAGAGCGAAATACATGGCTATGGAACACTTACATCTGAAACAAATACAACCTGAAAAAATACAGTTTTTGGGAGCGTTTCAATCTGGTGAAGATCGTACTAAAATATATGGTAGTGATATCCGATTTTTCTATAAAGGATATTACATAACAAAGTATTTAAAGGATATTTATACAGTAATTGCAGAGGTTGGGTTTGAAGATATAGTTGTAAATAAAGATGGAGAGATAGTTTATTATCATGGCGAAAAAGATTTAGATGAAATAAATATGCATGATGCTTAGGGTAATCCTATTGGTTATTGTAGAACAGAAATTTTTGATAATGTAAGTGTCTGTACTATTCAAAAAATATATCCGAATTATATACAGTTGGACTTTGAGTAGTAGCATTTTGATGAATTGCACAAAAAAGGAGGGTGTTAGTGGTTTGAATAAACTAGTCATAAAAAATAGAACACATTTAAGAGGATTTTCAGTTTTAAACGAATATGGTAATACAATATATGACATAAAAAAGAAAAATATTATAAGTACTAGTTATATTATTTATGACAAAAATAGAATTATTGTTGGGCGGGTTTTAAGAGAACACCTATCATTGATGCCTTGTTATAAATTGATTATAGATGAAGAAGAAATTGTAAAAGTAAGAAGAACATTTTCGGTTTATAGTTCAATATATAAAATCATAAAAATGGACATCAATCTATTTGGTGACATGCTAGGACACAATTTTATAGCAAACACCTTAGATGGTGAAAGAATATTAAGAATTGAACAAAGGCAAGGTTGGGGTAGTGTATATGATATTGATATATTGAAGCAAATTGAAAATATTGAATTAATAAGTTTGACATTTGCTATTTGTATATACAGAACAAACAGATATTTAAAAAAATAATTGGAAGAAAGTTTATGAAATTTAAAAAAATAGTTGCAATGACACTTGTGTTTTGCTGGTTCTTTGTCAAATGGTTTTGGTGAGTAAAAAATTCATGATATTAGATAAATGAACTTAGTTAGGTTTCAATTAAAAGATTGAAGCCTTTTTTGATTAATTTATGCGTAGTTGTAATGAGTTTGAGATAATAAGTATTCTACGTTTAAAACGATAAAAACTCCTATATCCAAATGATATTTTCTTTATAACCTTAATTTTATTATTAAATCCTTCAATAAATCCATTAGTATAATTAGTATTTAAACAATTAATAATATATTTTTTATGTATTTTTAGTGTTTTAATGATGTCTTCATATAAATAGATAAATTAGTATAATCTGCATTTAAAAATTTATTAAATAAAACTTCACTTTTTTCTCTAACACTATATGAAATATTTTGTTAAAACTCATAACTTTCTTTTAATGTTTCATCAAGTGATAGAAGATATTCCACTAATTGTTTTTCAGTTAACATTTCACCATTTTTATTCCATTTTCGGTAATTAACTATATTTAACTTTGAACTACCTTATTAATTGTAATGATGTTGAAAATATTTCAATTGCACTTGAACAATTTGTAAATATCAATTTCAATTCATTAGAATCATTAAAAAAATATTTGTTAGAAAATAAAGAACTCTTAAATATTACTCAAGTAGTATTAAAAAAACATCTTGGTTTTATAAATGAAGATAATTAATGAAAAATAAATTATTAAAAAATATATTGAATATTTGGAATTCACTATATTTACTACTTCGAATGAATCAATATAATTTTTAGTTCAAGTATTTTTGTGGTCTTACAGAAAAACTAATCCAGTAAAGGCTCATGTTGATCAGCGAATCTCTTTTACAAAAAATGAAATAATGAATTTTAGGAGTAAATATGAAATATGTAGAATTTAAAAATTATTTTTATAAAATAAGTAAAGAGTATGGTTTCAAAAAAGAAGGTAAAGTATATAGATTTAGAAATGATGAGGTAATGATAATTTTTGAAATAGTTAAGTCGCAATATAGTAACTCTGTATCACGGTTTGGAATTGGTATTAATCCATATGATATAATGCAGGATTGGTGTATGAAGGAACCAAATTATTACGATCATTCTATACTGAAGAATTCTTTTACAAAAAATGAAATAATGAATTTTAGGAGTAAATATGAAATATGTAGAATTTAAAAATTATTTTTATAAAATAAGTAAAGAGTATGGTTTCAAAA
>JBKDZP010000015.1:0-6193 GCA_047971315.1 Bacilli bacterium
CTTGGGAACAGCGTAAGTTGGGTGAAATGGGGAAAACATTTACTGGACTTTCAGGAAAAACAAAAGATGATTTTGGTCACGGTGAGGCAAAATTTATTACTTATATGAATGTTTTTTCTAACCCGATTACAGCAATGAACGGATTAGAATCAGTTGAAATTGATAAAAAACAATCTTCTGTAGAATATGGAGATATATTTTTTACAACATCTTCTGAAACTCCTGAAGAAGTAGGAATGTCTTCTATTTGGCTTGAAAATAAAGAAAATATATATTTAAATAGTTTTTGTTTTGGTTATAGACCTTTTAAAATATCTGATCCATATTACTGGGCCTATGTATTGAGAAGTCCAGTAGTTCGTAAAAATTTTAAATTGTTGGCACAAGGAATATCACGATATAACATTTCTAAAACAAAAGTATTAGAAATGGATATTTACATGCCAAACTTAAAGGAACAAGAATTAGTTGGCAAGTATTTTTTAAATCTAGATAATCTTATCACCCTTCATCAGCGTAAGCGGAATTATTTTTTTAGTTTAAAGAATTTAAAGATTTCATTATTAAATCAATGTCAGTATTCTCGAGTTCCTGTATGACATGCAAGTATGTTTTTTGAGTTGTTGTAATACTAGAATGCCCAAGCCTATGTGCAACACTAGAAATTGACACTCCCCCATATATTAAAATTGAAGCATGTGTATGTCTTAGTCCATGAATTGAAATAATTGGTATATTTACATTTTTACAGTGCCTAGCCAAAATATTATTTATAGTAGAATTATATATTTTATATTTTATAAAAATTGGCTCATTTTCCGGTAAATCTTTTATTATTTGTGTAAATTGAATTGCAGTCTGCCAATCTAATTGAACTTTTCTTATTGATGACTGATTTTTTGTAGGGCAAAATCCACCATTACTTTTATAATCCCATGTTTTATTTATTGAAAGCATCTGATGTGCCAAATCAAAGTCCATAGGAGTTAAAGCTAAAGCTTCAGAAAATCTTATTCCTGTTTTTGCAATTAACAAGATTAACCAATCATTGTTTATTGATTCATTTAAATTCAAATCATCAATTAACTTGTGTAAATCAAATTGATTTAAAAATTTTATTTTCTTTTCTGCGGGAGGTTTACCCTTTATAATTGCTTTTCGTGTAGGATCATGTGCAATAATTCCATCATCAACAGCATCCAGTATCGCTCCTTTTAGTTGATGATGAAAATCCATAGTAGTTTGTCGTTCATGACAATTTGCATAATCATTCAACAATTTCTGATATGAAATTCTATTTAAATCACAAACTTTTAAATTTGGAATTAATTTTTTTAACCAGCAATGAGTCAATAAATATTTTTTCATCGTTATGTCTCTAACTGCTCCACTTTTATATACGTCTATCCACGATTTATAATACTCATGAAATATTATATTTATATTATTTTCCTTTATCATTTATTCTCCTCTTTTTTGCTTACGCTGATGAAGGGTGATAAGGTTGTCTATGTTTAATAAAAACATTGAAATTTTTTGTTGTTCTTCTAATTTAGGGAATTCTATATCAATATCCTTTAATTCATCTTGCCTTATACTAGGCTGAGCCATTCCCCTGTCTAGTTTTATAATAATATTATTTTTAGATAATAATAAATAATATTTGAACTTTTTATCTTCCTTAAATCTTAGTCCTATTGTATTTTGAATAATTACACTTTTACTTTTAGAAAATAAAGCAATATTACCTATCCCATTTCCTACAAGAGTTATTAAAACATCATCTAATTCATTATATTTACGAATAAATTTTTCAAATAAATAATTATCTAAATACCTTGTTGCAATAGATAAATCTGGATAACCATTATTTTTTATCATAAAATTATCTATGATTGGGATTCCATACTCACAGTAATAAGGAGGATTTTCTCCTCTATTATCAACTGTGTCAGTAACTAATTCTCCTAGCTTACGCTGTTCCCAAACTAAAGCAAAAAAAAAGAAGAAAATTTCTCTTCTTAATTAAATAACTATTACATAATCATCCAAATCAAAGCCATCTAACAAAATAAATTTCCTTAATATAGAATTAATTTCAATATTAACATCAAAAATTGAATAATCTTTTCCTGTTTTATATTTTATAAATGATTTTGCTTTTTCAATATCAACTGTTTTTAAAAGTTCATCAAATCTACCAAAATCATTTATTGTATCTTCTGTTACTTTTACACTCATAATTTTTCTTAGTTTTTCTTTATTCAAACCCAATAAATTTACCATTTTATTAATTTTATCATTTTCAGATTTTAATTGATACTCTGTTATATATTCTCTAAATTTTTTATTACTATCAAGTTCTACTTGTCCACTCTCCACATCATGAATGAAAATATTTGCAAATTTTTGCTCATCTTGTGATAAAGTTGCAAATGACTTATGTAATTCATCAAGAGTCTTTTCTACTTCTTCTATATTTTTATCATTTTTATGTAAAACTTTTAAATATTTTTCAAATTTAGAATTCATGTAATCAGAATCTATTTTACCAGTATCAATTTCTGTTATGTATCCTTCTATATCAAAAGAAATTGCTGTTGAATCTCCTGAATCTATTGTATTTGTAAGAAGTTCTTTATATCTCATAAGTAACACTTCATAATCGAATTCTAGAAAATTAATTTTTTTAATTTCTCCATTAAAAATATATTCTTCTTTACTCCATCTAAAACCCTGAATTTTTGCTGACTCAATTATACTAGTTAATTCTTTAAATAAAACTGCAAATTTTGCTCTAACAGTACTATCACTAGGCAAAGTTTGAAAGTTTAATATATTTGAACTATTAAATAGAAACTTGATTTCTTCAAAAGTATTATTCATTCTTGTTAAATTTCTATCTAATTTTTCAACAAACAATCCAAATGGTTTTTCTCCAGAATATAATTTGACAGCCACTTCAATATTTTTTTCCATAGTATGTGGTTTTCTATAATATTTGATTATTCCAAATGGTTTTTCTTCTCCAAATAATCGATTTGTTCTAGAAAATGCTTGAATAATATTTTCATATTTTAATAACTTATCTAAATATAATGTATTAATCCATTTAGAATCAAAACCTGTCAACATCTGATCAACTACAATCAATAAATCAATTTGTTCATTATTCTTAATTCTATTATATGGTTTTTTATGAGCCAATCTCAAAGAAATGTCTTTTTTCATTTTTGAATACGTTGGTATAGAGTAATTTTGATCATATGTAATATTATAATCACTAATAATCTCAACCAGTCCATCTTCTTTTATTTCAAAGTTATCTGTATTATCGATAGTTGGGTCAAATAATACTGTAATCTTCAAATTGCAATTTTTATTTTTAAAAAGTCTATAGTATTCAATCGCTTCCGGTATGCTACTAGTAGCAAATATGGCAGAAAATTTATTATTTAGACTCAATGTAGTCCAATTATTTATTATATCTTCAACTACTTTATTTTGATGTTCTAATGTATGATATTGTGTTGAAGGAACATAAGATTCTATTCCTTTATCTATATTTCCAAGTTCATCAACAATATCATACATTTTCTTTTCATTCATAAATTTTAGATATGTTTTTTTCTTTGTTTCATCACTTACAGCTTCTTGTTCTGATGAAGCTTTAACTTGATTCAATGCAACTGCTTTTCTTACATCTCTATCCCTGAAAGTAAGTACTTTATAAGGATCAAATCCTAATACATTTTTATCTCTTATTCCATCTGCAATACTATAACGATGCAATTCATCTCCAAAGACTATTGAAGTTGTACTGTCTTTTTTTTGATTTTCATCTAAAATTGGAGTTCCAGTAAAACCAAAGAAAACAGCTCTTGAAAATGTATCTTTAATTGTTATTAACATATCTCCAAAAGTTGATCGATGACATTCATCAACAATAAATACTACTCTTTTTTTATTTATAATATCAATATCATTTTGATTTAAACCATCTTCTTTTATTCTGCTCAGTTTTTGAATTGATGTTACTATTAAAACATCTGCTGGATTAGAACTTTTAATTTTAGAAATTAGTTCAAAAGTACTCTCTGTACTTTGTACGTTTTCATCTTCATCAGCAAAACCTCTATATTCTATTACTGACTGAGTCCCTAATTCTATTCTATCCATAAGAAATATTACTTTATCTGCATCTTTTGAGTTTGCAATTAATTGCGCTGATTTAAAACTAGTCATTGTCTTTCCTGATCCAGTGGTATGCCATATATAGCCACCTAATTGATTGTTTTCATTCCAATCAGTTTTTGAGACTTTGTCAGATATTCTATTTGCTGCATAGTATTGATAGCTTCTCATTACTTTCAAAACGCCATCTAAATCATCAGGAACTGTATAAAATCCTATTAATTGATGAGCCATAGGAATTGATAATAATGATGATGCGATACTTTTCCAATTATTAATTGGCTCATTGTTAAAATCTGCCCAGTGAAAGAAATAATCTTCATTAAATCTATTACCTGTTCCAGCATTAGCAAAATACACTGTTTCATCTGGAGTCATTGCTACAAAAATTTGTATTAAAGAAAATAAACCAGTAAATACTCCTTCGTAAGAATATTTTTCTATTTGATGATAAGCTTCAGCAACTGATACACCACTTTTCTTTAATTCGATATGTATTACTGGCATACCATTTATTAATAATATTAAATCACCTCTGCGATCATTTAATAATTTATTTTTTGTTGGAAATATTGGTTGCTCAACAATTTGATAACGACTTTGCCCAGCAGCAATCTCTTGTCTATCATATATTTTCAAACTTATTTCTTTTCCAAAATGAGCAATATCATCAGGATTATCACGTTTAATTGTAACTGTTTTACCATTAATAAAACTGTTTAATTTTAAAGGAGTTCTCAGTGTATTAATTTGCTCTATTATTTGAGCCATTTCACCTTCAGTTAAAGGATAATTGTTTAATCTATCTATTTCTCTGTTATTATCAAACAATATTTCTGCCCAATTTTTAATTAAATCTTTTTCTGTTGGATTTTTAATAACTTTTTCTTCCCATCCTTTAGAAGATAATATTTTGATCAATGCAGATTCAAATTCAAGTTCTTGATTAAAATTCATATATTTCTCCTTTCTAAACAAACATTTTACTTAATAAAGATTTTTTTACATTTTGTAATTTTTCTAACTTACGCTGATGAAGGGTGATAAGGTCTGCCACGCTCTCAAGAAACTCACCTACCTTAGATTGCTCTTCCAAAGTTGGGTACGGAATTGGCATTTCTCTCAACACTGAGTCTTTAATTGCAAATCGATCTGCTCTTGCTCCTGAATCTCCATTCAGCTTCATAAAGTTATGCCAACTTGTTGAGCCAAAGTAATGTTCTAAGTAAGTTCTGTCTATATCATGCGTACGAAACACATAATACAAAGGCGACATTACACCATTTCTGCCTAGTTTATTACGTTTTATAGGCCCAACAGGCGCATAATTAGATATTCTTGGGTTATAAACAAAATCGTCATTTTTAACCACATAATATCCATCTAGATTTTTAGAATTAGATATATCTTTATCAAAGAAATCTCTTTGTGAAACAATTCCAAATTCTGCAGAGTTTGTTAAGGTTTCATCATAGTTATTTTCAGTATTTTTTTCTGTCACTTTATCCGAAATCTCACTTAACTTACGCTGTTCCCAAGCATCATTAAATCCTTTAAATCTAATTTCAGGAATATCAGCACCATTTTTAGGAAACATTTTTTCTAGCATAGATTTCTTTATATTTACTAGCTTATCATACTTACGCTGATGAAGGGTGATAAGATTATCTAGATTTAAAAAATACTTGCCAACTAATTCTTGTTCCTTTAAGTTTGGCATGTAAATATCCATTTCTAATACTTTTGTTTTAGAAATGTTATATCGTGATATTCCTTGTGCCAACAATTTAAAATTTTTACGAACTACTGGACTTCTCAATACATCGGCCCAGTAATATGGATCAGATATTTTAAAAGGTCTATAACCAAAACAAAAACTATTTAAATATATATTTTCTTTATTTTCAAGCCAAATAGAAGACATTCCTACTTCTTCAGGAGTTTCAGAAGATGTTGTAAAAAATATATCTCCATATTCTACAGAAGATTGTTTTTTATC
>JBKDZP010000016.1:0-74746 GCA_047971315.1 Bacilli bacterium
CAATATCATGAAAAATTGCTCCAAGTGCTAAAGCATTTAGGTCATTTTCTTCCATTCCTTCTGCAATTCCCATTATAATTGCAATCTCTGTTACAGAAACTTGATGATTAAATAAATAGTTTTCATCTTCTCTAATATCAATAAAATCTAAACTTCTATTTTTATTATTTAATATATTTTTAACTATTAAATTAACATTATCAACAACTCCATAAATATTTAATTGTTTAATCTTATTAATTGTATCAACCCTTAGTTGATCAGAAATCATTTGATCAATTTCAATATCTTTTGTTAGTTCAGTATCAATATATAATCCGTAAAATCCATTTCTTTTAAGATATCCAATCTGAGTATAAGTTAAGGAATTATTTGTTGATAATAATTTTCTTTCATTTTTATCAAATACATCTTTAGATAATATCATTCCTTCTTTTATATTTTCTATTTTTATATATTTCATATATTATCACCTATTATATAGTAACACATTTTTTTATCTTTGTTAAGTATAAATGATAATAAAAAAACCGTCATTTATAACGGTTAATTTCATTATGGCGGAGCAGGAGGGATTTGAACCCTCGCGCCAGTTGCCCGACCTACACCCTTAGCAGGGGCGCCTCTTCAGCCTCTTGAGTACTGCTCCAAATAACTACAAAAATAATTTTACAGTATCTACTCAACTATGTCAATATATATAAGATAAATACTTCAAATTTATTTAAAATATTTATCTTATTGATTATATTAAATTATATCTTGTATACACATCAACATCTTTTGAAACTAATACTTTTAATTTTGTAGGATTAGTTACTTTAAAAAATCCTAAACCAGATATTACTACTTCTTCATTTTCTCTAACATTGATAGTACGTGATTCTAAATTTTCACCATCAACTGTTTTAAATAATCTATCAATAAATAAATTATTAGATAAATATAATGTAATATTATTATTTTCTAATTGAATTCTTGCATATTTATCTATTATTATTGTTTGATTTTTTTTTATTTGATAAGTTACAGGTTTTATTTCTTTTTTTGGAACTATTTTTTTTAAATCATTCTTATCGATATAATTTATTATATTTCCTTCATCTATAATTCCAGGTGTATCTATTAAAGTTAAATTTTCACTTAATTTTACTTCAATTGTATCAATTGTTGTTGATGGTAAATTAGAAGTTGTAATTTCAGTTTTATTATTTGAATAATTATATAGAAGTTTATTTATTAGTGTTGATTTACCAGCATTTGTAAAACCAACTATATATACTCTATTACTATTTTTATATTTATTTATTTTTGTCATTAATAGGTCTATTTCATAATTTTTAGTACTACTAATAATTAGCGTATTAACAACTTTTTCAATTAACTGTTCTTGATATTGTTTTAGTTTAAAATCTTTTAATGATTTTGGTAATAAGTCTCTTTTTGTAAATACAAGTAAAATATTATTGTTAATATGTTTAGTTATTTTTTTAATATCTTTTGGGATTTGAAATAAATCTACTAATAAAACAACTAAATCATTTGTTTTATTAATATTTTCTAAAATACTAATAAAGTCACTATTATCCTTTAAAATAGTAAGATATTCACCATAGTTTTTTATTTTAAAACATCTTTCACAAATATCGCTTTTTTCATAATTTTCTTTTTTTATAAATCCTTCTTTTATGTTATTTTCTGTTTGAAATTGTGCACCACAACCAATGCATGATTTATTCATAAAATCTTCCTTTTACAAATAAGTTATGATCTCTTAACTTTTTCATTTTTTTATTTTCTAAAATTCTATTTATTCTAGTCCAAATTGGATCAAAACTATCAATTGGATTTACTAATATAGTTGTAATACCTACTCTATTTCCACCCAAAATATCAGTTAACAATTGGTCTCCAATTATGGCAATTTCTGTTTCATTATATTTATAAGTAGACATAATATTTTCAAAAGAGCATTTTGATGGTTTTTTTGCTGAACTAATAATCTCAACTTCTAATTCTTCTTTGAAAGGTTTTACTCTTATTCTTGGACTATTTGAAAATATTATTACTTTAAATCCCATATCTTTTAACTTATCAAACAATTCCTTTGTTTTTGAATCAGAGGTTTTTAATCTATAAGGTACTAATGTATTGTCTAAATCAAATAATAAACATTTTATTCCTTGAGTTTTTAGTTTTTGATAATTTACTGTGAATATATTATTTTGATACATATCTGGTACATAATTTTCCATAGTTATCCTCCTAAAATAAATTATAATTTATTTCTTCTTCTTTAAATCTATATAACGTAGCTGGTCTACCATTGCCACTACTAATTTTATATCCTGTTTTTTCAATAAAGTTAAAATTTAAAAATTTTTTTCTAAAATTTCTTCTGTCTAATTCTTTTCCAAGTGCTTGTTCATAAACATGTTGTAATTCTGGAAATGTAAAATCTGCTGGATAAAATTTTCTTAAAATATTACTATTTAATATTTTTCTTTTAATAAATTCTGATGCATTAAATGCTATTTCATTATAATCAAATACCATTTTAGGTAAATCATCAATTGAAAACCAAGAGTATTCAGAATTTTTTCTATTTTCTTTTTTAAATTTAATTGTTTGATAATCAACAAGTGCTATTACTGAATTACCAATTATTCTATCATTTGGAAGTCTATTAATATTACTAAATACATTACATTGTTCTATATATGCATCTTTTATTCCAGCCCATTCGTGGATAGTATCAGAAGCACAATTATTTATAGTTTCACTAGTCATTAGTAAATTACTTGGTAACATCCAGTATCCTTTATAAGGATCTTCTATTCTTCTAAATAAAAGTATATTTATTTTACCTTTATCTATAGTAAATATATTAGTAATAACTTCTATTTGATTTATATATCTAGTATCTGTATCCATATCATACACATCCTTATGTTTATAATTATAGTATTTTGTACACAATTTGTCAATTATTTTACAAACAAAAAATACTATTGATACTTAAATTTAATAACAAAATCAAAAGAATTAGAAATTTTATTTTTCTAATTCTATTTTATTATTTACTAAAATACACAAGTTGTTCCTGATAAAGTTCCTCCATTTGGACAAGTATAAACTTTATATTCATTTTCAGTTTTAGTACAACTTGATGCAGTTTTACATCCACAGGCACTGTTAGTACATGTTTTATAACTTGATACTCCACAAGCTGATGTTTGACAACTATTGTATCCACAGGCTGAATTTGAACATGTTTTATAACTTGATACTCCACAGGCTGATGTTTGACAGCTATTGTATGTAACACAAGTTTTACTATTTGCATTATTACATTCAGAACCCGTAACTGTTTCTGTTCCACAGGCTGAATTTCTACCAGTTGTAACAGTTTTTGATATACAGCAATAATATCCTGCTGTATATGTACAGTTAAATGTAGTTGTAGCATTATCTGAAGGTTTTCTTTCGCTACAAATATTACCACCAGTTACAGTTATTTGACAACTTTTATATAATGTACATTTATAAGTTGCACATCCACAAGCTGAATTTGAACATGTATTGTAACTTGATACTCCACAAGCCGATGTTGAACAACTTTTTGTACCACAGGCTGAATTTGAACATGTTTTATAACTTGATACTCCACAAGCCGTTGTTGCACAACTATTATAAGTACTACATCCACATTTGCTTTCATTATTAGTATATTGATAAATACAATTACCGCCACTTAATGTTCTTCCATTTGTACAAGCGAGAACTGCAGCATAATTTACAGCTGGTGTTGTTACTGTTGTTTTTGCAACTGATGACACTAAACCAGATCCATTTGTACATCTAGTTCCAAATGTATAACTTGTTGACCCTTTTAATCCAGTAAAAGCATATGTTTTAGTTGTACCATTTGCTACCCACGTTGTTCCATTATCTTCACTAAACTCGTATTTTGTTATTCCAGATTCACTATCTGTGCATGTTGCTGTTAATGTTGATGATACAGTACCCGAAGACACCACTGATGAAACAGATATTGCTGCACTTGGAGCTGTTGTATCCATTTTTGTAATACTAAATGTTGATGTTCCTGACACGTTTGTTCCATCACTTGTTAATGCATATAATGTTCCATTTGTTGTATTTGTTACAGTTGGTGTCATACTTGATGTTTTATACCATGTTCCTGCTAAAAGTGTTGTAACACTACTTGCTGTACATGTTCCTGGATTTGTACTTGTTCCACAACTTGCTGTAACAACTCCAGAAGAAACTGTAGCAGCAACACTTGATTTAAAGTAATATGCTGGACTTGCTATATTCGTACTTTTATAAGTTATTCCTATTACTCTACTTATTGCATAACTATATCCACTACTTGGTGTTTGACTTAATTGGGCAATTGTAGGATTTGTCATATTAGATGTAGTTGCTGAATTTGTAATACTATTTGTTAGCCCAGAACCATTTGTACATCTAACTCCAAATACATAATTTGTGCCTTTTATTAACCCTGTAAATGTATAACTATTTGTTAATCCATTACTTATCCATGTACTCCCATTATCTTTACTAAATTCATATTTTACTATTCCAGATTCTGAATCTACACAATCAGCAATTATTGTAACTCTATCCGTTTTTTCATTACTTGTAGAAATTGATGTTGTAGGTTTTGTTGTATCAATACCTGATACTGTATATGAACTAGCAGTAACATAATTTGTTCCATCATAGACTTTTGCTATTATTGTTCCATTACTATTAAATACTACGTTTACTGTTCTACTATTATCTACAGCAATCCATGTTTTTCCATTATCTAAGCTATAAGAATATATAAAACCCTCTTGTCTTTCAGGATAAATTACATTTACTGTTTTACTTGTAGCAAATCCAGTTTTATCAACACTATATGTTGGTACATCTATTACAGCAGTAGAACCTTTTGTTTCAACTGTTGAACTTAAATCATTTTGATTTGTTACTGTAACTACTATTTTATATTCTGTTTCATTTTTTAAAGATGTAAATATATAATTATTTTCATCTACTGTTACTTTTTTGTTTATTCCTAAATTTTCATTAATAAGTTCAAAAGTATAACTTACTATTTCTGATTCAATTTCAGTAATAGCTATTTTTGGTACTATTACTTTTAAACTACTTGTAGTTGAAACTATATTTATTTTGTTCACATCTATTAACGGGTCAGTATCATCTAACAAATAACATTTATCTGCTATTTTAAGATCATCTTTAGTTCCTGTTGCACAAAATTCTCCATTATATACAGAAACTGCTCTATATTGACCATCATCATTTAAATAAATTTTACCACTTACTAATTGTTGTTCATTATTTAAGTTTAAATTAGATACTAAAACTCCATCTTCAGATAGTTTATCTAAATTATTACTAACTAAATAATACTTAACTGAATCTATTACTAATTTAACAGATTCAGTATATGATTTTTCTTTTGAAGATTTTATTGCACCTAGTGATGAAGAAACAGCGATAATTGCTATTGATGATAAAATCACAATTGTAGCTAAAAGTTCAATTAAAGTAAATCCAGATTTTTTCATTACAAAACACATCCCTTATTTTCTAATATAATATTATCAAAAAAATATTCACTATTCAATCTTTTTTTATTTTTTTAATGGTTTTATAGTAAATAGTGTTGGTAAGGTATCACTGATACTATTTTTATTTACAAAAAAAACATGCCAGATAATTTATGATACAATGAAATTAGAGATAATAACATTGAAAGTATCTGTTTACATGTTTAACGCTAATAATATTAGAAATATATTAATATTAAAGATAAAAATATTTAGTTATCATTAATAATCTAGTAAAAGAATATAAATATAATTTTTAATTGTATATTTCTATTAATGAATAAATTTTTTGAAATTTTGTTTTTATCTTCTAATTAATATCCCATCTATTTAATACATCACAGTTACTACTATGTGGTTCAGGATTTGGTAATTCCATTTTTATTATTAGTGGAATTTTAAAAGCTTTGCCAAATGCTACACAAGTACCTGGTTGAATACTTTTTTGTTTTTCAACAATTTCAGTACTTATATTAGGTAACATTTTTTTAATGTAGTCCAAATCTCTAGGATGATTCATTTTAAAGATTATAAAGTTGCTACATTGTGATATAACAGTTTCTGATATTTCAACAGGTCTTTGTGAAATTAAATTAAATATAAGACCATATTTACGTCCTTCTTTAGCTACTCTATCAAATATATTATAACCTAGTAGGTATGCATCATTATCATTTTGAACATATCTATGAGCTTCTTCTAAAAATATATGAAATGGTATTGATGCCCTTATTTTTAATTTTTTTGTGAAATCAAATAACATCTTAGTATATATTTTAGTAATTATTTTTGCTAATTTATCATCAATATCTTCTAAGTTAAAATTAACAATTTGAGCTTTTTTACTTCCTTGACAAGTTACTAAGCTTGAAATATAATTTTCTGTATTTATAAAATTTGGATAGCTAAAAAAAGCTGCACTACTACTTATAGCTAGAGAATGTAATCTAACTTTTAAAGTAATTGCTTCTGAATACATTTTTTCATTTCTAAGCAAACCTTCAGAAATTAAAGTAAATGTTAAAGCATTTTCTAAATCGTTTAAAGTATAAAAATTTGTTGTTGATGCTTCATATTGTTCCAAAGTTTCATCAATAAAACTTGTTATGTATTCTGCAATTAAAATACTTTCTGTAAATTCTCCATCTTTATTTATAATAAAACATTCTCTAAATTTTCTAGTATATCCAAGTCCCATTACTGGTGCATCAATATTAAATTGTTCTGTCCTACAAGTTGCTAGAATTGCGAAAATATCATTTCTTTTACTTGATGAAGTTTGATTTGTATAAAGTATTGTCATTATTGCTTTAGCAATCAAATGATTTTTATATTTAGTTGCTTGTTCTGATGATTCAGCAAAAATACTTACTAATTTAAGCATTCTTTCAATTATTGGTAACTGAACGTGACTGTCAGCTTGCAATAATAATGCCATTTCATCTAATCCTAACAACCATAATGGTATTCTTAAAATTGAACCATCTGTATCATTAAAATTAGTTGTGTAGTATTTAAAATTAAAGTTAGAATTTATTTTATTTATATCTTTAAAAGCATTGTGATATTCACCATATGAATCAAATATAAAGAAATTTGATTTATATGGAACAAATGACGACTTTGAAAAAACATTTTGTAGTAATCTGGCTACTCCATAAGATTTACCACTACCTGTATTTCCAAATACTGCAAAATGATTACTGAATAAATCATTAATATTTGAATAAATTGGTTGATTATCATATAAAGGAGAATAACCTATTTGCATATTTCCTTTTTTTTCACAACCAAGTAACAAGTTTACTTCTTCTTGTGTAGCAAATCTAATAATAGATTCTAAACTTGGTTTTTTAATAATTCCTGGTAAAAAATTATTAAAAGTAATTTCTCCTAAAAAATGAACCTTTACAATATCATTATCTATTTCTTCTATTTCTCCTAAAATACGTCTTTCATTTTCTTCAAAAATTAAATGTAAATTCAATATATTTGTGGATTTTAATTGATCATTTAATTTTAAATTTAAAGTATTATCACTTATATATGTAATCTTTTCAAACATTCTTTTTTCCCCTTTACAAAATATCAATTATTTGTTGCTTTACTTTTTCATCAATATTACTTATTAATTTTAATATTTTTTTATTTTTATTAAATAATTTAAGTATTTCTTCATAATTAGTTAAATTATTTATTGATTCTTTTATATGCTTGTGTATTGCATTTCTAGATACCTGATTATTTTCAGCAATTTCTGTCAATGATAAATTATTAAAATAATATTCTTGAAAATAATTTTGTTGTTTTTCAGTTAATAATTCACCATAAATATCAAACAAATTAATTAAATAAAATCTATCTTCCATACATAATAACATTTACAACTATGATTAATAATGCAACAATTATATACATAATAGTAAATCCTTTTCTTTTATAAAAAATATAGTTATTATATGCCATTGAAAATAAAACTAATGAAAGTATTATTTCTGTTACTATTTTCAAAAATGGAATATACATAGTGATTATTGACATAATAACTAATATTACTACTAAAATATATTGAACAAATATTCCTAAATTGTTCAGTTCACGACCTTTATTTTTTTTTGTTAATTTTTTTTCCATTTAATTACTCCATTTCTTTGAATAAACCATAAATATATTTTTCAATATCAAAAACGCATAAATCTTCTTTTTTTTCACCTAAACCAACATATTTTACAGGTATTCCAACATTATCTTTTATCGCTAGTACGATTCCACCTTTAGCAGTTCCATCTAATTTAGTAAGTACTATTCCTGTTATATTTGTAATTTCTTTAAAACTTTTAGCTTGACTAATTCCATTTTGTCCAGTTGTGGCATCTACTACTAACATCGTTTCGTGAGGTGCATCTGTTATTAAATTACCGATTACTTTATTAATTTTAGCTAACTCATTCATTAAATTAATCTTATTTTGTAGTCTTCCTGCTGTATCAATTAATACTACATCATAATTTTCTTCTTTAGCTTTTGAAATTCCCTTATATATAATACTTGAAGGATCACTACCTATACCATTTACAATATCTACTTCAATTCTTTTTGCCCATTCATCTAATTGTTCTGTTGCACCTGCTCTAAATGTATCACCAGCTACAAGCAATACTTTCTTATTATTTTGTTTCATTTGATATGCTAATTTACCAATTGTTGTTGTTTTTCCAACTCCATTTACACCAACAAATAATATAACTGTTGGTGAATTTTGACTATAATTAATCTTATTAACTATTATTTCATCTTTAATGTATGTAATAAACATTTCATCAACTATTATTTCTTTTAAATCATTCACGCTTTTTATGTTTTCTTTTTTTACTCTATCTTTTAATTTATTTGTAAATTTAAGAACAGTATTTACTCCAATATCAGCAGTAATTAGAATATCTTCTAATTCTTCATAATATTCTTCATCTATTTTATTATATTTTAATGTTAATAAATTAAGTTTTGAGGTAAACTCTTTTCTTGTCTTTTCAAGTCCATTTGTATAAATATCAACTTCTTTTTTACTAATCATATTTTTAAATTTATCAAATAATCCCATATTATCACATCCTATATTTATTTATTACTTATTTTACACTATTTAATATTAAATTACTAGTATATCAAATAAAATTTAACAAATCTCCAAACATTAACAATTTGTTCTAAGTTATAAAACTTAAATTAATTCAAAATTTTATTTCTAAAAAATACAAAATTATCATCTAATGTAGACATACTTATAAAAAACGGGTATAATAATAACGTTAGATTTAAAATCTTAAAAAGAAAGGAGTTTTTAATGAAATTTTTTAACAACGAAGATACTAAAGTATTTGCTTTAGGAGGCTTAGGTGAGGTTGGAAAAAACATGTATTGTATGATGCATGATAATGAACTAATTATTACAGATGCGGGAGTCATTTTTCCAGAAGGAGATATAATGGGTGTGGATTATGTAATCCAAGATTATACTTTTTTAAAGCAAAATGAAAGCAAAATTAAGGCTTTATTTATTACACATGGTCATGAAGATCATATAGGAGGTATTCCATTTTTATTACAAAGTGTGAATATACCAGTTATTTATGCACCAAATCAAGCAGTAGGATTAATTAAAAAGAAGTTGGCTGATCGTAATATTCAATATAGAAATTTAGTTATTTATGATGAAACTACTAAAGTTAAATTTAAATATTTTGAAATAGAGTTTTTTAGAACAACTCACTCTATTCCTGATTCACACGGGTTTTATATTACTACACCAAATGGAACAATTGTTACAACAGGTGATTTTAAATTTGATTTAACACCTATTGGACCAATGTCTGATTTACACAAGATGGCAGATATTGGAAAACGTGGTGTTACATTACTTTTAAGTGATAGTACTAATGCCTTAAATGAAGGATTTAGTTTGAGCGAATCTAAAGTTGATGATGCACTTCAAGAAATTTTTATGCATGAAGATGGAAGAATAATAATTGCTACATTCGCATCAAATATTTATCGTCTAAAACATATTGTTGATACATGTAAAAGAATGGGAAGAAAAATTGCTACATTTGGTAGAAGTATGGATAATAATATTGAAATATCTATTCAAGGTGGATATATTAAGCACAAAGATATCTTTATTTCACCAGAAGAAGCTAATAATTTACCTCCCAATAAAATTTGTTTATTATGTACAGGATCTCAAGGAGAACCTTTAGCAGCATTATCTAGAATTGCAAATGGAAGTCATAAACAAATTAAATTACAATTAGGAGATGTTGTTGTTTTTTCATCATCTGCAATTCCTGGAAATGCTATTAGTATTTCTAGAACTATAAATAAGTTATATTTAAAAGGTGTAAAGGTATATACAAATACATCGTTAAGTGATATTCATACATCTGGACATGCATATGAAGAAGAATTAAAATTAATGATTAGACTTATGAATCCGACTTATTTTATGCCATTTCATGGAGAATATCGTATGCTTAGACAGCATGCAAATATTGGAATTGATTGTGACATACCAAAAGACAATACCTTTGTACTTGGTAACGGAGAAGTACTATCAATGCATAAAGGAATAATCAAAAAAAGCGGTATTGTTCAAACTGGTGATGTCTATGTTGATGGTAATAGAATTGGTGATATCGGAGCAGTTGTAATTAAAGATCGTAAGATTATGTCTAGTGATGGAATTATTGTTGTAATTGCAAATATTGATATAGAAAATGTTAGGCTACTTGGTCGAGTTAATATCACTACTCGTGGTTTCGTTCAAGTAAATGAAAATGAAGAATTACTAAAAAGTTTAGAAATGATTAGTAGAAATGCTATATTATCTAAAATTCATAAACCAATAAATTATACAGCAATTAAAAATGAAATTATTAATACGTTATCTAATTTTGCATATGAAAAAACAGGAAGAAAACCAATTATTCTGCCTGTTATAATGGATATTAAGAAAAATTCTTAATATCTTTTTTTTATGCCTATTGGTAATGTAATTACAGCTTTTGTTCCTTTATTTTCTTTTGATAGGTATTTTAAACTTCCATTGTGAGCTTTTATTATTTCATTTGATAAAAAAACTCCTAAACCTGCACCTCTATTTTTGGTTGAAAAAAATGGTTCTTTCATTTTTGACAAATTTTCTTTGGTAATTCCAGCACCGTTATCTTCAATAAATATTTTTATTTCATTTCTTCTTATTTTTGTATTTATTTTTAAACATCCTAATTGTCCTTGTGGAATTGATTCAACACTATTTTTCAGGATATTTAAAACTACTTGATTCAATCTATTATAATCTGCTTCAATATAAAATTCATCATCATTAAATAATAATTCATATTCAATATTTCTTGAATTTAAAATTGGAATATATTTTTTTGTCACTTCTTCTAATAACATATTTATATCAATTATGTCTTTTTGAATTTTAATTCTATTAATTGATAAAAAATCCTCTAATAGAAATAACAATCTAGAAATTTCTTCTTTAATTATTGGGATATATTTTTTTGAATGTTCTATGTTATTAACATCAAACATATCTAAGTATCCTTTACAAACAGCAATTGGATTTTTAATTTCATGAGTTATTTTAAATAAAGATTCATTAATTTTTTTTTCATCATCTATTTCTTTCATATTTCTATGTAACAGTAATACATCTTCTGATATTTTAAATAAATATACAGAAAAAGCAGATAAAATCCCAAATCCAAATAAATAAAGTATACTATATAGAAGTTCTGGTACATTTGTAATAAAATGATTAAAAAATATACTCATTCCCACTAGATATAATAAAATATTTAGATAAATAAATATTTTACTAAATATACTATTTTCTATTTCTTTATATTTGATAATATAATAAATTATATAGTACATTAAATACTCAACTATCAAATAAATAATTGAAAAATTAAAATGACTATAAAATTGATAAATAATTATAATTGAAATAAATACAATACTTAATTCTCTTTTTTTCTTATATGCAATTAAAAGTGGAATATTTAAAAAAAGTTGAATAATTCCACAATTACTGTATCCACCAAATTTTATTAGTAAATAAATAGATGAAATAATTGCAATATCTAAAACTAAATCTGATTTTTCCTTTTCTAATGTTTTTTTAAATGTTAAATATATTAAGTATACTATTAATGGAAACGATATGTATAGCATATCTACTAGTATATTTTCGAATAAATTCATTTTCTATCACCTCGACATAATAATACATTTTTCTTTTGTCAACTTTTGTCGAAAAAAGAAAAAAGTGATATAAATCACTTTAAATTTTGTATTTGTTTTTTTAATTGTCTAGCTTGATCACCAATTATTATTTTTAGTTGATTATCAATTTCTAGTATTCCTTGAGCTCCCATTTTTTGAATTCCTTCTTTATTTGCTTTTGTAACATCTTTTAAGTTAACAACAAATCTAGATTTATTAAATTCATAGGTAATAATATTGTCTTTTCCGCCTAAATAACTAACAAGCCTGTTCGCTTCAATTCTAAAATCTTTTTGTTTTGATTTAGCAATAGCTAGCGCAATAATTACTAAAATAAAGATAATAATTGCATACTGTATGTATTCCATTTTTCTCACCTGCTACTATTATACTATATTTTTTTGTTTTTTAATATGTTTTTTTGGAGTAATTTGTCAAATAAATAGAAATTTGTTGTTTATTATTTTTTTTTATTGTAATATTATAGTGGTGATTATATGAGTAAAATGGCAAACTATAAGTTTGATAAATCAATTTTAATTCTTTTACTGATATTTTGTTTTATAAGTATTATTACAATATATAGTTCGCAAAGTATACTAGATAATAGTGTTGAAAATTTAGCTAATAAACAGTTTATTTGGTATTTGATTGGATTTGGATTTATTTTTTTAATAACTATTGTTGGAAATGTCAAAATATTTAAATATTCTTTTATTTTGTATTTGATTGGAAATATTACATTATTTTTATTGCTAATATTTGGTACTCCAATTAATAATGCTAGATGTTGGTTTTCAATTCCAGGTGGGACAATTCAACCAAGTGAATTTATGAAACTTATCTTAATTATAGTTGTTGCTAAGTTAATTCAAAATTTTAATGATCAACACCCCTATCCTAGTTTACTTGATGAATTTCTTTTTCTTTTGAAAGTTGGATTTGTTATTTTAATTCCAAGTGTTTTAACTTTTTTAGAACCAGATACTGGAGTAGTTTTAATATATGTTTTAATTACATCTATTATGCTGTTTATATCTGGAATTAGATATAGATTTTTCATTATTTTAAGTTTTCTTATAATGCTTATAGTAGGATGTGTTTTATTTATTTATTTTAATAATCAAAATCTTTTTGTTAATTTATTTGGGAGTAGTTTTTTCTTACGAGTAGATAGAATACTAGACTGGTCAAATAAAAGTGGATTTCAATTAGAAAATGGTTTATCGGCAATTGGTAGTTCTGGTTTATTTGGTTATGGTATTTCTAATACTCCAATTTATTTTCCTGAAGCTCAAACTGATTTTATATTTGCAGTTTTCGCGAGTAATTTTGGATTTTTAGGTTCTATTTTACTTCTTTTTATAATTTTGTTTTTTGATATGAAACTAATTATAACAGCTATTGATTCTAATAATAATATTAATAAATATATTATATCTGGTGTAATTGGTATGCTTTTATTTCAGCAGTTTCAAAATATTAGTATGACATTAGGTCTTGTTCCAATTACTGGAATAACACTTCCCTTTATTAGTTATGGTGGTTCAAGTTTACTTAGTTATATGTTAGCTATGGGATTAATTTTTAATATTTCAAATCAAAATTTAAAAAATTAAATAAATATCTTAAATTTCTAATATTAAACTAAATTTATTATTATAAAGTTTTAATTGAATTAGATAAAAAGATAATACTAATTATTAATACTATTTTATTTACAATTTGATGTTGTTTTTAGTTCAAATACTGGGTCATTATAAGTATTAAAGGTAACTTTTACTCCTCTTTCTAGAGTAATTTCATCACCTGTTGTTAAGTCTAGAAGTGGATTAGTAAGTTTCCCGTCATTTACTAGTGTTTCTAGTGTTATACAATAAGAATTACTAGCTTCGTAAATATAAATACTAGTTCTCTCGTCCATATAAAGTTGTGTTGCTTGATAAATAACATTTAATGATATTTCACTAACATCATCTTTTTTATCAGATATTTGATTCATTATGTTTGGTACTACTAATAATGTTAGTAACCCTAGAATCATTACAACAGCAATCATTTCAATTAATGTAAATCCCTTTTTCATAATAACCTCTTTCTTTTATAATTATAACTTCTTTGAAAAAAAAAAGCAACTATTCAGTTTCTTCTTTTTTTGTAATTATTTCTTTTCCTTTGTATGTTCCACAAGTAGCACATACTCTGTGTGGACGAATATCCGCTCCACATTTTGGACATTTAGTTGTTTCATTCGCACTTATTTTGTAGTGTGTACGACGCATTCTACCTCTAGTTTTACTAACTTTTCTAAAAGGTACAGCTAACATTTGTATATCTAATTTCATCATTTTATAACACCTCACTTTTCATTTAAATAAGTCATTTAGCTTTTGAAGTTCAGGATTTAGTGATGATTTTGAATTTTCTTTTATAAAACTCCATCCATCACCAATTAATTCAATATCACTTGCTTCTTCACTAACGAATCTCATGGGAATTTCCATTAATATATTTTCCCATATTATCGGCAAAATATCAATAGTATTTTCATCATTTTTTGAATTTTCATCAATTTCTAACAATAATTCTTCTAAATTTCCATCTATTTCGGTCATGAAGGTATATTCAACAGGTTTTAATGTTACTGCACATTCACCTGTCATTACTCCGGATAATTCTAAATTTAAATCAAATCCTTCATATACATTTTTTTTTATAGATCCCTTTAAGATAACATTGTCTATTTTTTTTAAGTCTGTCTTAAGCAATAATTCACTATCTATTTTAATTTTTTCATCAATAATAAGTTCTTTTTCAATTCCACTTTTTAGTCTTGTTAGATCTATTAACATATTATCTTCCTTTCGGATATTAGTATATCATATTCATCTATTTTTTTCAAATAATTTATGGTATGATTATATTAGGTGAAGTTTATGAAAAGTGTTGGAATAATATGTGAATATAATCCTTTCCATAATGGACATTTATATCATTTAAATAAAGTTAAAGAAATGTTTAATGGATATACTATTGTTTTAGTAATGAGTGGTAATTTTACACAAAGAGGTGAAGCTAGTATAATTGATAAATGGGATAAAACTGAGATTGCCCTAAATTACGGGGTTGATTTAGTGATTGAAATACCCTTTGTTTTTGCAACTCAAAGTGCGGATACTTTTGCTAAAGCAAGCATTACATTGTTAGATGCTGTTGGAGTTGATTACATAGTTTTTGGAAGTGAAACAAATAATATTGATAAATTAACCGAAATGGCTAATATTCAATTAAAAAATAAAAATTATGATAAAATTGTAAAAGAATATTTAAATCAAGGTATTAATTATCCTAGTGCACTATCTAAAGCATTATTTGATATAACTGGGTCAAAAGTTAGTAAACCCAATGATATTTTAGGAATAAGTTATATTAGAGAAATATTAAAGTTAAATAGTAGTATTAAACCAATGTGTATTAAAAGAAATAATGATTATAATTCTATTCATTTAGAAGATGATATAACAAGTGCTACTAGTATTAGATATGCACTAAAACATAAAGATAATGTCCATAAATATGTTCCTCTTTATTCTAATACTTTTCTTAGTGATAATTTATTTTTTATTGAAAATTATTTTCCATTATTGAAGTTTAAAATTTTAACTGATTTAAATAATTTAGCCAAGTATCAAACTGTTGATGAAGGTATAGAAAATAGAATAGCTAAATCAATTATTAATTGTAAGAGTCTTGATGAACTAATTTTAAAAATAAAAACTAAAAGATACACTTATAATAAGCTAAATAGGATGTTTACTCATATTTTATGTAATTTTACTAAAGAAGAATCTAAAAAATTTAATACTCCTGAATATATTAGAGTTTTAGGATTTAATAAAAATGGTCAAAATTATTTAAAGTATATAAAAAATGGTTCAAAACTACCAATTATTACTAATTATTCTACAATTAATAGTAGCATGTTAGATTTAGAATTTAGAAGTACATGCGTATATTCAAGCATATTAAATGAGAAAGATAAAATAAAATTAATTGAAAGTGAATATAAAAATAGTCCTATTATAAAATAAATAATACTCAAAAAGTAGATTAAACTACTTTTTTATTTTAATAAAAATAATTTAAATAATATATGAATTGATGTACTTGATTTAAATAAATTAAAAGAAGCACATTAATGCTTCTTAAATATAATAGAAATTAAATTGTTTCAATTTTCATTAAATTAGTTGTTCCTTGAACACTATTTTTAGGAAAACCACCAGTAATTACAATTTTATCTCCTTCATTTAAATTCATAAAATTCATTGCTTTTTGTTTAGCATCATTTAATACTTCATCAGTACTTCCATATTCCGGAACATATGTTGAATAAACACCATAATTTAGTGCTAATGAATTTGCTATTTTTTCATTTGGACAACCTGCTAAAATTAATGCATTTGGTTTTAAATTACTAATTTTTTTTGCAGTATAACCAGATATTGTTGCAGCTACAATTAATTTAGCATCAATTAAATTTGAAGCATAAACAACACTATCAGCAATAACTTCAGTTACATCTAATTCTCTGTTTGATCCAAACATTGCTTCAAAATCCGAATGTTTTTCAGCATTTTCAGCAATTTCAGCCATAAATTTAACAGCATCGATTGGATGTTTTCCAATTGTTGTTTCACCACTTAACATTATAGCATCCGTTCCATCAAATACAGCATTTGCAATATCTGATACTTCAGCACGTGTTGGTCTAGCACTTTCGTACATTGATGCAAGCATTTCTGTTGCTACTACACAAGTTTTTCCTTGTTCACGAGCTTTTTGTACCATTAATTTTTGTAAAATTGGAAGTTCTGCCATTGGTACTTCTACACCAAGATCTCCTCTTGCTACCATGATTCCTTCTGATACAGCTATAATTTCATCTAAATTTTTGATTGCTGTTTTGCTTTCGATTTTTGCAATAATTTGTAAATCTTCTCTATTTTGTGATTTTAGTATTTCTTTTACTTCTAAAACGTCTTGAGCACATGTTACAAATGATAATGCTAAGAAGTCACCTTCATGATTACAAGCGTAAATTATATCTTCTTTATCTTGTTCACTTAAAAATGGCATACCTAAATCTACACCTGGAACTGCTGTTCCACGACGACTTTTAATAACTCCACCATGAATAATTTTACATGTAACACCATCTTCTTCTACTGATATTACTTCAAGAGTTAATAACCCATCATCTAATAAAACATTATCTCCTTTTTTTAAGTTAGAAATAACTTCTTTAAAATTTAAAGTAATTTGTTCTTTTGTTCCAATTATATCGTCTTTTACTATACGAATATTTTCTCCATCTATTAATTCAATTTTATCATTTTCAAAATTACATGTTCTTAAATCTGGTCCTTTTGTATCATATAATATTGCTACATTACTTCCAGTTCTTTTTCTTACTTCTTTAATTGTATTAACAGCACTAACTTTTTCTTCTAAAGTTGCATGTGAAAAGTTAATACGTCCAACATTCATCCCTGCTAATACCATTTTTTCCATTATATCTGGTTCGCAGCTTACTGGTCCAATGCTGCAAATTATTTTAGTTTTTTTCATTTTATACCTCTTTCTCTTTATAAGCCAAAATAATTTTATCATAAGTTGCTTTTATAATCAATTATTTTAGATAATTAATTTTAGTTTTTTTTATATAATCTATAGAAATTTACTATATTTGTAACATTTTTTTAAAATCCTCTTCTGATAGTTTTGAAAGCATTATTTGATCTCTATCTTGGCATTCTATAATTTGATTACTTAATTCTTTTTTCTTAATTTGCAAATCTAATATTTTTTCTTCTATTGTTCCTTTAGCTATTAATTTAATAACTTCTACTACTTTTTTTTGACCAATTCTATGAGCTCGATCTGTTGCTTGATTTTCTACTTGTGGATTCCACCATGGATCTAAATGAATTACAACATCTGCTCCAGTTAGATTCAGTCCAGTTCCACCTGATTTTAATGATATTAAAAATAAATTTGTTTCATCTTCATTAAATTTATTAACTAAATTCATTCTTTCTATACTTTTAGTACTTCCATCTAAATAATAGTATGATATATTATTTTCTTTTAGTAATGGTTCTAAAAGTTTGAGTGCTGAAGTAAATTGAGAAAATAGTAAGACTTTATGTTTATTTTGAATTGATGTTTTCAATATTTCAATTACTTCATCATATTTACTACTTTCCCCTTTATAATTTTCAATATAAAGTTTAGGATTTATACAAATTTGTCTTAGTTTAGTTAATAATGACAAAATTAAAAATTGACTTTTTTTAAATCCATTTTGCTTAATACTTTTGTCAATTTCTTCTTTAACTTTTTCTAATTCAGCGAAATATATTTTCTTTTGTTTTTCATTTAATTCTATAGTTATATTATTTTCTATTTTTGAAGGTAAATCTTTTAATACATCTATTTTTTTTCTTCTTAATATAAATGGGGTTACTAAATTGTTTAATTCTTTCATTACATTTTCATTTTGAACATTATTTTGATAATATGATCTGAATTTTGCTATTTCAAAGAAGAATCCAGGCATTATAAAATCAAAAATACTCCATAGTTCTAATACTGAGTTTTCTATTGGTGTACCTGTTAATGCAAATTTTGTTGTAGCACTAATTTGTTTTATACATTTAGTTGTAATAGCATTACTATTTTTTATATTTTGTGCTTCATCTATTATAAATGTATCAAAATTTAATTTTTGATATTCTTCTATATCTCTTCTTAATAATCCATATGTTGTAATAATTACATCATATTTATTTATTTTTTTTAACATTTCAATTCTTGTTTCTTTATCATTATTTATTACAACATATGATATTTTATCACCAAATTTGTTAAATTCATTTTCCCAGTTATAAATAAGGGATGTAGGAGCAACTATTAAAAATTGACCTTTTTTTTCTTTTAATTTTAACTTAATATAGTTAATTGTTTGGATTGATTTTCCAAGTCCCATTTCATCGGCAAGTATTCCTCCAAATCCACATTTTGATATTGTCATCATCCATTTTACACCAATTTCTTGATAATCTCTTAATATTTTTTTATCATTTTTTGATATATTTATATTAATATTTTTGTATTTATTAAAGTTATTAATTAAATCTTTAATTGATTGATCTACATTTATAAATTGATTTTCATCAAGTGAACTGATATAAAAACTTTTATAATTTGATATAACAGCAGTTCCAAGTTTTTTACTTTTACTACTCACATTTAAATTATCTAGAATGTTTCCTAGTTTTGTTATTTCTTTATTTTCAACATTTATATAATCACCAGATTTTAATTTGTAGTATTTCTTTTTTAATTTTATTGATTCCAATATTTCATCTAATTCTTTAGCATCCATATTCTCAATTTTAAAGTCAAATTTTAATATATTGTCTTTTCCCATCGAAAATTCACTTTTAATGCTTACATTTTTAATTATTTTAACATCAACTAATTCTTTTGATGTATAAACTTCATAAATATCTTTTATTTCATTTAATCCATTTTCTATAAATTCTATTATATTATTTTCATCTTCAAGAATAAAATTTTTGTCTTGTTCATTAAATTTAAAATTATATTTTTCTAGAGTATTAATACATTCTTGTTCCTTTATTAAATTTCTTATAAAGTAAACTTCATCTATTTTATTTACGTTTGACATCATATTTATTTCATTATTTTTTATACTTATATTTGCTTTAGCTTGAATTATATTTTTATTATATTCGAAGTATAATTTAATTTTATAGTCTTCTATTAAAAATTTTTCTTTTATTTTTGAATCAATTAAAACATTGTCAAATTCCTTTATATTATTATAAATTTGTTTTGAAAAATTTTCATAGTCTTTTTCTTTTATTAATAATTCTTTTTTAAAATTTTCTTTCATTAGTTTTAATATTTTACCTAATTTTGGTTCTAAATTGTATATTTCATTGTCAAATTCAATATACTCATAATCACTAGTTAAAGGTTCATATTTAGTGGAGTATAATTCCAGTTTAATTCCAACTTCATTTTCTTTTATTTCCATTTGAAATGGCAATTGTCTATTTACTTTTTTATACTTTTTAATTAATCCATTATTTTCAATTTTAAAGGGTTTATTTTCAAGTAACTCAAGAAAGTTTTTTAAAGATTTACCTTTTAATGTATATTTTAATGTAGGTTGATAGTAATAATGATAGTTTAAATAAGTTGGTTTACTTTCATGTATTGTTATTAAAAAATCAATTATTTGTTCATCTATTTTTGAAAATGTTTGTATTATAGGATCATAAACAAAGTTTACACCAAAATATATCTGA
The DNA here is from genome assembly GCA_047971315.1 of Bacilli bacterium. Classification (GTDB taxonomy): domain Bacteria; phylum Bacillota_I; class Bacilli_A; order RF39; family UBA660; genus JBKDZP01. The sequence goes on from JBKDZP010000016.1 coordinate 20,849, forward strand.
TTAGTTTTACTTTGATAACTTTCGATAAATTGATCAAGATTTTTTTTTAGTAAATATAGTTTATTTGTTCCTATTTTTAATATCAATTCATATTCTTTTTCATCTAATTCTTTTTTTAAAATTACTTCTAGATTTAACTTTTCTAAATTGTTTTTAGTATTTGAATCAAATAGTTTTTGAATAATATCATCATCATGAATAGAATTTTTAATTCTTGTAATTTCATTTAATATTTCACTATTTTCCATAATGTTAGCTACCACTAAAGCCGCATGTTCACAAAAGTATTTACAATTAAAACTACTACAATCACAGTTTAATTGTTTAATTGTTTCATTTTTATCTAAATATATTTCACAACTATTTAATTTATATTTAAATTTTAACATAATTTCATTATTTATTAATTCATGTCCTGTAAACTCTAGTTTTTGTTTATCTAATGATAGCGATTTTATATAATTATTTATACCAACTATTTTCATTATATCTTCTACTTTAACAATATTTGCCACGAAATCACCTCATTTTTTTATTATATCACAAAAAAACAGTGTTTTAACTGTTTTGATATTTAAACATTTATTTTTTTTCTACGAACCATGCTTTAGAAATTTCACAACTTTCACTAGATGGCTGTGGATTTGGTAAATCAAATTTTACTAATACTGGTATTTTAAATGCTGATCCAAATGCAATACAGTTTCCAGGTTGAAGTATTCTTAGTCTTTTAACTATATTTGAAGTAATATTTGGCACCATTTCTCTGATGTAATCAACATCAGTAGGATGTAACATTTTAAATATAAGAAAGTTTGAACATTGTGACAACGATGTTTCTGAAAGTTCAGATGGACGTTGTGATATTGATCCTAAAAGTACTCCATATTTTCTTCCTTCCTTAGTTATTCTTTCAAATATATTATATCCAAGTAAGAATTTATCGTTGTCATTTTGAACATATCTATGAGCTTCTTCTAACACTATATGAAAAGGTAAAGATGCTCTTTTTTCCATAGATTTTGAGTATTCAAACAATAACTTTGAATATATTTTTGTAATTATTTTAGCTAGACGATCATCTATATAATTTATATTAAAGTTAATTATTTGTGCTTTTTTACCATTACTTGCTGTTAATAACTGTTTGATATATTCATTTCTAGATATATACTTTGGATAGTTAAAGTATGTACTATATTCACTATTTACTAAAGAATGTAATCTAACTTTAAGAATATTTACCTCATCATATACTTTTCCACTATTTAAAATTCCTTCCGCTATTAAAGCAAAATCAAACGCATCTTTTAAGTCTTTTAAGTCATATTTAAATGAACCATCTGGTAATGCTAATTCTTGATTTTCAGTTAAGAAATTTTCTAAGAAGTTCATAATTAACTCCATATCTCTAATTTTTCCTGTTCCATCAATTAGTAAGCATTGTTTTAATGGTCTAGTATAACCTGGCTGAAAAATTGGCGTGTCTAGATTTAGTTCTGAAGTATTATAGTAAGATAAAACTGAAAATATTTGATCTCTAATTTGAGGAGCTGGTCTACCGCTTGATAGTATATCTAAGATAGCTCTCGCAATAATATCATTTTTACTTGAAATTACAGAATCATCATTTCTAGCAAATACTGTTATTAATTTTAAAGCTCTTTCAATTATTGGAATTTGAGAATGTTTTTCTGCCCCTAAAAGTAATGCAATATCATCTACTCCAAGTAGCCATAATGGAATTTTTAGTATTTCTGAATCATTTACTTCTAAATTTGTTGAATATGATTTAAAGTTAATTTCAGATACTTTTTCATGTAATTTACTAAATGCTTGATGATATTCACCGTAAGCATCAAATATGAAAATATTTGCTTTATATGCAATAGGATCACTTTTAGAAAACAAATTTTGAAATATTCTTGATATACTGCATGATTTACCACTTCCTGTTGATCCAAATATAGCAAAGTGTCCACTAAAAAAGTTATCAATGTTTATTCCTATTTTCACATTTTCATAAACTGAACTTTGTCCTAAATATAAGTCTTTTTCTTCACTATAATCATCAACACTTATAATTGTAGGTATTTTTGATGGCGATATTAAGCTAACTTTAGATGAGTATGATGGTTTTAAAATAACACCAAATACAAATTTATTATTTATTATTTCACCTAATAAATTAATGTAGGCAATACCTTCTTTAATATTAGATATTTCACCTACTATTTTACGTTTACCATCATCAATTATTGCGTAAAAGTTGATTAAATTTTCTACTTTTTCTAAATCTATAGTTATTTTTACTAATACAAAATTTTCGTCTATTCCAATAAATTTTCCTAGCATACTAACCACTCCTATTCTTTTATATATTATACATTGTTTTAATATATTTTTAAAGATGATTTTATTTATTTTTATAATTTGTATTATTATTAGACTTAAGCACTTATATTTTTGAGTGATTTTCATATTATGATTAAGAAGGTGGTTTTATGCCAAATGGATGTAATAGAGGTTGTGGATTTGGAAAATGGTATTTACTAATTTTAGCATTTTCTATTTTACTTTTTTATCAATTAATTATAACTTTTATATTTATAACAAGATTTAATTTATTTTTACTATGTTTTTTAGCTTTTTGTATTTTTTTCTTTATTTTCAGAATTATATGGTAATATTAATTGTTCAGTCTTGTATATTATGTCAATTTTCTTTGTTATTTCTCTACATTTTTCAAATTCATTATAGCTAGTATTAAATTCAATTTTATCAGGTATTCCAATTAATATAAATAGAAGCTTTCTTTCTTCAGTTAAAAGTGGATAAATTCTTTCATATGATTTTAATATATTTTCAAAATCATAATCAATTCCATGTTTTTTATATAGTTTATATAAATCAAAGATTGGGATATCTATTTTAGATTTATCCCAACTTATTAAATATTCATTCTTATTTTTTAGAAAATGGTCAATTTCTAGATTATTATGGATTACAACATGACGTTGTTTTCTTTTTTCTATAATAATATCTAACCAATCATCTAATTCATTTTCCATGTAAAACAAACCAGCAAATATTTTACTAATATTTCTAGCTAAAAGATATTCTGATGGACTCATATAAACCTTTGATTCTATAATTGTAATAACATCATCATAGTAATGATTTAAGTATTCAATATTATTTTTAATATCTTCATATATTTTTTTATAGTCAGATGTTGCTACTTCTTTATAATGAGTAGTTTTACTGTGTAAAAGTGCGACCAAATTTATCATATCAATTACTTTTTGTTCTTCTGGAGTTTCTATTTGATCAATATAAGGTATTATTTCATAATCATCAAATTCATCTGTTATTGGTTTTGGAACATAATTAAAATTTCTTGATTCTAAATATCTAATTATATCTGAATTTGTATTCCTTAATTTTTCTTTTATAATATATTTACCATTATTTGTTTCAATTAGATATGTTTTTCCTATTTTTTTATAATTTGTTGTTTTAAGATTATATTTTTTTAAGATTTCACTTACTTCACGCATCTAATTTAATTGTTGGAATTATTAGTTTATCATTTAATTTAAACTCTTTTATATCGTTATATTCACCAATTTCTTCTATTGTTATATTATATTTTTGAATTATGGATTCTATTGTATCTCCTTCTCTTACTATATATACTGTGTAACTTTGATATGTTTCATTACTCTCATCTATATTGTCAAATAGTGATGCTATTATTTTTTCATTAGATTCTTCTTCTATACATCTAATTTTTTCATGTCTTTCTTCTTTTTTCTTTTCAATTACTGAAGGTTGAATCTCTAATTCTTCTTTTTCTGTAATTTTTTCCTTTATTATTTTTTCTTCTATTTTATCTATTTTAACTTCTATATTAACTGATAAAATTGTATCATTTATTATTTCATAATAAAAATCATCTATATCAATTGTAATATTTTTTAAAATATACTTTTCATCTAATCTTATATCACATGGAATATCATAGGTAAATGTTTCTGTATCAACACTAGTAGGGGTCATTTTATAGCTCCCGCTAACAATAAATTTACCGCTAATAAAATTATCTTCTTCAAGTTGTAATGTATGTTCAAGTGAAATACTTGTTATTTCCGAAACATTAGTTTTAAAAATAATTTCTTTTCTAAAAGGGATTATTTTCTTCATAATATTTGCTCCTTTCAATTTCATTAAATTTTATGAAAAAAAAATAGATTATATTCTATTTTTTTATATATTCTCTTACTTTTGATTATGGTCTTAAAATTTCTAGTATTATTAGTAATTATTTTCATTTTTTTGAATATTAATTTAGTCAATTTTTTGCAATATTTTAAAAACTTCTTTATAATCTTTTACTGGGATATATTCAATATCTTCTTTTATTTCATCTGGAATTTCTTCTAAATCTTTTAAATTACCAAATGGAATAATTATTTTTTTTATACCATTTCTGTAAGCACCAATACTTTTTTCTTTTAATCCACCTATTTCAATGACTTTACCATGTAATGATATTTCTCCTGTTAATGCAAGTTTATTATTTATTTTTTTGCTAGTAAATAAACTAATTAAGGCAGTTGTGAGTGCAATACCAGCACTTGTTCCTTCTTTTGGTATAGCTCCTTCAGGTAAATGAATATGAATATCAAAATTAATCATTTCTTCATAATTAATTTTATAATATTTATAATTTGATTTTAAATAATTTAAGGCAATTAGAGCACTTTCTTTCATAACTTCACCTAATGAACCAGTTAGAATTAAATCACCTTTTCCCTTAAATGAAGTTACTTCTATTGGAAGAACATCACCACCACAACTTGTATATGCTAATCCATTAACTACTCCAATTTCATTTGAAAGTTTTCTTTCATTAATATATTTTTCTTTTCCTAAATATTCTATTATACTTTTTTTATCAACGATGTATTTATTTATATATATTCTTCTTGTTGCAATGGATGTTACAATTTTTCTAATTATAGTTGAAAGTATTCTATATAATTCTCTAACTCCTGCTTCTTTAGTGTATTCTTTTATAATTTTCAATATTATTTCATCTTTGATTTCAATTCCTTTTATATTAACACCATGTTCTTTACAAATTTTTGGCAATAAATATTTTTTTGCTATATCTATTTTTTCATATTCAGTATATCCTGATAGTTCTACAATTTCTAATCTATCTTTTAGTGCTTCTGGAATATCTTCAATATAATTAGCAGTTGCTATAAACATAATTTTTGATAAATCATATTCTTCTTCAATATAATTATCACTGAAGTATTTATTCTGTTCTGGATCTAATATTTCTAATAGGACACTAGCTGGATCCCCTTTATAATTTTTTGACATTTTATCTATTTCATCAATTAAAAATACTGGATTACTGCTTTTTGATTTTTTTAATGAAGCTATTACTCTACCTGGATTTGCACCAAGATATGTTCTTCTATGACCAATTATTTCTGCTTCGTCATTAACTCCACCAACTGCCATTTTAACAAATTTTCTATTCATTGCGTTTGCAATACTATAAGCAAGTGAAGTTTTTCCAACACCAGGTGGTCCTACTAAACATATAATTGGACCTCTCAAACTATTTGTCATTTGTTTTACTGCAAGATATTCAATTATTCTAGTTTTTACTTTATCTAATCCATTATGTGATGAATCTAATCTTTCTCTTACGTTTATTAAATCGTCATTATCAATCGTGTAATTATTCCAAGGAAGACTAATCATCCAATCAATATAATTTCTTATTATGCTTAGCTCAGGTGATAATTGTGAAATAGTTTCATATCTATATAGTTCAGCTGTCAACTTATCTTTTATTTTATTTTCAGCCTTTAAATTTTTTATTGATTCTTTAATTAAATTTATATCATCATCTTTTATTGATGATTCTCCAAGTTCTTCTTTTATTACTTTTATTTTTTCTCTAAGTAAAAATTTTTTTTGATTTTCATCTAATTCTTCTTTTACTTTTAAATCTATTTCTTTTTCAATTAAATATCTTTCTTTTTCAGTAAAAATATCATGTAAAATCATTTTGATTCTGTCTTCAATATTAATTTCCAAAAGATAGTCTAAGTTTCTTTCTTTCGTTAGTTCTAAATATGGAACTACTAAATCAGTCATATCCGATAAATTATTAATTTTTTCCAATGAATTTAATAGACTATTACTAATATATGGAACTTCATTTATATATTCTTCTAGTTCTTTTTTTAATTTTTTAATTAGTATTTGATTTCTTTTTTCTTCAATTATTTGATTTGGCATTTCAGTTATTATTGCTTCTTCAATTTGATTTGAATTTGTTTGATTCAAATACTCAACTATTTTAGCTCGTTTTAAAGCTGTTAATATAACTCTTATATTACCATTAGGTAATTCTAGTTTATGGCTGATTTTTGCAATTACACCAATATTTGGCAATTGCTTTTTATTCATATTTTCTTCAATAGTATTTATTTGATTTATCAATAGTATATTGTTATCATGAAATAAAATTGAAAGTTCAATATTACTTTTATTTTGGTTATTATCAAATTCTAGACGAATGTCATTATTTGGAAGTAGTATAATTCCCTTTAGAATTACAACAGGTAAATTATATTTCTTCATTAATACACCTCCTGTGAAATTGGTTTATATTATAATACAATTTAAGGTTTTTGTCTAGAAAAAAAGATAATTATTTATAATTACAAATTTATTTAAATAATAAATAACTTATAATTATAAACATTATCTCTGATACGAATGTTAGTATCCCAAGCATCAAAATATTTGAAAAACCAGCTTGTTTACTTATATCTTTATAGTCTTCAAAAGAAATTTTATTATTAGTTGATTTTATTTTTTGTTTTCCTTTTTCAATTCCTGAGGCAAATTCACTATTTAAATTTTTTGAATTATTTTCTATATATTTTTTTATTAAAGTTAATTTAGTTAAATCGTTTGTGACTTCAGGATGTGCTATTATATAAGCATAAAAGTCTTCTATTGTTACATTATTTTCCATTTTTATACTTCACTTCCCTCATTTGGAATTATTTTTATATCAACTTGATTAATAGATTGAAAATGATTTGTTATTTTTTCTGTAGTTGTATGTATTTCTTTTACATCTTTACTAACTGTCTCAATACTTCTAGATAATTTATCCCATCTATCTTTATATCTTCTAAATTCTTCATCTAAAAGTCTTAATTCTTTATGGATAATTGAAGCATATTTATCTCTTTCCATATTTTTAATTAATAGTTGAATAGTAGTTAGAGAACTAATTAAAGTCGTTGGAGATGTTATCCATACCTTCTTACGATATGCATATTCTAAAACATCTGTATGATAAGCATTTAGTTCAGCAAAAATAGCCTCAGCTGGTAAAAACATAATAGCTTGATCTGCTGTTACACTTGGTATAATATATTTTGTAGCTATTGCATCTATATGTTTTTTCATATCAATTTTAAATAACTTTTCTGCTTGAATCCTAATTTCACTAGAATTATTCTTATCAACCATTTGTCTATAGTTTTCAAGTGGAAATTTAGAATCAATTGCTATCATTCCTAATGGTTCTGGTGTGAATAACATACAATCAACAATTGTTCCATTAACTAGTGGAAATTGCATTTTATATATTGTATTATTATTTTCACCAAATATATTATTTAGGATATTTTTAAGATTAATTTCTCCAAATATTCCTCTTGTTTTTTTATCTGTTAAAATACTTTGTAATGACACTATATCACTTGATAAACTATCAATTTTTTTTTGTGCTTCATCTATTTTTGATAATCTTTCTAATACTGATGTAAATGTTTTATTTGTTTTTTCAAAATTTTTATCTAATCTTTCATTTAAAGCATCATTTATTATTCTTAATCTAAATTCTAATTTTTCATTAATATTTATAAAATCTTCATTTAGTTCTTTTATTAAACTACCTTTAAAATCTACAATTTCTTTGACCATATTTAATTCTAATTTACCAAGACGTTCTGTAATATTGGATTCATTATTATTTTTAAATAATGATATTACTAATATAATTAAAATTATTATTAACAAAGTTATAATTATATACTCCATACAACCTCCTACTTAATATTGAATTTTTTAACTACAAATTTAGAAATTAAATATGCTATCAAAATTAGGATAAATAATTCCATTATTATATTTATATCAGTAATACTTTCTACGAATGTTGTTCCTACAAAACCCCAAAAGTAAACTAAAAATATTTTTGATATTATTAAAGCAAATAAGTATTTACGGTAAGACATTTCAGATAATCCAGCTGCGATATTAATTGAAAAAGCTGGTGTGAAGGGGATTGCTAAAATTAAGACAAGTTTACTAAATTGGATATTCCCAATTTTTATCATAAATTTATCAAATTTTTTAAATTTTATATTATTATTCATTTTATTATAAATAAAATTTTTAAATTTTCTAAAAATTATAAAGCTTAAACTTGATCCAATTATAGTAGCTATCCATGAAACTACAAATCCTAATGTATTTCCAAGTACTAACATATTTATTGCTATAAATACTGCTAGAGGAAGGATAGGAATAATTGATTCTAGTATAATTATAAAAACTCCTAATGATACACTTATAAAAATATTACTATTCTCAACTAATGTTTTTATAAATTCTATAAAAGGTTGAATTAATTGTTCCATACTTTCTCCATCCTATATTCTATTATAATACAATTATGAATATTTTAAAAGTAAAAATAAGTTAAATTCTAAAAAACTGATATAGTATGTACTATATCAGTTTTGTAAAATCCATTCTTCATATCCACCAATTATATTCACAACTTTATATCCCTGTTTTAATAAAATTCTACAAGTATTTTGACTTGTCATACCTTTTCTACAATATATAAAATATTTGGAATTTTTATTTAGATACTTACTAGGATTTAAAATTAATAATTCATTTGGAATATTTATTGCATTTAAAATATGATTATTATTATAACATCTACTATTTCGAATATCAATTATATTTAGATTGCTTGATGTAATTAGTTTTTTAAATTCTACAATTGATATATTTGACAACATATAAATCACCCTAGTATATTATATGTTTATAACAATTTTATATAAAGGTTAAATTAATCATCTGAAAAGAAATCATCGAAAAATTGATCATCAGTAATTTTTTTGTTTTCTTTTTTTATTTCGATATTTGGCTTTTCTTTATTAACTAATTTTTCTTTTATACATTCTTCAATTTGAACTTTTTTGTTATTTTCCCTTACTTCTTTTTGTTGTTTTTCTTTAGCTTCTTTTTCACGAAGTTCTTCTTCTTCTAATTCTGCAATTTTAGCATCAATTCTTTTTACTAATTCATCAACATTGATATCATTCATTTTATTTGAATTAGTACTTTTATTTTCAAACATCTTATCAGGAGTAAATGGATTATTACTTCCAAAATTTGGTATATTCGATGACATTACAGGAAAACTAGGTCCACTTTGTGATATTCCACTATTACTTAACATTTCATTTATTTTATTTTGTCTTTTTTCATCAACAACTTTTTTAATATCAAAAATCGGAACCGGCATTTTCTCACGTTGTGGATAATCAGCTAAAGGATAGTCATTACCCCATAAATTATCCTTAACCATTTTATAGTTTGGCATCAACTCAGTTTTAAATGGCATACATCTAGTTCTAAGTAAAATCATTGACCCAAATTTCATTCTTTGCAAATCACTTACTGTAATTAGAGGTGTTGAGGCAGTTTTATCATCTTTTTTTGATTTAACTTCTCCACACATTTTACTTATTTCTTCTAGAGCTGCTAATTCACTACTTATCAAGTAAATGATATTTCCACAATTTCCTTTTATAGTCTCAGCATTTTCTTTTCCATAAACTTGATTTAATTGAGCAAAGTTTTGAATAATAAAATTAAATCTTATTTTTCTAGAACGTGCTGCTGTAACCATAGTCGTTACATCCTTAAGTGGTGGCATATTAGCAAATTCATCTAAAATAAAATTTGTTTTATATGATAGTTTTCCACCATTTTCTTGAGCAACTCTAATCAATGTTTCATAACATTGTTTTAAGAAAATTGTTACTAAAGAATGATATGTTTTCTTTTCATCTTGAATAACAATAAAAACCGCTGTTTTATTTCGTCCTATATCTTCCATATTAAAATCACTATGAGAAAGCATTTCTGATAAATTTTCACGAGATGAGAACAATTTTATTTTTTGTTTAAAAACAGATAATATAGAACCTTTTGTATCAGCAGGTGCCATTAAGGTACTTGCAACATTAATATAAGCTGGAGAAATTTGTGATTTATCACTAAAGTATTCTTTCATATAATTAGTTGCACCTAATTTTTCTTCACCTACAGTTGTCATTACATTAATTGTATTTAAATTTATTTCATCCTCTTCTGCATCATCAAATAAAGCTAATGATAATCCTGAAAAATAGTCAGCTGATGTATTTTCCCAAAATGGATCTTGTCCTTTTGATGATTCATCATAAAGGATATTTTTTGCTAAGTCATCAAGTAGTTCATTTGATTTATCTGGATCTCCACTTTTATATAATGAATATGGTAATGTTAATGGATTCCAACAATTACCTTTTTGTGGTTCACGAAAATTAAGTAATACAATATTGTATCCTTTTTCTTTTAATTCTATAGCATTTTTTTCATATATTTCACCTTTAGGGTCAGTTATAATCATTGATTCACCCTTTTTGGCAAGTACTTTTACCATTGGTTGAACTAACATTTCTGTTTTTCCTGACCCTGTAGAACCTATTATAATACTATGAAATTCTCCATTATCAACCCAAATTTCTTTTCCATTATTCATAATAGGAATTCCTGCTGCTTCACTTGTTTTATCAAAAGGAGCAATTTTAACTAAGTCTTTTTCTTTTTTCATATCTTTTTCACTTGACCAATTAGAATATCCCTTTTCTCTTTTTGACTTTGTTGAGACACCAATTCCTTTTTCTCTATCAAAAAAATATGATGATACACTTGATATTATAACAATCATTATTGCAATATAAATTACCATAACAGGTGGCAGATATTCTTTTGTAAATACAAGAATAGGATTAAATCCAGGTAATGTATTATTTCCAACAAAAGCTACTGCATTTATTACAATTATTGATACTAGATAAAATAGAAATATCGAAAAAATTATAAATGTTAAAAAATCTTTGCTATCTGCTCTAAATTTTAGTTTCATAATATTACCCCCTAAATTTCATTGTTAATTTTATGTTTTTTTAGCAAATTAATTGATACTACTAAAACTACACTAATTATAACACTTATAACAATAGAAATAACTTTCCAGTTAGTTTTTTTTATTATTTTATCTGAAAATTTTATATATACAGTTGCATCTTCTAAATTTTCTTCATTAATAATCCATTTGTATATACCTTCTTCAACAGAAGTTGCATTTGTTTCTAAGACTTCATGATTTGTTTTTATAATCAATTCAAGTTGATTATAATTAAAATAATCATAATCGTTATATTGATAAGGTAAACATTTAAAAATTCCGCTTGTTCTTAATATAAATATATTATCTGTATTTGTAAAATTATAATTTTCGAAACATCTAGATGGAATAACACTATCAAAAGAATTCAAATTATAGTTTGTAGTATAAATAAGTGTATCATTTTTAAAATTTTTTTTATATGATGTACTACTAATGTTAATTAAATCTGCCTGAAATGGAATATCTTCCGTTACTCCAGTAATTGTTAATTTTTCATTAACATTATTGTTTTTAATACTTAATTCATATTTTACAGAACATCCTGTTAATAATATCATAAATACCAGTAAATATACTATTTTTTTCATTAGACACCCCTTCAGTATAAATATACATAACCATTAAATGTTCCTGAATAATTTTTTAATTGTTCTACCGTTAAATCTTTTGAACGAACATTTGCAACTGACCATAAATCATTTGTTACTATCCAAGAACCATTAACTTTTGTTCTCCAACCTTCACTTATTGTAATTATTTTTTGACCATTACTATCTACCGTAACTTTTTCAATAATTGCAACATGTCCATATTCTCCTCTTGTCCACGAAACAATTGCACCTGCCCTTGCATCGTTAGGATTTGATGATTTTTTAAAATATGTTGAACTTGGATTTTTGTACCAATCCTGCCCATTTCCAGATGTATTTTTAATACTTTCTATTAAAATGTTTTTTTCTCCAGAATCTAATGATGAAGTATCAATTAATTCCATTGCTCTATGTTTAGCATACCAAACACATTGACCAAATAGAGTATTACCTTTATATAAAGTAATATCAAATGTAAAATAGTATCTATATTTTAGGTCATTTATTTTAGTTGGAATATTTGTAGTTGTACCACTTCCTAAATTTGATAATACGGAATTTGAAAAGAAAGTACTCAAGATTTGTTCAAAATTATATCCAATAGTTTGTAAATACCTACTTCCCCATTGACTTAATCCTCGTCCATGATTATACCTTTCATAATATTCTAACATTGTTTTTGTAATGTTAGTTTCTATAAATGTTTTTGGTATTTCAAGCCCAGCTTGCTTTAAAATATAACTTTCAGCGGTTATTTTTTCAACAGCAAGAGCATCATATTCTGTCAAAATTAAATCTCCTGCTGAATTGGTCATTATTTGACCTGCAGTATCATTTGCTGCTAAAATAGCTTGAGAGCTTGGAGTAGCTGTAAAAGCCTGTGCACTAGTTGAATTCTCAATACTTTTTTGACAATAATCAGTTTTTTTAATAGCATAAGTTCTAGCAACTATAGCTTGTGCTTTCATATTTTCAATATTAGCTCCTTGATACCAATTATTCTCTTTAGTCACTACACCAGCAACATAATCTTCTAAAGAATATACACCTGCATCTACTCCGGTTACAGTTATAGAATCACAAAACCCAAAAGAATTTTGGTATGATAAGGTTTCACCAATTATATCTTTATAAAGTTCAAGATTTTCTAATATCTCATTATAAATTCTATTAATTGATTCTTCTTCGGTTTCAGTTGATCTATAGTATTTAAAATAATGTGATGGAATATAATTATTTTTAACAAATTCCTCATATCTAACTAAACTAAAAGAATAAGAAAACAAATCTGATTTACCCATTGCTTCTGCTAACTTGGTTAAATCGCTAGTTGCTTCAAGATACATAGAATTCTCTGTAGAAGATTCTATATTTCCATTTTCTAGTTGTTCTTGATCTTGTAAATAATCTGTTTCATCATTACTATTGTTTTCAAATATATCTTTATAACTTTTATCATAAAATAATGTTGCTAAGATGTATGTAAAATCTAGTTCTACATCCTTTTTCTTATATTTTTTATCTAAATTTACTATTTTCTCATAAAATAATGTTTCGCAACTTTTTTCACTACACCAATTATCACTACTTGTAAAATTCCCTAAACTTTCAATAAAATTACTTACACTGTCTCCTACATAATTAATTGCATCTTGTGCTTTTTTTATTGGAGCATAAATCAAATATCCTGCAAACATAATTGAAAACAAAAAAAAGAAAAATCCTCCCAAACCACCTATAACACCTATGATAATTTTATTTTTAAGCATTTTTTCTTTGTTTTGAAGTGCAATTTTTGCTACTTTTTCAGCTACTTTACCATTTACTGCACCACCAGTAGTAGCAGTTATTGCTGCACTAGCTGCTTTTTCTTTGACTTTGTCAATAGCATTACTATCGTTAGTTTGTTTATCATAATTAGAATTAATTCCTTGTTTTTGCGAATTAAATATATTTTTACTTTTTAAATTATTAATTTTATCACTAAAATTTTTACTTTCTGATGAGTTATTTCTAAAGTTATTAATAAATTTATTTCTAGGAGGTACATTATTTTGGATATTTTCATTATTCTCTAAATCTTCAAATTCATCATTCATAGTACCACCCCAAACTATTTATAATTTACTAGAATCCACCACCAGAACCAAATGAGTCCAATTCACTTTCAGTAGCAATGATATTTATTTGCATTCTTCTACTTCCACAAACAAATAAAGCATCTCCTTGATTATATCTTTTAATACTTTCTTTTTCATTATCATTTAAATCTATTAATTTTGATAAGTCCTCAACTGCTTGTTTTTTTAATCCCATTACTAAATAATAAGATGAATTATCAAATATTGCTTTTCCTTGAGTTATTACTCCCTGATCACTAAAGTCACTTGGTTGTTGGGTAATTATTATTGTTCCAGTGTTATATTTTCTAGAACGTCTTTGAATTTGAGCTAAAAAGTCAGCTCCTAAAGTATTATTACCATTTAATAATACATGAGCTTCATCTACTGTTAAAATTGTATTGGTTCTTTTATCTAAAGTTAATCCCCATGCAAATTTTAAAATATTAAAAAACAATGCATTTCGAATATTTGTATCAGCATTCATTAATTCTCTAATATTAAATACAATGAAATTACTTTTTGGAGAGATTGTAGTATATCCATCAAAATAATATTTAAGTTCTTTAACAATCGGTCTTATTTTAAGTTCTAGTCTTTCCATTACATCTTTTTCATGTGTAGGCTCAGTCATTGATGCTAATCTTCCTTTAATTGTAGCATACACATCTTTAAATGTCGGATAATCTGCTGATTTAAATTTTGAAAAATCTGTACTAAAATCTATCCCAAATCGTCTGTATGTTTCTTGAACTGTTTCACTAAACATATTTAGAACATCTTCTTCTATTTTAGGATCATAGTATTTCATAAAGGCTTTAATACTTTGAAGAGTTCTTGTTAAAATTGTATAACCTAATCCACCTTCAATTTCTTCTTCATCAGCATCAATTATAACTTCTAGTGGATTTACCATTCCGTATTCTCCACCTTTACCTAAATCAATAAAGTCTCCTTTATATCTTTTCGTCATTTCTTCTAATTCACCTTCAGGGTCAATTACTACAAGTTGACAATTATTTCTAAAATGACTTCTAAGAAGTAACTTTGCTGCTGTTGATTTACCACTACCAGATGTACCTAAAATAATTAAATTAGCATTATTTCTATTATGTTCTTTTCTTATTTGATATAAGAATTGATTAAATAAAATTACTCCACCAGAGAAGTCTACTCCAAGTAATGTAGCTAAACCTGGATCTTTAATACTATCAAAGATAAATGGGTACATAGCTGCCAATGTAGGTGAAGGTATCGGTGTTCCAATTCTTTCTTCAATATCTTGTTTCGGAAAGATTGGTAATATTGATTTTAGAACTTTTTCTTGTTCGAATCGTAGAGGAAAAGCTCTAAGTTCCATAGCTTCTAAATAACTTCTTACTTGAAGTTTCTTGCTTGCTAATTCTTCTTCACTATTTGCAGTAATCATTACATGCATTTGAAAATCATATATTTTTGATTGTGTTGCAGCTAATTGTGTAATAAATTGTTCTAGAGATTCGTAATCTTGTCTAATACGTTCTTGAAGAGTTCTATCATTTTCTTCTTGATATCTTCTTTTCAAATCAGCAATTTCCTTATTTAACATTTTACTGATTACAGTAAATGGTAGTGGGATATGTTTTATAACTACTTTTATCCCAGACATACTTGTTAATGAAGATAAATATCCTTGCCCTATATATTTTGGAAATGAAACAACAGTTAATATTGTTGCATATTTATCACTTATTACAAAGCTGCTCGATTTAAATTCTAGTCCTTTAGGAGCTATTTGACTCTTTATATCCATTATGCCACCACCGTTCCAAATGTAGTTGTTTGTCCACCATTTAAAAAATTATCTAATATTATTCTCAAGTCATCATTCGTTACTTGTTGTGTATTTAATCCAGCACCTGCGAATGTATTTATTAATTGTCTAATTCTTTTTGTAATAACTTCTTCATTTTTTTCTTTAAATAGTAAGAAGTATTCAGTATCAACTATATTATTATTCATAAAAATATTAGCCTTATCAATATCTTCCATTATTAATTTTCTTTTTACTTGATCATTAATTGAGTTATATAATAATTGTAGTTGAGATAGATAAACATTTATATCTACTGGTCTATCAGCAACTATTATCCAAAATTCATAATCAATCATATTATAAACATTTTTTAAATTTCTGATAATACCATCTTGAGTATCATAATCAAGTATAAATATATTTCTTGGCATAATTTTTATTCCCGTTACTTTTTCATTATTATCAAGAACTATCATTCCATTAGTGATACTTTTTACAGGAACAAAACTTTCTGTATATTTACTTTTCGTCTTCTTTTGTGTCACTTGTCAAACACCAACCTTTCCAAATGAATTTTTGTCTAGTTGTAAAAAAATTCCAAGTTGAAATTAAAACTGTTAATACATTATGATAATTTGGAATTGGAAAAACTAGGAAACCTGTTACTGCTGATGGGATAATTGCTATTATAGCAAATGTAATTTCTGCTATAGGTAGTATCATCATTAATAACAAAGTTAAGCCTACCCCACTGCCAAATAATATTAAATCAAATGTGAAAAACAATCCAAAAATCATTAATGATTTTTTTGAATTTGCTGGAATTAAATAACTATTATTCATTTATATCACCCTTTTTATTTTTTAGTTTCCACTACTTTTTGCGTAGCATGAGCAGATTCATATCGATCACTCTTTTCTAAAATAACCTTATCATCTTTAACTGTATTTGTATTACGTTTTAAATCATTACTATTTGAAATTGTTCCCATTGTACTAAATGTACTAATATCACTATAATCGTTAATAATTGTATTTAAAGAATTCATGTTACTATTAATTTGCACATTAGCACCTGAATCAATATAATCACGTTTTGCATTTGAATAAGCAGCATTATATGCACTTTGAGCATCCGCTATTTCTACCGCGGTAGCTCCGTTATTTTTCAAAACTTCAATATTAGATTTTAATACAGCAACATTACCTGTTCCTGTTATACTAGCACCAGCGGTATTTGTATAAGTAAATGTAGTTCTCGTACTTGCATCCTTATCAACTTCACCTCCAGCTTTTTTATCAATTTCATCTTGTATTTTTATAAATTTATCATATCCCTCTACTGCACGATCTTGTTTTTTCGCTTCAGTCGGCATTCCAAACATTGTTTGACCTCTAGCAATTAGTCTATCTGACATTGTTGAACCAGCATCAATTAAATCATCACGATTATTTCTGTTAGCCATTGTTTTTTGATAAGAATTTGCAATATTTTTTCCAAATTTTTCATTGTGAATTCCACCCATTAGAGCTTTAGAAGCTCCACCAAATAATCCTCCTTGAGCACTTAATAAAGCACCCCCAATCCCATCACCATTTTTTATTTTTGCTGCAAAATTTGATGCACCAGACGCTGCTCCTACTAAACCCATCGCTGTGGCTGTTTTTGCTGTAGAAATAAGAGCTTTACCTCCTAATGCTTCATCTTGAACTTTTTTAATAGGATTTAATGTAAATTTAGAATCAAGATTAATCCCAAAAATATCTTCTAATAATTTAGGTAATTGTTTCGCAAATATTAGAGCTCCAATAATGATAAATAACATTACAAATGGATTATCTGTTACTTGACCATTTGTTCTCATACCATCAAACTCCGTGATTACCAAAATAGCAAAATCAATAACTGCAATTCTCACAAATAAACTTGCATATGTTCCTAAACATGCTTTTATCCATTTAGCAAAAATTCCATTTTTACCAGATTTTGGATCAATATATGAAATTATTGGTATTGGAGCAATTAATTGTAGAAATCCAAATTTAACTGAACGTGTTGCAATATCAAAACAAAACATAAATAATATCCAAGCAATAAATCCACCTGCTATTGTTGATACTATTGGAATATAATTCATAATATATTCATCATCCTGTTTTAAATACAACGTTTTACTTATTAGACTTGGCATACTGTATCGATTTTGTTCAATATAATCGTTTCCATCATCATATGACTGTGTATAAAACACTGTAAACGTATTATATGCCATCATTTTACCTGTTGATTGAGCAGTGCTTACATTATAATCTTCTGATACACCAAATATAATTTTTTCTATAACTGATTCATTAAGTATATTTTGTTGAAGAGTCATAGATGTCGAAAATATTTTAGGGGTTATAATAATTAAAATTAATACCAGTAGTATATTCTTAATCATCTTTTTACCACCATTTTCCTTATCAGCCATTTGATCTGGATTTACAATGTATGTAAGTAATGAAAATGAAACTTTAAATATCAAAAATATTCCTAAAAAACTATATATTCTTGTTGAAAAGTTTAAAAGCATGTCATTGCTAAATATTGTGGTTTTTGCTATTTCCATTAATAAATTATAGACCACATTAATTAATGAATAAATACCATTATCAATCATTGCTAACAATGTTCTAAATCCCTCTGCAAATACATCCATTACTATCACCTCATTTCTAATTTAATAAACAATTTAAAAATTCATATTGAGAACTTAACCCGCTAATATTCAAAAAAAATTCTACTAATATTGGAACAAAAATTAATATTATTGCTGCTACTAATCTCTTAATACTCTTATTTAGTACTTCTTTAAAAGATTTATCTTCACCTGTCAATATTACTCCAAGAAAATCAATAATACCCAAAATAACTACTAAAATTGGTGCTGCTAGTTTAACTAAATTATATGCAGTTTTAATCATTGACAAAGTTTCGTCTCCAAACATATTGCAGCTCAAATCAGTATCAATTGGACAAATCATTTCACTATATTCACAAATTCCTGAGCAAAAATGTTCAATTTGTTCATCATTATATGAATTACATAAATTTCCTAAAACAGAATTATTAGAAATTGAAGAATTTGTAGAGACAGAAGTTTTTATTATTTTTGCAGATTTAACATAATAAATATCTGGACATTCCTCACTATAAATCATATTATAATTATTAAGAATACTACCATCAGGCAAAGTTATTGTATGATTTGATCCTGCAGCATCTATTTTAATAATTTCTCCACTTTCTTGACCTTTATAATTACAAGAAAATGTACTTGCTTCTACCGTTGTTTGTTGATCTTTTATAGAACAAGTATTAGCACATTCACTTGTACTTGTATCCAATAATACAACATTATATCCACTACCTGAGGTAACTGAATTACTAAAGCCCTTAATATTTTGAAGAGTGATCTCACCTTCACCGTATACATATAATGGACAATCACCAACATATGTAGTATTTGAAATAAATCCAGCTTTTATTAGTTGTTCTTCAGTAACTAAATTTTCGCTATCTTCAAAATATAATTTTGAATTTAATAATGCATTACCAGTTTCAATATACGCATTAGTATCTTTTAAATCTTTTTGTATTAAAATATATGTACCATCAAAATATTGGCAATATAAATTAAATTCATTTGCAGAATTACCATCAAGTGTTATTGTAACACCATTAAATGTAACTGCAGTTGCACTTACATTTACCGATAATCCAAACATTAATATTAAAAATGTAATTATATAGCTTATTTTTTTCATATTATCACTCCAGTTTGATTTTTTACATATACATTATAGCATAAAAAAAAATAATAAGGAATATGTTCTTATTATTTTATTTATTTTTATTAATTTTGATTTTTGCAGTGATCAATATCACTAACGAAACATGAAATACAAGATTTCATATCTTCACCATCTGAAGCTCCAGCATTAGCTAACATCCCAAATACTAATTGAACAATTGCAACAATAAAGAAAATTATTACTGCATAAATTATTCTTTTAATTAAAGTAGTTTGTGCAGTTTTCATAACTTTTTCATCATTACTCATTACTGCTTTTCCCATATCAATCATTCCAAACATGATCAATATAATTGGAATTATAACCTTAAATAAATTAATTACCATAATTGTAAAACTAGGTATCATTGGATCAATATCAATGCTACATTTTGCTAATATTTCTAACATATAAACCCTCCTTAAAATATATAAACTTATAAAGTTTATGAATACTTTACTAAATATATATTACTTTATAAAGTATTATTTGTCAAGTTTTACTTTCCAAATATACCTAAAATTTTATTTTTCTCTTCTTGTTCATCATTATTTTGTTTAGTAAAACCTACTCTTATTAAAAATGTATTTAATGAATGAATACTTTTTTCTCTGTCATCTAATGGTGGCATATTGTAAAAAACTTTTATACCAGCTTCATATTCAAAATCTAATACATCTTTTGAATTTAATAAACTTTGATTTAAAATCATTTTTTTATCTTTTAAAGTCTTAAAAATTTTATTATTTACAAGCATTAACTTATTTAATTTAATAATTGATGGTTCAATTAAATAAAGTATATCATGACAAATCACTTCTGCTTGTGCACTATCGTTTATATCAACAATTATTACATCTTTATCATTATGTTTTGTTATAAAACTTCCTAATTCTAAATTTGTCACTGAATATAGATCTTTATCATTAAAATATCTAAAGTCACTTTTATTTGCCTCAACAGCTACTACTGAGTAGTTTTGTTGTAGTTGTTTTTTTATCATATAAGCTAAAGTAGTTGCTCCAGACTGTTTAGTAATATTTTTAATTCCTATTACTAAACAACCTACTCTTTGTTCAACTATTCTTTCAACAACAGCTTCACGTTGTGATTCTGCTTGTTGCATATCAAGTTGATGAATATGAGCAACATCACGATATGAATTTGGATTATTATATAAATAAGTTATACCTTCAATATTTTTAGTAAAGTTATAAATACCCATTGATATTAATTTCGATAAATAATCGCCTGATGAACTTTCAGTTGATTCATCTAATAATAATATTATTTTATCCATATCTAATGATATTGTTAATTTTTGTAAGTTTTTAATATCTTTATAATTTTTTATCGCAGTGATATCTAAAATCATTCTTTGAAAAAAGAAATTTTGAAATTGAGAAATAATTTCATCTGCTTCAAATTCACCATTTAGACTTTTTATTATATCAATATCTAAACCATCTAGCATTGATTGATTCTTATTTGAAATAATTACATTCATGCTGTTTTCATCCTCCTAATTATCCTATTACTCCCATAATTTTAGTTTCTCCAAAAATTGGAAATTCCACACTAATACCAATAATTGGAATCTCAAAATACATATATGTAGTAACTCCATAGTAAGCACCTCTTGATGTAACATGTCTAGTTATACAATATCTATAATTAGATGAAGTTGATTTTGATACCACAGCACCACCTCTTGTAGAACAAGTTGTTTTACTGCTAATTCGGTATCCAATTTCCTTCAAATTGGCATTTATATCTGTTTCTATTATACTTAATAAAATTGGAGAATTAATTTGATTAGTTCCTAAATCCCCATTTACTATTGTTTCATTTCTTTCTAAAATTTCAATTATTTTGTTTTTTACTTTAAAAGCTTTTGTATAACTAATTGATCCAGCAAAGAACATGATAAAGATAAAAACAAATGTTATAACTAAATTTAATATAAAGGTATTTCCAATTGCTTCTTTCATTCTATCACCAACTTAATTTTTATTGAATTCATAAATTCTTTCACTTTCGGAATATACTGGAACCTTAAAAGTACCACCTAAAATAGGAATATCAACAAATATATATGTAACTATACCATAACTAAAATATCCATTTACTTTATCATATTCATAAATACAATATAAATAATTGTTAGTTATAAAAGGTACGGCACTATATGTTTTTGTTTTACCATTTATTGTATGACTTCTATTCTTGCAAGTTTGTACATTTGATGTATTAACTCTATATCCTAATGTAGATAAAGAATCATTTATTTCATTATTAGATAAATAGTTATACCCTTCATGTCTTTCTAATGAATAAGCAATTCTACTATTAACTTTAAAAGCTTTCATATAACTTAAGGTTGCGGCAAGGAAACCGAAAGTTATTACAATAAACACAATAATTATATTATATAGGAATACACTTCCAATCCCTTGTTTCATAATCCACCACCTAATTAATTATTTATTAGTCTGTACAAGTAGTACTTGCTCCTTGACATGCATTATTTACCCAAGTTCCACCATTACTCATACAACAACTTTTCTTTTCAGTGCTTTTCATCATACTTGAAATAATTGGTGTTGCTACAGCAACAATTATACCTATTAAAATAATGGTAACTACTGTCATATTTGCTTCTCCAGCTGCTTCTTTCATTTTCTCACCACCCTTGTTTAATTATATCACTATGTAATCTGTTTTTTCAACTAAAAATTCATCATTAACATCATTGAGAATAGTAATAATAACAATATTCCTCCACCTGTAACAGTAAGCATCATCATTGTTTTATTTTCCATTGTTTCAAGACGTTCTTTGTATTTTTGTTCTCTTGATTTATTTTGAAGTGTTGAAACATTTTTAGAAAACATTATTAATTGTTCTTGTTTATTTTCTTGTGAACCTAATCCAAGACGATATAATAATCTCATCATTCTCATTGAATCTCTAACAGGATATTCTTTAGCAAAATCCATATACGGTTCTACTGTTTGATCTCCTTCTTCAATTTTTGCTACTAATTTTTTTAATCCTGGTTTAAATATTTCTGGTGCAGTATCAATTGATCTCCTAAGAGCAACTGGTACTGTATAATGTTGAATTAAAATTTCTAACCCTTTTAAATAATATGGTAACATTTGATTTATTTTATTTAGATTTTGTTTATAATAATTTTGTAATTGAGTATAAGGCATTTTAAATACTACATATCCAATTATTACTGCTAATAAAATATTTATAAATGAAAAATTAGACATTAAGAATATAAATATTATAACCATAATTGTTATAATTCCATTTCTTACTCTTCTACCAAATAATAGATTTACATCAACTTCTTCTTTATATTTAACAGTTAATAAAAATTTATAATCATCTTCCATCAAGAAACGAAAGTATGGTTCTGTTTCTTCAATAAATCTTTTAGTATCAATTCTTTTTGAATATTCAAGCATAAATAAGAGTATAATTGCTATTAATATAAATTCCATTATTCAGCCCCCACATTCTCATTATAATATTTTTCACCTGTCAATAAAAATGTAGTATTAATAATTATAATTGCATGAAGTAGCAATTGTACTAACCCATTATTCAACATTTCTATGTATGTTTCTGTTCCTAATAAAAATTGTACCAACATTACCATTAGAAATAAAACAATACCAAATTGAACAAATTTTTTGTGAAACGCTGCTCTATCTATTCTATCTCGGTAAACATTTTCAACTAACATATCAATATCTAATGACATATTTTCTAAAGCATCACTTGAATTTTTAGAACCTTCATTAGTTATTTGCAAAAATAATTGATGCATATTACGAACAATGAAATAATCATAACGATTATTCATAAATTCTATTGATTGATTAATTGTACCATTTTCATACGCTAAATCAATCATTGTTTTAACATCACCTTTTATAGGATCCTCTAATACTCCAGATTCATAAACTCCTTCTAATGATTTAACAAAAGATTGAGTTGTTGCGAATTCCATTATTGTATTAGTTGTATATACCTGAATTTGTTCAAAAATATATTCACTATATATTCTTTTACATCTTAGATATGTAAGAAATGGTATTACTATAATTGCAACAATAATATATAATATTGATATCAAAAGATTATAAAAATACAAATATGATATTACAGCAGCTCCTACTGAAAATATACTTATTTGAAAAATATATTGTCTCTTACTATATTCTTGTCCTAAATCCTTAACTTTATTTCTTACTTCTTTGAATGAGTAAGGTGCATATTTCTCATATATACTTCCTGCTTGTTTTGAAATATATATGTATACATTGCCTCCTGTATTGTTTCTATATGCAATTACAAATATTGCTATAAAAGCTATAAGGATAAAAACTAAAATTTCCATACAAATACCTCCTTTATTCGAATAAATTTCCGGATTGATTTTGATTATTTACTACTGAAGTATTAAATATTTCTGTAGTATTTGAAAATATAGGACCAGTTACAGGAGGTTTATCTTGTAATGGTTGGTCTACTTTTTGTTGACTTAATGTTTCTTCTTTTTGTATCATATTTGGATCTAAAATAACTCCTTGACGATCTAGATAATCTATCAAATATTTTGATGGTTGATTTCTTATAATCTTTCCATTTGTACTTTTTAGATAAATTGTATTATATTGTGCTTCATTATCTTCAGTTACATAAAATTCAACTACTTCAGCTATTTCACGAACAAATCTTTTTGTCTCTTTATCCTGATATGCTCTAATGTATACACCGATTTGAATATATCTATATATTGATTTTAAAAATTGTTCAATATCTTGATTTGTTTCAAGTAAGCTATACATACGATTTGGTATTGATGAAGCTTTGTCAGCATGAATTGTAGATAAAATATAATGTCCAGATGATATTGAATTTCTAACAGCTAGTACAGCTTCAGCACTACGAACTTCTGATAATAAAATCCATTTAGGATTTTGTCTCATACAAGTTACAAGTACATCTGTATAAGAAGCTATATTATTTGTTTTCATCGCAACAATATCACGATGTGGAAAAATACGATCAAGGTGTAATTCTAAAGTATCTTCAATTGTAATTAATTTTTCGTTATCTTTAGTATGGGCTGCTAAATATTTAACAAACTCTGTTTTTCCTGACCCTGTTTCTCCACAAACAATGATCTTACAATGTCCTTCAACTGTACGCATTAAAAAGTCATGGATATCTAATGCAACATATCTATCTTGTAATAATTTATCTTTTTCAAGTCTAATTTTGGATGGTGTCTTACGAATTACACATGCAATACCATTTCTAGCAATTGAATCATGTACAAAGTTAAGACGAAGTTCCGCTCCTTCTGCATCAAGAAATGGTTGTGCCATATTAAATGTTTTTCCCATTACATTTGAGCATTGAAAAGCTAACTTTTCCATAAATGCATTATTAATTGATGAATTTTCTACACGAAATAGTCCTTTTGATAAAGTTTTCAACCAAACTTGTCCACCATTACTATATGAAATATCGGTAATATCATCATCTGATAAATATGCAGCAATTGCTCCAAAATCTATTTGAGAAAACATATTATCGTTCATATGTTACCCTGTTGTAGTTTCGCTACTTATTTCATCATTTGGTACTGTATTTGCATTTATAAAATCTTTTAATGTTTGAGAACTTACAAATGTTGCTCCATCAGTTGACACATTAGAACCATGTGGTACTGGGAATAATACTGCTCCGTATTCTGACATATAACTAGCTTTTCTTAATAAAATATTAATTTCATCAGTTATTCCAAATATTAATGTTGATGGTATTCTAGATTCTTCAGAATTTTCAAAAACATTTCTTCCTGATGAGTCTTTTACTGCTAAAACTTTAATATTTTCTACTAACTTTCCAACCATTAATTCTCCATTTTCATTTACTGCTTTTAAGTAAATATCAATGTAGTTTCCTGGACAAATAGAATTTCCATAAGTTGTATCCATTGTTACTGGTAAGTTGTATGGAACTTCACCATCTGCTAACTCAACGAAAGCAGCATCTGGTAAATCTTCTTCTTTTACTACAACGTCTGTATAAAATAAACTTCCTGCAGGTATTACTGTATTATAATTTGAATATTTTCCAATAATATTGGCAGAATTTGTAATTACATTACTTTGTAATACAATTGGTGCTACATCTATATATTCTAGCATATCAGCAGTAATTTCTGTTCTAGGTTGAATTACTTGTGCAGCAACTGGAATTCCAGTTACAGGGCTAACCATTTTGTTAATTTGAAAACGATATCCTAAAAATAATATTAAGATAATAGCCATAACTCCCAAAATTGTTATTGTGTTTTTGTTTTTAAAAAATCTTTTTAATGCAATGATAAAATTATTCATGATTTTCTTCCTTTCTTTAGTATGGTGTTTCTAATATTGCATCTAAACGATTAACAATATCAAACTCCACTACTTCATCTGTCACATTGGCATTTAACTTTGATGAAACGGATAAACTTACCTTAGGTGGTGTTTCGTTTACATCATAAATTTTTATTACATAAGTATTACCTAAAGTAACACTTTCTGCAAACCTTCTAATAAAGTTTTCAACAAACTTTTCTCTATCTATTCTAACTGTTCCATCTCTTCTATATGCTGCTAAATCAATAGCGTCATACATTGATGCTTCAGTTATTTCCTTTAAAAGTGTATAATTTTGTTCATCTAATGACGATGCTGTTTGGAAGAAATAGATGAAAGATACAGATACAACTCCCAGCATTACTATAAATATTCCCCAGAATGATTCTTTCATTCTATCACCTCCTAATCATCACATTTGTAGAAATTCGTATGTGATTTTGGCATACACGTTCCACCTGTTAATCCTGATGTGTAATTTCTTAAGAATGTATTACTTAGACAGTTTGATCCATCGCTATTTGAACATTCTAATGTGAAGTCAGCATAACCATTTGATTGATTATCATTATACTCTCTAATTTTTTTAATTTCTGTAGAAGTAAGAGTAAAGATATAAAGAGGTGTCTTTGTGTATACACTATCATTTGAAACTCCACGATTTGTTAGTATAACTTTTTTAACAAGTTCAATACTATTCCAGTTATAACCTGGTGTTCTTCCAATTACATCAACATTAAATCCAGATTCTTCTTTACTTATATTTTTACCAGGAAATGGATTTTTTAATGATATAGTTCGATAAATTATATTAATTCCACTTTTTGTAGTATCACACATATTTTTAACACAATATGAATATGCTGCACTAGCTCCTAACTCAGCATTTGATAAAACACAATTTGTAATGTCCATATTGGGATTTTTCGATGTTGATGGACACGTATATCCTAAACTTTTGGGTGGTAATGTAGAATCGTAACAAAAAGTTGAAATACAGTAATTTTTTGAATATCCACTATATAAACAAGCACTCAAATCCAAACCAGAATTATTACTACCAACAGGACACTTGAAATTTGTTGTTGGTGGTGGACATGTAGTTGTTTCAATTGAACTAGAACTTGAATCATTACAGTATTGTAATATTGCATCTGCACATGTTTGTTCTGTTGTATCACTCCACAAATTTTCACATAAGATCATTCCGGAATTCAAACTACCACCTGGACAAACACAAGAACTTGTATCACTTGAGACTTTATATGAACATGTATAAGCTTTTAAATAAGATGAAAATGCTCCTTTATGTCCTAATGCAGTATTATTAACAATTAATGAATATGTTTTAGATGTATCTGCATTGTATGAAATCGGTAAATTGCTAAATCCTAAATTAATATATGTTCTTCCAGATTGTGTTGAATGAACAGATTTATTTGTTAATTTATCAATATAATAATAATAACCATTTCTTAATGTATAAGTAACATTTGCATAAACATTAATAATTCTAGTAGCTACACTTGATATATATGAAGATAATGTGTTTTCACTTACTGAATATGGATTTGTGTTCATATCACTTTGTCCAGAACAACCACTACATGAATAATTTGTACTTCCTGTTAAATCAAATGTTCCACCATATTCAGGGTCATTATATGAAATTGATGTTGTAGTTTTAAAATCATATATTCCAGATCCATCTCCATAATTTCTTGTCAAACAACTTTTGAATGAAGTAAGTATACCTTCTGATTTTTGGTATGCTGTATCACGACTTGTTTGTTTAGAATCTCTATTACTTTTCGCACTATCACGATTACTTTTTGCTGTTTCGTATGCTTCATATAAATCAAGTTTATCTTTTGTACTATTTACTTCACTTGATGAACAAGTAATTTTTCCATAAGCAGTCTTTGCAACATTTGCAGCTACAATTGCATCAAAACATTTTGTAGTTCCTTTTCCGTGAATTTCACAAATAGAATCAGCTGTTGCATCAAGATTTTTATAATTAGTATATGCATTATTTTTTTCTGTATTGCAATTATCATTAGCTTGTTTTGCTTTATTATATGCATCAGAATATACATTTTTTGATAAACTTGTATCCACACCACCATTTTTAGCATAAGTAATGGCTTTTGTTAAAGATATTTCTGCTTGTGTAAGTCCATTCGATGCAGTTTTAAGTTCAGCATCTGCAGTATTTAAACTTTTTAACGATAAAGAATAATCATTTGATAATTGATTACCATCAATAGATATTCTACAAGTTCTAATTCCACTAAATTGTAATTTATTTTCAGCAGAATCAGGCCATATCAAATATCTACCAACTCCTACACTACCAGACACATTACCTGGAAATATTTGGGTTGCACTTTCTAAACAATATAACTTACAATATTTTCCAAGACTATTTCCATCAACAAGTTTTCCATAAGCAGTTACATTATCTTCAGCACCACTAGAAACTGCAACAGTTGTTTCTGTAAATGACCCATAATTTGAAGTTCCTGTATTGGTACATTTTGCCGCATTTGATGAAACAATAATTTTATAACCACTTGTTCCACCTGTTGAAGGAGTTGATGTACAACTTCCAATTCCATAATCGCTCAATCTAATTGCAGCAACGCCATATCCTGAATATATACTAGCTATTGTACTCCAACTACTAGTTGGTCCTGTTGTTGCAGAGTATACACCAGCATTACTTTCAACAACTCTTAAATAATTACTTATGTAACTAGTTGGTAATGAAGAACAATCAAACTCTTGTCCATTAAAACTTCCACTTGTACAAAATTGTGCTAATTCTTTTACAGTATAATCTGAATATAACTGTTTTTTATAATAAAAACCAGCTGTGATTGAAAAATAAATAGTATCTTGAAAACTATCACAGTTGTTTTCTAAATCCTTACAATTAATACCAAAAGTTGATGATAAAAATGTACACATACTT
The DNA here is from genome assembly GCA_047971315.1 of Bacilli bacterium. Classification (GTDB taxonomy): domain Bacteria; phylum Bacillota_I; class Bacilli_A; order RF39; family UBA660; genus JBKDZP01. The sequence goes on from JBKDZP010000016.1 coordinate 50,000, forward strand.
TCTTTACTAGCAGTAATATCATTTATAGCTTTAGAAATTTCTGCAGAAGTAGCATTTGTTAATAAAACTTTTGTTGCATTACTTTTTGTTGCACTGTTAGTTAAACCAACATATAACATATGTTTATCTGTTGAAAGACGACAAGCATTAAAACCATCTAAACTTGTACTACAACCAGTTCCTTCTTGACCACTACCAGTTGTATTATCACCAGATACTACAGCTTTTACAATATTAGTATTAATAAATAACACTGATAAAAGTGTAATTGTATATATTGCTATTTTTTTTAGCATAACTTCACCTCCTAAAATAGGCTATTTTTTTTATTATAATAGTAAATAATTACTATACCACTTATTATTAATAATGGTAAAACTATATAATAATAACTTGTATAAAATTCTATAATATAATCATAAAATCCTTTTACTTGTATATTTGATGTTTCTTCTTTTATTAGACTTGCATTATACTGTTCAACATTCGAAACAAATTCTTCATAATTTAATGTGATCTTTTGCCATTTTTTACAGTATTTATAATTTTCAATACCTATACAAACTGAATCATTATAATATTTATTAAATGAAGGCAAATTCACATATTTATTATTAATTTTAATTCCGCCACAAAAATTATATTCACTATAAAATTCAAAAGCATAACTTAGACCATCTTCAAAATTATATAAAATTATTTCATTTCCTTGATAATTATATATTTTATTATGTTTTACATCTTTTATAATTAAATCTTCATGAATATTATTTATTGTAATTGAAAATATTACATCATCATTTTGTTCTTCATAGTTGTAACTAAATTCAACATTACTAGCAAGAGATGCTAATCTAACTTTATCGTTATTACTACATACTGCTGCTTTAATATTGATTGGGATTACTAGAATTAAAAATAATAAGATAATAAATCTTGTTTTACTTTTCATTCTATTCACCCTTTCTTTTTTTATTATATCATATTTTTTTTTGTATGCAATTAAATTTAATTATATTATTATTAATTTTACATTATTTTAATACAATTTTGTAAATATTATTTCTTATTTGGAATGTTAAATTAATATTAGTTGCTGATTCAATTTCCTTTAATACTTCAATATAATAAATATCACTGTCTTTTTTTATTTGATTCCAAGGTATTGTCATTACTTTTTCTTGTTCATTTATTTTATAAGTTATTTTAGCAAACATATTAATAAATTCATATAAATTTGTTAGTGAATTTATTTTTAAATTCTCGTCTAAATTAAATACTCCATTAATTTTTAAAATTGATTTTTCAAAATTAGATGTTAATTCTGGTTTAATATATTTATAAGATGGATAACATTCAATATTATTTAAACAATAGTTGAATTCGTATTTAAAATAATCTGCAATTTCAAATGAATCTATTTTTAATGTAGAATCTTCTAAAATACTATCACTTAGTTCTATATTTTCACCTAATGAAAACGATGTGGTATTTGTATTTATATCTAAATTAGTTGGTGTTATTTTAATTTTAATTTTTTTATTATTAAAATCACTATATGTAAGAATCATCTTATCTTCACTAAAACTATTTGGTATTTCAAAAAGTAATAAATATGTAGAAAATTCGTTTGATAATGTTTCACCTTTATATGTAAATCCTAAATCACTGAATTTTGATGATAAATTTTTTTGATGATAAAATAAATGATTATTAATTTGAAGTGAGATTCTACCAGTTGTTAATACTTGTTCTTTACTTCCTAATGTTCTAATTTTTAGTTCAACAACAACTATCTTTTTATCTTCTTCTATTTCATTAATTGAATAGTCATATGATGTTACATAACTTTTTGTAGCAGACATTATTAAATTTGTTGTTGTAAAAGCATTGTTTTGTTTATAAATTTTATTATATACTCCAAAATTCAAAAAAATAACTGTACAAATCAATGCTATAAATAATGCAGATAGAATGTGAAAAATAAATTTATTTTCTATATAAACATATTTAAAATGTCTCCACTTTTTTCTTATATTTCTTCTAATCTTATCTGTATCTAAATCTATATTTACTTCGAATTCCTCACTGTCTTCAACTTCAATTTCTAATTCTTCTAAATCTTTAACAAAGTTAAATTTTTTTATATCAAAACCAGTTGTTCTAATTACAGTAACTACTAAACTTACTGCTTGAAGAACTAATGATGTTGTAACTAAGTCTTGAATTAATTTTATACTCTGAACACTAAGTAATCCAACTTCTAATGATTTTATTGTGGAATATGATGCTGAATATATAGCTATTACATAAATATATATTGCTATATTAACAATATAAACAATTACTGGTTTTTTCTTAAATAAAAGCAGTCCAAATATTATAATTGTTCCTAAAATTATTAATATAACAGATACTATCATATATGGATTAAATAAGTTTAATAACACATCATGTTTTATTGTTGTTGTATTTGATGTTAAATATTCTGTTATAAATGACAAAACATCATTTGATTTTAAGATTAAATAAAACATTAAAATAGCTAATATTCCATGTATTAGTTTAAAGTTTTTAATTAAGATTGCAATTGGTTTTCTAAGTATCACATTATCAACTCTCTTCTACTTATGATTAGTATATCATAAAAATATATTTTAAAAAATAAATTTATTTAAATTTAAAACCTTTTTACACATTTTTTTCTTAAATCTTACATAATATTTTCACATTATTTATATATAATTTTAATAAATTCGAAAGGAGGACCTATGATTACAAAAGTTTTTAATAGAGTTGAAAAAAAATATTTATTGACTAAATTTAACTATGATTTATTACTTAAAAAATTAGGTAATAATATAATTGAAGATAGATATGGATTAATGACTATTAGTAATTTATATTATGATACAAATAGTTTTGAATTAATCAGAAATTCAATAGAAAAACCACAATTTAAGGAAAAATTAAGACTTAGAACATATAATCTTGATTATAAAGACAAAGAAGTTTATATTGAACTAAAGAAAAAATATAAAGGCATTGTTTATAAAAGACGAGAAAGTTATTTTTTAGATGAAGCATATGATTTTTTAAATAAAAAAATTGTTCCTAAAAAAAATAATCAAGTTACAAAAGAAATTGATTTTTTTATTAATAATTACAATGTCAAACCAGTTCTATTTTTAGCTTATGATAGAGTTGCTTATTATGGTAAAGATGATTCTGAATTTAGAGTTACTTTCGACACAAATATTAGAAGCAGAGTTGAGAATTTAAATTTAGAAAATGGTGATTATGGAAATTTATATTTTAAAGATGACACATATTTAATGGAAGTAAAATGTTTAGGTGCAATGCCATTATTTTTTGTTCATATATTAAATGAATTAAATATTTTTCCAACTAGTTTTTCTAAATATGGAAACATTTATAAAGATGGATTGTTTAAGGAGGTATATTAAATGTTTAGTAGTGTTATAGATAGTACAGAAAATTTAGCTGTTAGTTCAGGAATTTTATGCATGGCTACTTCATTAATTTTAGGATTGGCTGTAGCTATAATTCATATGAAAGGCGGAAAATATTCAAAGAATTTCATTATTACTTTGGTTATTCTTCCTTTATTGGTTCAAACTATTATTATGATGGTTAATGGTAATTTAGGTTCTTCAGTTGCTATTTTTGGTGCTTTTAGTTTGATGAAATTTCGTAGTTTTCCAGGTACTTCAAGAGAATTACTTAGCATTTTTCATGCAATGGCAGTTGGTTTAGCAACTGGTATGGGTCAAATTTTTTATGCTTTTATTTTTACAGTTTTAATTGGAATTGTAATTTTATTTTTAGAAAAATTGAAGTTTGGTTCAAAAGATAGTAATAAAACATTAAAAATTACTATTCCAGAAAATTTGAATTATAAGGATGGATTTAAAGATTTATTTGATAAATATACAATGAGTAACTCTTTAATAAAGGTTAAAACAACTAATATGGGTAGTTTATTTGAATTAACATATATTGTTGGTTTAAAAGATGAAATTAATGAAAAAGATTTTATAGATGAAATTCGTTGTCGTAATGCAAATTTAAATGTTATTTTAGATTTAGAAGAACATACAGGAGCTGAATTATAATGAAAAAGAAAATACTTGGAATTGGTTTAATTATTTTAGTTGGTTTAAGTGGATTTTGGTATTTTTCTAAAAAGGATAAAGATAATACAATAATAGACTATAATTATTCTGATACTACTGAAATTAGTGGTGATTATGATGAAGATGATTTAAATGATAGTGAAACAGACTATGATACAACAATTACATTGTCTGATTCACTATCAATTTATGAGGGTGTTGGTGTTAGTATTAATAGTTCTACTATTACAATAAATTCACCAGGTACTTATTTAATACAAGGTACTTTAGCCAATGGTCAAATAATTGTTGAAACAAATACTAAAGGTGTTGTTCGAATAATTTTGGATAATGTATCTATTAATTGTGATGATAGTTCTGCAATTTTAGTAAAACAAGCAAGTAAAACTGTTATTACTTTGGTTGGAGACAATTTCTTAAGTGATGGTTCTACTTATACAAATGTAGTTGATGAAGAACCTAATTCAACAATATTTAGTCAAGACGATTTAACCATAAATGGTAATGGTAATTTAAATATTGATGGTAATTATGAAAATGGTATTACAAGTAAAGATACTTTAACAATTATTAGTGGAACAATTAATATAGATTCAAATAATATTGGTATAAAGGGAAAAGATTGTTTAGTAATAAAAGATGGAAATATTACTATAAATTCAAATGGTGAAGGTTTAAAATCTACAAATGATACAGATACTGAAGCTGGATATATTTTAATAGATGGTGGTATAATCAATATTACTTCATCTGAAGATGGTATTGAAGCAGCAAATTATATTACTATTAATGATGGTAGTATAACTATCAAAACAGGTGGCGGAAGTTTTAATTCTTCAACTAGCAGTAGTTGGGGAAGTTGGAATAGTAGTAGTTCTGTTTCTACAAGTGCAAAAAGTATTAAAGCAGTAAATATTGTAAGTATTAATGGAGGTACTATTAATATAAATTCCTCTGATGATAGTATACATACAAATGATACTGTTATTATAAATGGAGGTACTATTAATTTAACATCTGGTGATGATGGTATACATGCAGATACTGAATTAATTATAAATAATGGAATAATTAACATAAACAAAAGTTATGAAGGTCTTGAATCTACTTCTATTTCTATTAATGATGGGGCAGTATATATTGTTGCTAGTGATGACGGAGTTAATGCTGCAGGTGGAGCTGATAGTTCTGCTACAAGTGGACGTCCTGGAGAAGGATCATTTAGTTCATCAACAGGTTCTCTAATTATAAATGGTGGATATATTTATGTTGATTCAACAGGGGACGGTTTGGATGCGAATGGTGATATGACAATTAATGGAGGAACAATTATTGTTGAAGGTCCAACAGATAATGGAAATACATCGTTAGATTTTGATGGTAGTTTATTATTTAATGGTGGAACTGTATTTGCAGTTGGTTCAAGTGGAATGATTGAAACTCCATCAAGTAGTTCAAGTCAAAATTCAATTGTTATAGCTTTAAATGAAATTAAAAGTTCAGGAACTTTAATTAATTTGACAGATTCTAGTGGTAATAGTATTATAAGTTTTGAAAGTTCACAGGTATTTCAAGCTATTATAATTAGTTCACCTGATTTAGTTAAAAATTCTAGTTATAGTTTATATTTTGGTGGTACAAATTCAGGTGATAAAAAAAATGGTTTATATACTGGTGGTACATTTACTGGTGGTAGTTTATATACAACACTTACATTAAATAATTCAGTTACTTCGTATGGAACAACTTCTAGAACTAGATAATAATAAAAAAAGAACATACAATTTTGTAAAGTTCTTTTTTTTAGAATATTTTTATTTAAAATTACATTTCCAAAAAAATTTGTATATAATTGAATTATATCCTATTTATTAAATACAGTCTTGAAATTATTTAATAAATATCAATTATTCATAAAAAGTTTAATTTTTTCTAAATTTTTATAGTTAGATAAGCCTATTTTAAAATTAATTAAATTATATATTTCTAAAATTCTAAATTTGTTTATATATCCTAAAGATATATCATCTTGATTTAAATAATTAATTATACTCTCTAAATTTATTAAAATTGATTTCCCATCAGGATAACATGTTTCATTATTTTGAATTTCTATTTTTGAATCAGTAAATACTTCGTGAAATTTTTTTTGATTTCTATCAATTTCTTCTATTATAAACTTTGTTTCAAATAATAAATCATTATTAACATTTTTACCAATGTTATATACTTCCATTATATTTCCAACATATAAATTTTTAATGTCATAAGTAAGTTTCATAAATTACCTCCAATATATTATATTAAATGTAATTATTTTAATTTTAGACCAATTTTTTCATATTAGTTGGTATTTTTGATTCTATTTTAATAATTTTATTAGTTATCGGATGGTTAAATTCTAAAATATTTGCATGTAAACAAAGTCTTCTTATTGGATCAATAGTTGATCCATATTTTTTGTCTCCTACAATTATATTACCAATATCTTTCATATGTACTCTAATTTGATTTTTTCTACCTGTTAAAATATTAATATCAACTAAACTAAATTTATCATTTTTTTTTATTAATTGATAATTTGTAATAGCTTCATCACCATCATTAAATTTATTACTCGAATATACCATAAATCCTTTGTTTTCTTTTAACCATGATCTTACAGTACCTTTTTCTTTTTTTAAATTACCTTCTACTACTGCAATATAGTTTCTTTTTAAGACAAGAGTATCCCAATTATTTTGTAGAATTTGTTTTACTTTTTCATTTTTAGCAAATAATAATACACCCGATGTATCATTATCTAGTCTATGTACTATAAATATTCTATTATTTATATTTTTGATTTTTAAATAATCTGATACTTTTCGAAATGCTGTGTTTTGATTTTCTTTTTCTGTTGCTATTGTAAGTAATTTTGGTTTTTTGTTAATCGCAATTAGGTCTTTATCTTCATAAAGTATTTCTAAAGCATCTAATTGATTACTACTTGTTTTTGTTGTTTTGATTGTAATTATATCCCCTTTTTTTAATATATAATCAAATTGTGTTGTATTCTTGTTATTTATAAATATATTTCCTCTAAAAAGTAATGATTTAATATTATTCTTTGACTTATTTTCTATATTATTAAATAAAAACTCTAATAATTTTGTATCTGATTGTACAATGTATTCTTTGTTCATTTAAAGTCCTCTTTTCTTTATATATAATATCATATAAATAAATTATTACAAAACAAAATAGACTTTAGAGTCTATTTTGTTTGCATATATAATTTTTTTACTTTTTCTACTTCTAATTTTGCGAATTGAATTTGAAATGCTGGATTTATCTCACTTATCTCTTCTTCAGAAATTGAAAATAAATTATAATTAATTTGTTCTTTTATTTTATTGATTTCTAAATTAGGTGTATTAAAAGACCAATTTTCCTCTTTATTTAATGATACTGTTGTATCATTTTTTGTAATTGTAATTTCAGTTATTTCACCATTATTTAATTTTAATGAATCTATAACTTTGCTTTTTCTTGCACCTGTTTTTTTATTAACAACAAGTGAAATGTTAGAATAAATTTTACTTGATTCTAATGATATTTCTAATATTTTTAAATATAAATTATTGATTTCACAAGGTAATTCTAAATTTAATAAAAATTGTTCTAATTCTGGTTCATTTTTTATTTTATAAATTTCAGTTAAATTAATATCATTAATTGGAGATTCTATATCTATTTGAAGATTATATATTCCATCACTTAAGTTAAAATTACTTGCATAATTTCTTAACTGACGTTTTAATATTCTACCATTTTCAGGATTAGTTATTGTATAATTATTCAATTTAATATTAATCGAATCATTTATAGAATCTTGATCATAGATATAAGTACGTTCTATATTCTCAAAATCAATAATAAATTCCGTTGGATTGTTCATAACATCTCCAAAATTCAGATTTATATATGCATTTTTTTCACTATTATTAAAGTTACATTTAAATGAAAGTGTTGAAGAGTTACAATTACTTAATATACATTTTTCTGTGTTTAAAACCCCAACCTTTTTTAAAATTTGACTAAATTTTGTATTTATTTCATTTATTTCTGTTTCAGATATTTTTATTTTGTTCATTAATTCGTCAGCGTCTAATTTAATATATGTTTTTGAAGCAGAATTTCCAATTGTATAATATCTAGGTAATACTCCTAACCATTGACCAACTGCAATCTGTTGAATTAAATTTTCAAAAATTATCTCTGGTCCATCATTTATTTCTTTTTCTACTTTTTTTGTATTTTTACCTAATTTTATTTGTCTAAAATTTTTAATAATATCCTCTTTTTTCATTGTTTTCCCCCATAATTTAGATATATATTATCACATTATATCATAGTTTTCAACAAATTTATTTTTTTTATATTTTCTATAAATTTTAATCAATATTTAAAATGTCTCTTATTTTAAACTTCCAATATATTTAACTGCTTCAAGTCCAGCAACTGCTCCATCGCTTGCTGCTGTAACTAGTTGTCTAATCTCTTTTGTGCGACAATCACCAGATACAAAAACACCTGGTATTTTTGTTTTACAATCTTCATTCGCAATAAAATATCCATTTGGATTTATATCAATTAAGCTTTTAAATGAACTACTATTTGGTACTTGTCCTATAGCTATAAATAATCCTTCTACATTTAATTCTTTTATTTCTTTTGTTTGATTATTTATAATTTGTAAACTTTCTAAAATTTCATTTCCATTGATTTTTTTTATTTCAAAATTAAAAATAAATTCTACATTTTCTTTAGTTTTTAATGTTTCAATAAAACTATTTTCTCCTGTAAATTTATCATTTCTATGTATTATATATACTTTATTACAGTAGTTAGATAAGAATACAGCATCTTCTAAAGCTGTGTTACCACCACCTAAAATAGCAACATCTTTACCTTTAAAGAATGCTCCATCACAAGTAGCACAGTATGAAACACCTTTCCCAAGTAATCTTTGTTCATTTTCAAGATTTAGTTTTCTATTACTAGAACCTGTTGCAACAATAATACTTTTTGCTTCAAATGTTCCATTTTCAGTTAAAACTGTTTTTTTATTTTCTTCAATTAAAATATCATAAACTTTAATGTTTTTTAAATTTATATTTAAGTACTTCACCTGTTCATATAATTTCATTGAAAAGTCTGCACCCGTTATAGAAGTAATTGTTGGAAAATTTTCTACTTTGCTAGATGAAGCTATTTGTCCTCCATACATTCCTTGTTCTAAAATTAAAACTTCTTTACCAGCACGTGAAGCATAAATCCCAGCTGTAATACCAGCAATCCCACCACCTATTATAATTATATCAAACATAATTTCCCTCTATTCTATTTTAAATTTATTAATTACTTTATATAATATTCTATATAAACTTTTTAGTTCTTCCTCAGTCAAATCAAAACAATTTTTTAGTTCATTATGAATATTTAAAGAATCTTTTTTTAAATCTTTTCCATTTATAGTTATTTCAATATTTAAGTATCTTTCATCCTGTTTATTTTTTTTTCTAATAATGTATTTTTTTTCTTCTAATTTTTTCAATAATGGCGTTAGTGTGCCAGAATCTAAATACAAATATTTTCCTAATTCATTAACTGTTAAAATCTCATGTTCCCACATAACCATCATTACAATATATTGTGTATAAGTTAGATTTATTTTTTCTAAAAGAGGATTATATTTTCTAATAATTTCTTTTGAACATACATATAGTGGAAAACACATTTGATTTTCTATTTTTAAATCTTCATACATTTTATCAACCCTAATTTAGAATTTTTTCTATTTTTTTATCTATTTCTTCTGGGGTTGTATTTGGAGCAAATCTTGCTATTACTGTACCTTCTTTATTAATTAAGAACTTTGTAAAGTTCCATTTAATTTTGGAATTTAAAAATCCACTTTTATTTTGTTTTAAAAATTTATAAAGTGGGGATTCATTTTTACCATTTACATCTATTTTGGCAAATTGGGGAAAACTTATACCAAATCTTCCTGTACAGAATGTATGAATTTGTTCATTATTTTCTGGTGCTTGATTAGCAAATTGATTACAAGGGAAATCTAATATTTCAAATCCTTGTTCTTTATATTTATCATATAGATTTTGAAGTCCAGTATATTGTTTTGTAAATCCACAACCTGTTGCAGTGTTTACTATTAGCAATACTTTATCTTTATATTTATCTAAACTAATTTCATTTCCTTTCATATCTTTTACTTTAATATCATATAATTTCATAATTTCACCTCAATTAAATTGTATACAATTTAATATTTTATGTCAAGAAAAAATTTCAAATAATTGAAACTTTTTTAGTTTGTAAGAACTAATCGTGAACCTGCAGATGAATCTAGATATTCTTTAAATCTATTAAATAGAAAAATACCTCAAAGTATACAATCTTTGTTTCCACCACCGCGTTCAAACAAAGGATAACTTGATGATTCAAATACTGAATAATTAGCGCACAATGTACTATGAATAAATGAATTTCCATTAGATTCAAAATAGTAATAAAATGGTCCTAGCTCTCCAGTTGCATCTCCTAGAATTCTATTATTGTATAAAAATTTAATTGAACAAAAATAGTATTTCCAACATTAAATGTTTTACTTGGGTTATTTAGTAATATTATGACATTTTCCCATAATTTATTTTTGTACTTATACCACTGTTCATAAACATTTGCATATTTAAAATTTCATTATATCCAACTTTATTATTACTAACACGAAGAATTGTTTTTTAACTGAATCAAATTATCCTAATGTACTGAATATTACTGCACTTTTTAATATTTTACTTAAAAAAAAATGATTTCTCATTTTTTAGTTTTGAAATTGTGAATTATATAAATCAAAATAAAATCCATTTTGTTTCATTAATTGTTCATGATTTCCTTGTTCAATAATATTACCATCTTTCATAACTAATATTAAATCAGCATTTTTAATTGTTGATAATCTATGAGCTATTATGAATGATGTTCTATTTTCCATTAGTTTATCCATTGCTTTCTGAACTAATTCTTCTGTTCTTGTATCTACTGATGATGTTGCTTCATCTAGAATTAAAAATGGTTTATTTTCAATCATTCCACGAGCAATTGTAAGTAATTGCTTTTGTCCTGCTGATATACTTTCAGCATCTGCTAAGATTGTATCATATCCATCTGGCAAAGTTTTAATAAAATGATCAATTCCAACTATTTCACAAACTCTTTTAATTTCAGCATCTGTTACATCTTCTTTATTATATTTAATATTTTCTTTTACACTACCATTGAAAATCCAAGAATCTTGAAGCACCATTACAAATAAATCATGAATATTTTCTCTTGTTAAGTCTTTTGTAGAAACTCCATCTATTTTAATATCTCCTGAATTTATTTCATAAAATTTCATTAGTAAGTTTACCATAGTAGTTTTCCCTGCACCAGTTGGTCCTACAATTGCTATTTTATCACCAGGATTTGATTTAGCACTAAAGTCATTAATGATTACTTTATCTTCATTGTATCCAAATTTAACATGTTCAAATTCAATATTACCTTTTGCTTCTTTGTTTGTAATTACTTTTGTTTGAACTTCTTTAGTCATCTCTTCTTCTTCTAAAAATTTAAATACTCTCTCACTTGCAGCTGCAGCAGATTGAAGTTGTGTTGTAGCTTGAGCTATAGTCATTAATGGATTTGTGAAAATTCTAACATATATCATAAATGATACTATTGTCCCCATTGTTACATCACCATTTATTACTAACATTGCTCCTACTACACAAACTGATACATAACCAAAGTTTCCAATAAAACTCATAATTGGTTGCATAAGTCCAGACATAAATTGACTTTTTCTAGCACTTTCATATAATTTATTATTAATTTCATCAAATTTATTATTTGCTTCATCTAATCCATTATATACTTTTACAACATTATGTCCTGAATAAATTTCTTCAATATGTCCATTTAAACTTCCTAATTCTTGTTGTTGTTGTGTGAAATATTTTTGAGATTTAGTTAAAATAATCATCATTAATAAAAATCCTAAAATAGTTGCTATTATTGCAGTTGATGCCATTATCCAATTTGTTATAAACATCATAATTAATACTCCACCAAGTAAGGTAATAGCACTAATTAATGAAACTACACTTTGACTCATTGTTTGACCAATTGTATCAACATCGTTTGTTACTCTTGATAATATATCTCCATAACTATTATTGTCAAAAAATTTAAGAGGTAAAATATTAATTTTATTTGATATTTCATTTCGAAGATTTTTTGAAAATTTATTTGTAACTGTAGCCATTATATATCCTTGAATATATCCAAATAATACACTTAATGAATAAATTGTAATTAAAAATATAAATATACTTTTTACTTTATCTAAATCTATTCCAGTAAATAATCCATTCACAATTTCATTAGTTATATCACTTAGTTTAGATGGTCCAATTATTGAAAATATTGAACTTAAAATTGCTAATATGATAGCTACAATTATAGCTGTAAAATATGGTTTTAACTTCTTAATCAATTTTAAAACAGATTGTTTAAAATTTTTTGCTTTTTCCGGGTCTCCTCCCATTCCTGGAGGACCCATATGTTTTTGTTGTTTATTTTCATTATTCATTTTCTAGTTCCTCCTTTGAAAGTTGCGATAAAGCTATTTCTTTATATACTTCACAATCACTTAATAACTGTTTATGTGTACCATTTCCAACTACTTTGCCATTATCTAATACTATAATTTTATCAGCATTTTTAATAGTACCAATTCTTTGTGCAACTATTAATGTTGTAGCATCCTTAGTATATTTTTTTAATTCTTTTCTAAGTAAGTAATCTGTTTTATAATCAAGTGCAGAAAATGAATCATCAAATATATAAATTTCTGGATTTCTTGCAATTGCTCTTGCTATTCCTAATCTTTGTTTTTGTCCACCAGAAAGGTTTGTTCCACCTTGTGCGATATTTGTTTCATAAGTATCACTTAATTTTTCAACAAAGTCTTGACCTTGAGCAACTCTTACTGCTTCCTTTATTTCTTCTTTTTTACAATTTGAACCATAAGATACATTATAATTTATACTCCCCATAAACATTACTGCTTTTTGTGGAATATATCCTAATTTTTTATATAATTCTTCTTGTTTATATTCTTTTACATTGATTCCATCTACTAAAATTTCCCCATGTGTTACATCATAAAATCTTGGAATTAAATTTATTAAAGATGACTTACCACTTCCTGTTGATCCAATAAACGCAATAGTTTCACCTTTATTTACTTTAAAGTTAATATTTTCTAGCAAATATTCTTCAGCATCTGGATATTTAAATGATACATTTTTAAATTCAATTGTACCTTGTTCTTTTGACGTAGTCTTTTTTCCATCAACTATAGAATTTTTTGTTTTTAACACTTCATTAATTCTTTTAATTGATACACTAGCTCTAGGATATATTATAAATATTATCGCTAACATCATAAATGATATTATAACTTGCATTGCATAAGATGAGAATACTACCATATTACTAAATAAATCAAGTTTATCTAACATACTAGCTTCATCAATTAAGTATGCTCCAACAAAGTATATCAAAAGAGTTAACGATGACATTATAAATGTCATAACAGGTTGCATTAGCGACATAAGTCGACCAGTAAACATATTGGTTTTTGTTAATTCATTATTAGCTGTCTCAAATCTATCTGTTTGAAATTTTTCAGCATTAAAAGCTCTAACAACTCTAATTCCAGTTAAATTTTCTCTAGTGATTCTATTTAAATTATCTGTTAAAGTTTGAATAATTCTAAATTTAGGTAATGCGAAAACAATTAAAATAGTAATCAATAATAACAATACAAGAACTGCACCACCTGTTACAGCTGTCCATTGAATTGCTTTACTTGACATTTTTGTTAATGCCCATACAACCATAATTGGAGATTTAATTAACATTTGAAGTCCCATAGCAATTAACATTTGAACTTGAGTAACATCATTAGTTGTTCTTGTTATTAAACTACTTGTTGAGAAATTTTTTATTTCTTCCATTCCAAAGTTTCCAACTTTTCTAAATATATCTTTTCTTAGGTTTTTAGAAAATGTTGCAGCTATATTTGATACTAGATATCCAACAATCACCGCCCCAATTAAACTTCCAATAGCACAAATTATCATTGATGTTCCAGGTACCAATATTTCTTTAATTGTTGTTCCTTCTGTTTGAAGTAGCTTTGTGATTTCTGACATATAGTCAGGAATTTTTAAATCTAACCATACTTGAAATACTATAAATAAAATACTTATACATACAAGTAGTATTTCTTTTTTCTTAAATCTTTTTAATATACTTATCATTTTTATTCCTCTTTTCTATTTTGATATGTTATCTTTTATTTTTTTAATTACTTTGAAAAATATTTTCAAGTCTTCTTCATTAATATCTTTTTTTAGTTTTTGTTCATATTCACTTAGTTTCTTTTTTATATCTTTTGTTTTATCCAAGGTACTTTTTGTTAGTATAACTTGTTTTTTTCTTGCATCTTCTTTGGAATTAATTCTAGCTATTAATCCATTTTTTTCCATTGTTTGAAAAATACCTGTTGCGGTTGATCTTCTAAATTTAAATTCTCTTTCTATATCATTTTGATAAATTATATTATCTTGATTTTTTACTAAAAAATGGATGATTTTTGCTTGAATCGGAGTTAGTAATTGATGATTATAATTTTTAGATTGTGAAATTATGCTTCTTTCAATCATATTATCTAAAGTTTTTATTTCATATCCAATTAAATCTTGTTTATTCATTCTCTCCTCCATTTAGTTAGGTAACTAACAAAAAATATTTTATCATATACTAAAATTAAAATCAACTATTTTCACAAAAAAAATAGAGATTAATATTTTAATTACTTCTCTATAGTTTATTAATATTATTATATTAATTTTTTTCTAATAATTTGTTATATTACTTTATTTTTATCAAAAAAATTAGACACAGTATCTTTATTACATTTTATTAATACATTTATTAATTCTTTCAACATATCTCCAGCATATTTATCTATTTGATTTGCATCTTTAATCATTTTTCTTATAAGTTTATAGTCTGCAGTAATTTGAGTTAGTTCTGTAATATTATTTTGCTTAAATATCTTGAATACTTCTTTAACAAATTTTTCTCTTTGTAGGTCATTATATTTATCTAGCCAATTTGAAATTCCTTTTTCAAATATTTTACTATAACTACTTAATTCCGTTTTCATAAATTTATCATCCACTATTTGCCAGCTGCTTGAATTATGTGATAGTGGTCCAATTTTATTTGTTTTTACCACAGTATAATTATTTTCGTGAGATAAAAATAAACCTACTAATGAGTAATTTGGTATAATTAAATGATATTTTGATTTTATGTCTGTATATCTCTTCGAATTAATTTGTTCTTTTCTAAGTCCTGGTCCATCATATGAAATTATCTCTATTATTCTTCTTCTAACAAAGTAATTTGAATACATTGATGATACTAATGCTAAGTTTCCTCCTTTTGAGTGACCACCTATTATTAGTTGAGCAGTACCTAGAGTAAATCTTTTATTTAGGTACTTAATAGCTTCTATTTGTGCAGTTACAGGGAAATGATAAGACATTTTAAAGTCTTCTTCCCAACCACTCATTAATTGATCTGTACCCTCAAATGAGATGTACATTAAGCCAGGACTTATTTCTATTGTTAAGGCAGAAAATTGACTATATTCATTTCCTAAATAAATATCATTATATAAATATAAATTTTGAAATCTTTTCTTCTCACTAATTTCTTTTAAAACTTTTTTGCCTACTTTTACAGCAATCATTAATCTTTTTTGTTTATCATCAGTATGAGTTTTAAAATATTCATCACTAACTTCTTTTATTGTTTTTTTATTTTTTTCATTATTTGATACTACACCATCGTATGTGACATATGAAAGTAATGAAAAAATTAATTTATCAACTTCATTTATCTCTTTTTCTTCAAATGAAATATCACCATTTTTTTTTATATAATTTATAATATTCATTATAAATTTTGTCTACGCTTTTCAATTAGTTTTACTTTTACATTTCTACCATACAACACATCGCAAAGATTGTATAGCGTACATTCACTAGTAATTGAAATTTGAGATATTTCATTTGTTTTAATATTTTCTTTTAATGAATAATTTAAATCGAATCCATCATTTTTTATATTAGTATATTTTTCTAATCTTTCCTGCATTTTTTTTAAATAGTCTATATCACTTTCTTGATACACAAGTGGAAAATTTAATTCTTTAGCACGCTCTAAGATTAATTTTTTATAGTACTCTATAATTTCACCATTTAATGATGTATATCCAGAATTTTTTGCAATTATTAATGCATTTAATACTAATTCACTATAATCTATAATCATAATTCACCTCTTTAACTTGTAAACATTATAACACTTACTTTTTTTTTTTACAACTTAAATAATATTTTAAATTCTAAGGTTTAATTACCTTTACGTAATAAGAAATTTTGAATAAGATACATTGAAAGGAGTTAATTTTATGTTAGAAACTATTATTAATATCATAATTGAAAGTCCATATATTATTTTTAGTTCATTGATTCTATTAATATTTTTTATTTTTTACTATTCAATAAATTTAGGAAAAAGAAAAATTTTTAAATTTAAGAAATATAATTCTCTTTTAAAACCATTGAATGTTGAAGAATTAAATAAAGAAATTAAACAGTTTGGTTTTGCTTATGATCCCTTTAATGATATTTTCTTCTCACTTATGAATCCATGGCAAAGGGAATTTGGTTATTGTAAGTCATACGATGAAGCAGCACCATTATTTGCTATGATTATTGATTGTGAACCAATTTATTTTAAGTACAATAATAGAAATTGGCTAATTGAATTTTGGAAAGGTCAATATGGTATAACTACTGGTGGAGAAATTGGACTTTATGTTTCAAATCAAACAAATGATTTTATAAATTATAATGTAAGTGAAATATTTTATGATAGTGTACAGGATAATGAACTAATTTTGATGTCATATACTCTAAAAAAACAAAATAAAGTACTAATTAAACGTAAAGCAAAACACTGGTGGCTTACTGGTTTTAAACTTGGAGAATTTACAAATCCATCTAAACTTATAATGAATATTACTCTTACATTAAAGGATAATAAAATGCGTGATGCTGTTATTACTGGACTAAGAAATTCTGGATATAAAAATATTGGAATTTTTAATGATACATTATATTTAATTTTTAAGAAGCCCCATACTAAAAAACCTTTTACTAGAAATTTATTAATCTCATTTTTCATGTTAAATTATAATAGATTAAATTGTAGTTTTTATAAATTTGTTACTAGAAAGCAACAAACTTCACTAGACAAAATAAATTATATTAGAAGCAAATTCCCGTTATTATATGAAAAAATACTCAATTTTGAAAAAAATAAAAATTTATATAGAGATTATGGACCAAAAAAAACATAAAATAATTCTTTTTTAGAAAGAAGCATGTAAATGAAATCAGGGAAAAAATTATCAAGTGTTTTTAATTCTTCTAAAGAAATTGAATTAAATGATATGTCAAAAATAATAATATTTAGTGATGTCCATCGCGGTGATAATACTTTGAGCGATAATTTTGCTAAAAACCAAGAAATTTTCATTAAGGCACTTAAATATTATTTTG
Source organism: Bacilli bacterium (assembly GCA_047971315.1). Classification (GTDB taxonomy): domain Bacteria; phylum Bacillota_I; class Bacilli_A; order RF39; family UBA660; genus JBKDZP01. The sequence goes on from JBKDZP010000016.1 coordinate 67,977, forward strand.
TAGAAAATTATACATACATTGAAATTGGTGATGGTGATGAGTTATGGGAAAATAAATATTTAAACACAATTGTTACCAATCATCTAGATGTTTTTAAATTGCTGTCAAAGTTTTATGAAAAAGGAAAATTATTTATGTTATTTGGAAATCATGATATTATTAAAAGATATATATCTTTGAATAAAAAGAAGAAATTAATTAATAATCATGAAAGTAAATTTAATGCTTTATTTTTAGATATTGAAATTTATGAAGGTTTAATTTTAAATTATAAAAATACAGGTAAAAAAATATTCCTAATTCACGGACATCAAGGTGATTTTTTAAATGACGATATTTGGATGATTGCAAGATTTTTAGTTAGATATTTTTGGCGTCCTCTTGAATTAATCGGAATTAAAAATCCAACTAGAGTTTGTAATAATAAAAAAAAGAAATTAAATGTTGAAAAAAATCTAATTTCTTGGATTAAAAAAAATAAAATCTTATTAATTGCAGGACATACTCATAAGGTAGCATTTCCTAAAAAAGGTGAAGATTTGTATTTTAATGATGGATGTTGTGTTTACCCCGATTATATTACTGGAATTGAAATTTGTAATGGTTCAATCTCCATGGTAAAATGGTGGATGAAAAGTAAAAATGACAAATCATTTATTTATAAAGATATAGTAGAAGGTCCAATAAAAATCAAATATTATTTTGAATCATTATTATAATTGATACAATGTATCGATTATAATATTTTTTGTAATTAAAAATATTTTACTTTTCCTATTTTATTGATTTAAATTTATTTATTTTTACCTGTTAGATTTTCACAATCTGAATACTGTTCAACATGATCAGTCATTAATTCCAAGATATTTATAGAATCATTATACAAGCTAGTTCTTTTATCTGTTAAGTCAGTTGATCTGTTATTAATTACATCATCCATCATTTTATAGTATGGTGAGCTACTATACGCATTAATTATTCCATTTAACTTATCAAAATTTTCTTTTCCAACCAAATTAAATAAAGAATCTAAATTATTATTTACTCTTGCATTTATAATATCTTTTCTAAATTTTTTCCAAAAACCTTCAATAAACCTTCTTTGTTGTTCATAAGATGTTCCTCCTCGAACCTTTGAAGTGTTAGGATTATCAAATAAATATAATCCGTATTTGTGCATTGCTTCAGTTATTTCCATAGCAATTTCTTGATTTAAAACTTCATAAAAATCAACATAATTTCTTTTTTCACCTCCTATCTTTTTTTAATACTATATTTTTATTTTATAGCTATGTAAGTGCCTAAAAAAGAACCTATGTTTATCATAAGTTCTAAATATTATTTATATATTTATATATTTATATATTTATTTGAATATGTTTACGCAAACTACACTTTTTCCCAAAATAAACATTTTTAAGATTCATATGTTGTGTGTGCGAACATATGAACCCTGTACCACCTATTTTTAAAATTTTTGATATTTTTTCAAAAAATATTATTTTTTTACCTTTTTTTTAATATTTAATATTTTTCGAAATTAGTATAAAACTCTTATATTATAATGACTCATTGCTATTATTTTCGACATAGTAACATCACAGTCTCCACATGGCTCGACAGTACACCCTGTACGTCATACTCCACGGCTTGTGAACACTAACATGATAACGAACTATTCAACGATTGATCTATCTTATGGTTAAAAAGTTTCATTATAAACTTCCATGAATTCATCTGCAAATTTAGATACAAATTCTCGGTCAAGTGCTGTAGCTAACGTCTCCTCATTATTATTAGCATTCTTACTCCAGTTATAAGAGCCATGCATGACATAATCTAAATCAACAATACAGAACTTATGGTGCATACGATTCCTACCATCTTTCCCCCATGTATTGACAACCTTTACATCTATGGCTTCTCTTCTAAGTTTTTGAACAGTGCTATTATTAGTAGGTTCATTTGATACTAAAACTCTAATACTAACACCTTTATTTTTCTTTGCAATAAGCTCATTATAAATGGCATCATTAGAAAACCATGCCACAGCAGCCCAAATCATATATTTTGCATCTCGTATACCTTGAATTACTGTATCCTGAAGCTCATCAAATACTGCATCATGTTCTACAACCTCTGGTGGCGTATCAATAACCAATGGACGAATATCAACTTTTTTTAATGCATATTCCGCAGACTCTTCATAAACATATGAAACAATCTTATCAATATCCGATTTTAACTCATGTGCTTCATTCAAAAGAGGTACCGGGCATCTAACTTCAACAATCTCCCAACGCTGGTCAGAAACTCCAGCTCCAACAAACCCCCACTGAGGCAAAAAATTAACTGAAGATCTGGATAAAAGCCTAATCAAATTTTCTCTTTTTTCTATTTTTTTAAACTCCACATCGTATTTTAGCACATCTACTGCAGTTTTCAAAAATGCGTTTTTATTCATTGTAACACCTCTTTTTCACTTTTGTAGTATGTATTATATTGACTTATTCAACAATACACTATTTTTAATCATCAAGTTACATTTTTCGTTCTATTTTAGAAATCAATGCCACATCCGCTGGAAGCCACTGCACGCTGTTAAGTTCATCTTTGCTTAACCATTTAGAGTCCTCTGCCTCTTTAAGAACAATATTTTGGCCCAAAAACAATCCATTGATAGATGAAAAGAAGGGTAGTCATACTCAATGGTATCAATCAACTCTCCGACTTCTATTTCTGTTTCTAATTCTTCTTTTATTTCTCTGACTAGAGCATGTTGTGGCGTTTCATCAGCTTCTATTTTTCCACCCGGAAACTCCCACTGGCTTTTAAATTCACCATAACCTCTGGCTGTGGCAAATATTTTATCTTCGCGACGGATAACCGCCGCTACAACTCTAATTGTTTTCATCATCGCCTCATTAAATAAACTCTAACAGCTTATTTTCTGTGTGGTCATTATCCACATCCATGACGATGACGTCGGATGAAATAAAATTGTCTTTGCTTCTATAGTTATCTTTATAGGAAGCGCAGACATGGTCTTTTTTGACTGCCTCCTGCAACACCTGTGGACTATCGACTTCTACGTTATATGGATAATCGCAGTTCGCAGCATTTCCAGTGCAGCTCGCTGTGTAAATAACAAACTTCATTTAACAATCCTCCTGCATTCCCTCTGGACCTGTATCCAGAGCTATATTGGTTTCTCTACACGCACTGTCGAAATATCTGATTTTCTTACGATGCTTCTTTGCCTTAGCAATCTCCATGCGCATGCCCTTAGAGGCTTCATCACCGAACACCCAGAGCTCGTCGCACTTACCGAGGAAAACCATATCCATAAACATTGCTAGTTCACGTTCACTGTCCTCGCGCATATACAAAGGAAGTCACAAATGCGGCGCTAGCGGTATCGCACCCTGGTCCACTGCAAATCTGCTATAACGCTTTGCAGCTTCTGTGTTGGTAACCGTATCGCCGGAATACTTCGAGCAGATATATACCAGCGGCAGATACTTCTTTTCCGCCTTCGTTACGTTTGCGATTGCTGTTGCTGCAGTTGGATCTAAATATCCTTCTTGATTGAGTCCATATACACTCATCGCCCTCACACTCCTTTCGTTATAAAATAGAAGATTTTTCTTCTTCAACTTCCTAAGGGGATTTGTGAGAGCGAATTCCGGCTTTTCAAAAATTTATTTATTTTTCTGTTTAAAGTATTGACATTGACTGCTGACAATGTTATTATAGTTGCAATGACAGCAGTCAATGTCAATTTTAAAAGGAGGATTTATATTATGGCAACTTTCAGATTCGATTTGAACCAAGAATACAGCGAGCGTTTAGAGGCTGACGCCGCTGCAAAACTCATGAACATCCAGGAATATATTCGTTATAAGCTTTTTGGAGAGGTAACAATTTTTTCTGTAGATGAAGTAGTTAACAGAATTCAAGCTGGAGACTTCGAAAACAAAGAATTTACCGTACCAGATGTTTATACAGATGAAGAATGGTCTCAAATTGACAGAGGTAACGCAGGCGTTCTGGGTAAAAACTTCTACAATCACATTACAGATCATCCTGAATTAGGTATTCGTTTTGTTCCAGACCGCACTATTAAACGTCGTGCAGTTTATACTTATAAGAAGGAGGAGTAATCGCATGTTGTACTCTATTGATTCAGGCAAATATGTCACCCAGGTGCCACATAAAAAGGATTTTGATAAGTGGATGAAAAATTTATCTGCTGCGGATTATCAGTCAATCGCGGATAATTTAAACGAAAAAATTGATGAATCTGATATTAATACAGCAGGATGGCTTCCGGGACACGATTGGACTGGAACTGTATATGAACCTATATATGATGCTTGCGGTAAGAATCAGGTCTTATCAGGCATGTTCTTCGGTCTCCTCGTATTTGATCTATTAATGAGAAGAGACGGCAAAACATGGGGCTTTGGAAGATTTGAAAAAGATGGAAAACAAATAGCGAGCATGACTTACTTCGTTTTGGATAACCCACCAGCAAGATAAACAATAAAATAAAGAACGCTTCTATATTAGGAAGATATTGTCTAACAGCAGTATCTTCTTTTTTTATTTTCATTTATCCCGGAATTTGACCACCCGCTTTCCCTTAGGAAGTTAGAAGGACAAAAAATGGTTCTCCAGAAAAAATTCAAAAAATTTTCTCTGTGGATTTAGGTCAAGTTTTTAGACACAAAATTCTGTCGAAACAATATTTAATTTATTCCAATTCCTCCATAAAATCATGAACCCAAGAATATTTTTTTAGCTTTGCTATGCTTCGCAAAAACTTATTGTTTTTGCTTGCCAACAAGCATTTAAAAATATTCTTGCCTAATTTGATGGATTTTCTCGGCATAAATTAAATATTATGCCATTGATAAACTTGCAACATAGTTATTATATTTTTCATTTGGTGTTATATAATTCAGAGTACCATGTATTCTTTTATTATTGTACCAACTTTCAATAAATTCAAATATTGCTAATCTTGCTTCTTCAAATGTATCATAATTATTTAAATTTACTTCTTCTTTTTTTAATATGGCATTGAAGCTTTCCATACTTGCATTATCATAAGAGCATCCTTTTTTACTATATGAATGTTTATTTGAATTTGAAATAAGTAGATTTTCAAAATCATTTGAAGTATATTGACTACCACGATCTGAATGAAATATACCATCTTCATTTAAATTTCTATTTGACAATGCTTTGTTAAACGCTTGAATTACCAAGTCATCTGTCATATTAATACCATATTTCCAACCAATAACTTTTAAATCAAATAAATCCATAACTATTGCTAAATAAGTCCATCCTTTTTCTTTTGTATAAATATAAGTTATATCACCAACCCACTTAGTACTGGGTTTGCTTGCCAAAAAGTTCTGTTCTAATAAATTAATATATTCTTTGCAATCACTAGATTTTTTTGAACCTATGTGATTGTATTTTTTTATTGTAATACTTCTCAATCCTAATAATATCATTCTTCTTGCAACTCTCTTTTTACTTGTAATAATTCCTTTTTTGTTTAATTCGATAGTAATTTTTGGAGATCCATAACGTCCTTTTGATTCTTCATATGTTTTTTTTATTTCTTCATCCAAAATAACATTAGATGCTTCATACTGATTAATTTGATTATTATTATGATAATAATATACTGAATGATGTATATTTAATAATTTACATAATAATCTGATATCATAAGTATGTTTATTATCGTTAATAAATTTTATTTTATCTTTTGTTCCTTCGAGAATATGGCGACTGCTTTTTTTAATATTTCATTTTCTAATTGAACTTGTTGTAATTCCTTTTTAATTTCAATATTTCATCATTATTTGTATGTTCACCAGTTGATGTAGTGATTGTTCCATATTTAGTTATCCAATTTCTTATATTTGAATGTCCTACGCCATATTCTTTTTCTAATTCAGCTATTTTTTTACCTGTTTCATATAATTGTACTATTGTTTTTTTAAATTCTTCATCATAACCTTTATAAGTCATAAACACTTCTTCCTTTCAATGTGATACATATTATATCACTTCGTCAGATTTTTGTGTCTATATATCTATACTCGATACAAATCGGATTCATTGCGATATTTACCTGAGTTCATAAGCTCTTGGAACATTTGATAAATTTCCATATGTTCAGAATTATCCTCATTCAATCGAAAACTGGCTCGGTATCCATCTTTAACCTTTTGCATACCTAACCCCGATTCAACTGGGATTTTGCTAGTAATTCATATCCTCTTGCATTTAGCCTGACATCTTCTAGATAGGATACATTATTTCTATCTGGTGCAAATCGTCTCATGATAGTAGCTCCTCCACCCACATAGATAATATTGGAATAATCAATATCAAATCCATATTCATTGAGCTGACCTTCTGTTTTATGAGCAAACTCCATCAACTGCCGTTCAATAATGGCTTTTACATCGAAGGGTAAAATACCTTCTTTCCCTAAAATAAAGCCCTGCAAAATATCTTCTGGGATTCTCTTTCCTGTCTTGGCGTATATTGCACTATTCATACCCTGAAATAAGGTAATAATGGAATGTGAAATGGTTACACTCTGCTCAACATTAATTCTCTTGTTATCAATACAGACGATATCCTTTGTCCAAGAACCGATATCAGCAACGACATACCTCCCTTCCATATTTGAAATGCGGTCTGCTATTGCCGCAAAACATTGAGGATAGCAAATGACC
>JBKDZP010000017.1:0-6924 GCA_047971315.1 Bacilli bacterium
ATAACATTTGATATCATTGGAACAACTTGTTTTTTTCTAGATACTATACCTTTAGCTAATGCCTCATTATCAACAAATTTAACATTAAATGCTCTTTCAACTTTATTTATTTGATTACCAATGCATACTAAAATTGAATCCTCAGTAAGTACATTTGTAACAACTAATAAAATAAAATCATACTTCTTTTCTGTAAGCAATATATTCATTTCTTTTATTATATTACTTTTAAATGGACGAAAATCTTCAAAATCCATTATATTTATTTGACCAATACCAAAACTTGCTACGTCATAATTAAACTCTTTAAAATCTTGCATTAGAAGTTCTTCAGCGGTTCTACCTTTTAATGAAGTACCTGCTTTAAGAAGTTCAATACCAAATGCTTCTATATCATCAATTCCACAAATATTAGAAAGTAATTTTGCCATTACTCTATCTTTATTAGTACAAGTTGGAGATTTGAATAATAAAGTATCAGAAATAATTGCTCCAAGCATAATTCCAGCATATTCTTTTGGAATCTCAATTTCATTTTCTAGGTACATACTAGCTATAATAGTACATGTACAACCAACTATTTCAGTTCTAATAAACATAGGATCAATACTAGTAATATTACCAGCCTTATGGTGATCTATAACTTCTAAAATATTACCATTTGCTATTCCATCAATACTTTGAGAAAACTCATTATGGTCTGTTAAAATTATATTTTTCTTGTGTGAAGAAAAAATATCATCTCTTAAGATTATTCCTAAAACTGTTTCATTTTCAACAACAGGAAACGATCTCAATCTAGTTTTACTAGCCATATCCTTAACATCAATTAATAAATTTGTTTTATCAAAACAAACTACATCTGTTTCAGTTACATAACTAATTGGTGCACTAAGCACAAGTAATCTTGAAGTATCAAATATATTATGAGTTGTAATTAAAACTGTTTTATCACTTTTACTTATTATTTCATTTATATCATTTTCAAGAATATCACACGCTGTAATAATTATAACACCAACATTTGATTTCAAAAGAGCTTGAATGTTGTTTTTTGAACAATATGTTATTAAAATGTCCCCTTTATTTAATTCATTATTATTTTCCTGATAAATTTTAATATCACCGCTCATATCAACAATATCAGTATTTTTAATTATTGTAGCTTCTAATGTTTCGACAATATTTTTAAATGGAGTATTAGAAATATGTAAAATATTTGTACTCCATAAATTATTCCATACATAGTTTAATTTTGAAGGAGTTACAATACCATATAATTTCTTTTCTTTCTCTACTATTATTGTTTTTGAATCCGTTTCATTAAAAATATTATTAACTTCAAAAATTGAAGTCTTTTCATCTACCATTACTGATGTAGATGAAATGATGTCACCAACTGTTGGATATAAACTTTCTAAATATTGCGGTGATTTTACATTAAAATAATTTAAAATGAATTTAGTTTCATCACTTATATTACCCAATGAAATAGGTATGTATGTTTTCTTTGGATCAGAAACTTTCTTAAAATAACTATAACTAATAGCACTACAAATTGAATCGCTATCTGGATTTTTATGACCAGATACATAAACTAAATTTTTCATTTTACCACTTCCTTCATATATTATACACAATTTACTTTATACATTATACACAATAAAAATAAATGTGTAAACAACGAACATATGTTGCGTAAAATGACTTTGTAATATATAATTAATGTGGTGATAAAAATGAGAATAGTTTTTCATATTGATGTTAATAATGCGTTCTTATCTTGGAGCTCAGTGGATTTGATAAAAAAGGGTTCTACAATAGATTATAGGACTGTTCCATCAATTGTTTCTTATAGCGATGGGCAAAATGGGATAGTTCTTGCAAAAAGTGAAAGCGCAAAAAAATTAGGAATTAATACCCCTGAACTTGTATATAGTGCAAAAAAGAAATGTTCAAATCTGCATATTATTAAACCAGATTATGATCTATATGAAAAATGTTCCAATGACTTTATGAACTATTTAAAAACATTTACTAATGAAATTCAAAAATATTCTATAGATGAATGTTTTATTGAACTGACTAATACAAATTATTTATATAAAGATTTTTATGAACTTGCTCATAATATAAAAGATGAAATATACAAAAGATTTGGTTTTACAGTAAATATTGGTATTGGAAATAATAAACTTTTAGCAAAAATGGCTAGTGAACTTGAAAAACCAAATAAAGTTTGTACAATCATGACAAATGAAGTTTCTACTAAGTTACACCCCTTACCTATTGGCAATTTATTTATGGTTGGTAAAAAAACTGAGCAACTTTTAATAAAACATAATATAAAAACTATTGAAGATTTAGCTAAAAGTGATATAAATTATATTATAAATCTTCTAGGTGTATTTGGACAAACACTTCATGAATACTCTAATGGAATTGATAATTCAAAAGTTACATTATATATTCCTAAAAACAAATCAATAAGTTTAGAAAACTCATTGAAATTTACAAATATTGACCAAATAAAAAATGTATTGTATGAACAATCTTGTGAATTAGGTAGAAAACTTAGAACAAGCGATGAATATGCTAGAGTTATCAATGTTTACATTAAAGATAATAATTTTAGAAGAAAAAGTATTCAAAAAACTGTTAGGATGCCAATAAATTCAAATATCGATATTTATAATGAATCTTTAAAACTGTATAAGAACTTTAAAACTGAAGATGATATAAGACTTATTGGAATCAAATTAACAAACTTAACAAAAAATCGCCAAATACAATTAAGTTTATTTGACGATATTGAAAAATACAATGATAATGTTGAAATCCAAAAACTTGCTGATGAACTTAATACAAAACTTGGAAGTAATTTTATTAAAGTTGGTCTTAAAGACTAATCAAATAATTTTACTTCTGTTGAATCTCTATTTCTCTCATATTTTGGTAAATTTTTATCTGCATAACCAAAAGCTATTATAGCGTCAACTTTATGATTTTGTGGAATACCTAATCTTTCAATTATTTCTCTTAATATTGGAATAGTTGGAACTTCTGCAAGTTCTCTAACAAAACACGACGCTATTTCAAGTGATTGAGCCGCTAAAAGCATATTTTCTACAGCACAACCTGCATCATATTTATGATTAATACTATCCTTCTCATTTGATATTATAACAATGTTTCTAGAACCATAAAAAATATCAGTTAATCCGTTGTTGATTAGTTCTATGTAGTTACTAAATTTAATAGCTGTTTGTTCATCAACTGTAATAGCATCGATTGTAGCTTTAGAAATACCTGCGATTAATTCTTCATTTGATATTACTGTAAATCTAGATGGCTCTACATTTTTTGAAATTGGTGCCCATACACCACATCTAACTATGCTTTCCATGTCTTCACGACTTACTTTTTTATTTTCAAAACTTCTGCATGATTCTCTTTTTAATATATTATAAATTGTTTCATTCATAAATGCCTCCCTTATAATTCTATAATTAGTATAAACATTTTTAATTTAATTAGCAATTTTTATTTAATTACTTTACACTTTATTTTTTTTAAAACTATCATAAATTAGTGGAGCACCTATAAATGAAAAAAAACTAACAAATAGTCCATCTACTAAAGATAAATTATAAAAATGCATAGTGTATGGAATTCCAATTATTAAAGATGCTAGTACATTGACAATGGTGATGCTTTTTTTAGTAGTTATTAAATTCATTTTTTTTAATTTTTGAATTAATGCCATCGTAATAACACTTAAAGTAGAGGCAATCATTAAAATATTTAAAACTTCATTTGGAAAAATTAATTCCATTATCTAACTATACCTTCATTTATTTGACATACATTTCTTCTATCAATATTACTAATAAGATGATCTAAGCTGTCATCACCACTTAATTTTTTATATTCCTTTGCAAAAGATTTAACTCTTTCTAATTCATAAAAATCAATTTTAGTGGTTATTGAATACTTGTCATATAAATCGTAAATTTCCTTTTTTAATATATTTATTACAGAGTTTTCTACTATTTGTATTTTTTGAAAATATTTTTTAATTTTTCTTACAAAAGTTATAAGCAATCCACTTGCAATAGTTAAACAAAATTCTAGCCAATAATTTAAAATAAATTCCATATACCCTCCTATTTTTTATTATATGCTTAGGATATATTTTGTAAGATATTATAGACTAGAAATTTGTATTATTTATGTAAAAAGGCTTCTGGCTTACCATGTCTGACACGGTTAGTTGGGAGGTTTTTTTCATGGATAATGAAAATATTGAAAAAATAAAAAAGAGAGAATTAAATAGTGGTTATATCGTTGCTCATGCAGTTACATGTATGGTTAATGTTAATAAAAATAATGTAACTACTAAAAAAGAAATATATTACATTATTGGTATTGATATTTTAGGTAAAAGAAGATTATTAACTTATGGAATTGATAATGATGATAGTAGATATTGGATTAATAAACTTGAGGATATTAAAGTACGTGGTGTTAAAAGGATATTTTTTACTAATATAAAAGATAATAGTAAGTTTTCAAAAGCTTTTAAAATAGTTTTTCAAGATACACAATTAATTCCATCGGTTAATGAAGTTGTAATAGGTCTTCAGAAGTTTTTTTCTGATAGTTATACACAGACTGTATATAATGATTTAGCTAAGTTATATATTCAAAATGATTATATAAAATTTGAATATGAAAAGAGTCTATTCTTTGAAAAATATTGTGATAATAAAGTAGTTTCTTTATTAGTAAAACCCAGTATAGATGCTATTGATAAAGTATATGATTATCCTTTAAATATAAGGAAAATGTTGTTTACTTATTACTATATTAGAGATTTTTATAAAGAAATTAGAAAAAAACATAAGCATTATGGTATTATATCTGACATAAATGAGTTTACAAAAGAACTTATTCCATATATTCAAAAGATTGAAAAATCTATGTGGTGCTCTAAAAAGGAGTTACTAGATATAATTGATTCTTTACATGAATTATATGGTGATGAGGTAGTAGAACTTATGTCGGAGGCAAAACGATGAATGATAAAGAACGTAATGATTTAGTTAAAGAATTATTAGATAAAATAGAATTTACTTCTGGAAGTGAAATGTGTGATTTTTTTGGTGACTTACAATCAAGAATGATCCAGATTGCCCTTGATGCAGAAATAAATAATCACGTTAAAAATATAGATCCTAAAGATAATAAGAAAAATGGTCATTCTTCAAAGAATAGAGAAATTAAAACTAAAAATGGTGTAGTAAAAGTTGATACACCAAGGGATAGAAAAGGAACATTTGAACCAATAATTGTTAAGAAAAATCAAAAGGTAATAGATGATTTTAGTGACCTTGCAATTTTATTATACTCTAAGGGTAATAGCCTTGATGATATAAAGGAAATAATTAAAAATCTTTATAAAATTGATTTAAGTAAAGAGTATTTAAGTGATTTAATTTCAACAATTAAAGTAGATGTTACTAATTGGCAAACAAGATTATTGAAACCTATTTATCCAATTATGTTTGTTGATTGTATGTATATACCTGTAATAAAAAATGGTACAAGTCAAAAAATAGCTGTATATGTAATATTAGGTATCTCTTTAGAAGGAAAAAAAGAAGTAGTTGGTACATGGATTGGAGATGGTAATGAATCTTCAAGCTTTTGGTTATCGATATTTGAAGAATTAAAAAAACGTGGTGTAGAAGATATAATTCATATAGCCATGGATGGTTTAACAGGTTTAAAAGACGCTATAAGCGAAGAATATCCACTTGCTAAAACACAAAGATGTGTTGTGCACTTAATTAGAAATTTATATAAATTTTTACCGAAAAAGGCTGCTAAAAATATTATTAGTGATTTTAAGAAAATATATCAAAGTTCAACATTAGAATTAGCCGAATTAGAATACAATAACTTTAAAGAAGAATATAAAGATAATATTAAATTGTTAAATAAAATTGAAACTATGATGATACATATTTATCCATTATTTGATGAAACATTAGAAATAAGAAAAATGATTTATACAACAAATGCGATTGAATCAGTAAATTCATGTTTAAGAAAACTAACAAATAGTAAAGGTGCATTTAGAAATGAAGCAAGTGTACTGCAAGTATTATATTTAAGAATAATAGATTTAGAAAAAAAATGGTCAACAGGAGTCAAAGGATGGAATGTGATTCTTAATCAATTATGCTTAACTTACGAAGATAGAGTTACTAAATATATAGTTAAATAATATAATGTAGTTATAATTTTTATGCCGAAAAAACTTTTGATAAATTTAAAATATTTTGTCACCTTTTTTGGAGTTTAATTATTGTTTTTTTCATTTTGAAAAAACAATAATTGAAACGACATAAGATAGTTAAAATATTTTAATTTGTCAAAAGGAAATTGGAATAAAATACTAATAAAGATTATTATTTGAAAGTTCTTTGAAAAATATTAAAAATATGTTATTATAAAAAACATAAAAAGACCCAAAGAGGTCTTAAAATTTGATAAAATAAATTGATTATAAAATTGTTTCAGACACAGTCTGAATGAAATGCTCGGTTATATACCTCAATACAGTAAGCATTTAGTCACGTTTCAAGTCAATTAAGGAGATAGATAGAAATCAAGTGTGTATGTGAAAACTTACGCACTTTTTCACACGTGTGATAAATTAATGAAAAGAAAAAATACTGAAAAAAAAGAATTAGTAAATGCAATCATTGAAGCATATCAACCAGAATCTGCTAAAGATGTACAGGATGCTTTAAAAGATATATTTAGACCTATGTTTGAAACAATGTTAAATGCTGAAATGAATGCTCATTTAGGTTATAAAAGTAATAGTAAAGAAGAAAAAGATGATTCTAATAG
>JBKDZP010000018.1:0-34959 GCA_047971315.1 Bacilli bacterium
TTCGAGCAGATATATACCATCGGCAGATACTTCTTTTCCGCCTTTCGTTACGTTTGCGATTGCCTTTGCTTGCTGCTTAATTTTGGCTTCTAAATATCCTTTTTGATTGAGTCCATATACACTCATCGCCCGCACACTCCTTTCGTTAAAAATTAGAAGATTTTTCTTCTTCAACTTCTTAAGGGGATTTGTAAGAGCGAATTCCGGCTTTTCAAAAATTTATTTATTTTTCTATTTAAAGCATTGACATCGACTGCTGTCGATGTTATTATAATTACATCGACAGCAATCAATGTCGATTTTAAAAGGAGGATTTATCTTATGGCAACTTTCAGATTCGATTTGAACCAAGAATACAGCGAGCGTTTAGAGGCTGACGCCGCTGCAAAACACATGAACATCCAGGAATATATTCGTTATAAGATTTTTGGAGAGGTAACTATTTTTTCTGTAGATGAAGTAGTTAACAGAATTCAAGCTGGAGACTTCGAAAACAAGGAATTTACCGTACCAGATGTTTATACAGATGAAGAATGGTCTCAAATTGACAGAGGTAACGCAGGCGTTCTGGGTAAAAACTTCTACAATCACATTACAGATCATCCTGAATTAGGTATTCGTTTTGTACCAGACCGCACTATTAAACGTCGTGCAATTTATACTTATAAGAAGGAGGACTAATCGCATGTTGTACTCTCTTGATTCAGGCAAATATGTCAGCCAGGTGCCACATAAAAAGGATTTTGATAAGTGGATGAAAAATTTATCTGTTGCGGATTATCAGTCAATCTCAGATAAATTAAACGAAAAAATTGATGAATCTGATATTAATACAGCAGGATGGCTTCCGGGACACGACTGGACTGGAACTGTATATGAACCTATATATGATGCTTGTGGTAAGAATCAGGTCTTATCAGGCATGTTCTTCGGTCTCATCGTATTTGATCTATTAATGAGAAGAGACGACAAAACATGGGGCTTTGGAAGATTTGAAAAAGATGGAAAACAAATAGCGAGCATGACTTACTTCGTTTTGGATAACCCACCAGCAAGATAAACAATAGAATAAAGAACCCTTCTCTTATTAGGAAGATTAAAATGTACCCTTAGTCAAGGACAAATAATAAAAGAGTATTAAAAATTAAGAAGATGATTTCTGTATTCAACGGGAGTCATCTTTTTCAAATTCCATTGATGGATTTAGGTCAAGTTTTTAGACACGAAATTCTGTCGAAATAATATTTAATTTATTCCAATTCCTCCATAAAATCATGAACCCAAGAATATTTTCTTTTTCTTCTTACTATTGGAAATAAATTATATTTATTCATTAATCGTAAAACTTTTTTATGATTGATTATAAAGCCTCTATTTTTTAATTCTAATGTTATTCTTCGATATCCATAAGTAGCTTTATTTTTGTTGAATATATCTTTTATTTGTTCCATCAAATCCTTATTTTTATTATCTTTATCAATTTTAGTTACTGTATAATAAAATGTCGATCTTTTTAATCCTGATATTTTTAGAAGAATCTTTAATGGATATGTTAGCCGAAGTTCATTAACAACACTTACTTTTTCTTCTGTTGTTGATTCTTCTTGCTTGAACAACGGCTTTTAATTTTTTTGAATATTCAATCTCTGCTTTAAGATATTGATTTTCTAATTCAAGCCTCTTTATTTTTTCTTCTGTAGTTTCATTTATATTTTGTTTAACTTCTTTTTTCATAGTTGAGCTTCTTCCGCGTTTTTGCTCAACTATATTATAACTGTTTTCCTTATAATTTTTAATCCAATTTGACAACATTCCACGACTTGACAGTCCTTCATCAATGGCAACTGAATTAATTGATTCATTATTAATTAAAACTCTATTAATAATTCTTAATTTTGTTGTAACATCATAAGATTTATTAGTATTTCTACGTATAATATCAATCCCATGTAAATCAATTATATCAATCAAATATTTAATCCCATTATTATTAACTTTATAAATTTTAGAAAGAACATTAATAGTTATACCACTTTTATTTTTTTTATATATTTCTACTTTATCTTCATAACTTAATTTTGACATAAAATCACCCCATTACTTGTTGTCCAAATAATGGGGTTCATTACATAAGGCCCTTTAATTGTTAATACTTTCATATAATATACTTGCTAAATATATTAGAAATAATAATTTTATTTTTGAATTCTATTTAATTTTTATAATCAATAAGTAATTTCATTGTTAGTTTTCACCATGTTCTAGCATATTTCTTATTTGAATACCTATTCTTTCTGAAAGTAATGGGGGTACTGAATTACCTATTTGTATGCGAATATCCGTCTTTGATCCTAAAAATTTATAGTTATCTGGATAACTTTGTATTCTAGCCGCTTCCCTAGCAGTAAGGCCTCTATTTAGATAGGGATGAATACATCTGGATGAAGATATGCAAGAAAAATTTCTTGTTATTGTCATACCTGGCTCGTTCGGATTCAATCTAGCATAAGTATTTCCATATCCTGAAGTTGGCATGTATTCTTTTGGTATTTTATCTTTTACATTCCAAGCACTTAACCCAGTTGGTATAAACTTCATCATATTTTTAGCTTTTTCATTATGAATTGCTGGTTTATGATTTGTTACTTCTTTACAACTTTTTCTTATTGATTTTTGATAATCATTTTTGGGATTTTCTAAATATTTTGTTATTTCTTCTTCATCACTTTGTGGTAAATCACTTATTGCATCCCATAAAGTAACAACCTTTAATTTTTTTTTCCCATTAAATGAATGAGTTGGTTCTGGATATTTAATTCTAGTTTTTGTATTTGTACCTATAAAAATTATTCTTTCTCTTTGTTGTGGCACTCCATATTCAACAGCATTTAAAAGTCTGTATTCTAGATTATAACCAATATCTTTAAATTCTTCTAAAATATTTTCTAAAACCTTACCACCTTGCATACTTAAAATTCCGGATACATTTTCCATAACGAAAAATTTAGGTCTAATGTCACCAACTATTCTTACATATTCTCTAAATAATTTATTTCTAGGATCATCAATAAATCTTTTTCCTAATGTTGAAAATCCTTGACATGGTGGACCACCAATAATAACATCTATATCACTATTCCTATATCCTGTTCCGTATAATAATTGTTCTCCTGTCACCTTCGAAATATCTTCAACTATATATTTCACATTAGGATGGTTGGCAATATATGTCTTTGAGGCAGGTTCCCAAACATCATTTGCACAAACAATATTAAATCCAGCATTTTCAAAACCAGTACCTAAACCACCAGATCCCGCGAACAATTCTATACAATTATATTTTTTACTCATAAATTATTACTCCCTTATTTCATCAATTATCTCTTTTGCTTGTTCAAAATTTTCTTCTATTAATAATTTTAACATTATAATTTGTATTTCTCTTTCTGACCTCATAATAAAATGTGGGTCATATATCTTTTCAACTCTGCCCTTATTATCAAATACAAAGTAATTTTTACTTGCTCTATTACAAAACTGACATTGCGGTATAGAATTATCTATTGTAAGGGGCCTACTAGGATTTTTATGTCCTTGTTGTAGCATAGTTATAGAAGCTGGATACATATAATTTAATTTTCCTTCTTTAGAGCCACATGTAGCACATCTATTTCCATAATTATTTTTTAAATCTACAAAATTAGTTGTAGTTAATGTTTCTGTCCTTTTCATTTTTTTATATGATGGATATGGTTCATTTACCGTTTTTAACATGTATTCACCTGCAGAAATATTATACATTCTACATTCCGAATCTCCTCTTTTTCCAGATAATATATACCATCCTGATTGCTGTGCTAAATGTCTAGCTTGCTGAACATCACTTATATAAAAACCCAAACCTCTTAAATATTCAGTCAATTCTTGTTTTGTAACAACTTTACTTAAATTATTATATAAATAAATTAAAACTAAAGCATTTAAAGTATATTTATTTGCTCTCTTTAAAGAGGGAATTTGAACACCAAATTTTTTTAAATATATATCATGATTTTTTTTTAATTCATTATATTTTAATTCTATTTCTTCATAATTTTTCATAAATAAATCTCCTTAATTTTATGATACTCATGACACTATAAATGATACTCCACATCAATTCAAAGTATCATAATGTCATTAATCTACTATATCACTAACTGAAACATTATATCTTTTATATTAGGAACAAAATAATTCATTGATATTCGATAAAATTTTGCCAAATCTCATCCATTGCTTTACTATTTTCTATAGTTCTATCTCATATTTATAACTAAAATCATTGTACCAAATTTCTGACGCAAAGTCCATTTATATATTTAAGTTCCCGTTTTTTACAAATTACTTTATAATATTTGAGTCAAAATATTATTTTTTGTGAAATATTTAAAATTATTTCATCACTTTATAAAAAATTTCAATTAATTATAGTTTATTTAAAAAATCTAATTTCAAACACAACTGTTTTTCTTTAGATCTTTTTTCCATTTTTATCATATCTAAATCTAAATAAATATACCTAATAGTGATAATTCAATGCAATTAAATAATTATTAATTACTACTTTGCAAAATAACGTTTTACAGCCGAGTTACATTTTTGTCATTCGGCGGTGGTGATGGGTCAGAAGTTATATATGCTCTTAGAAATAATAGTAAGTTATCTAATTTGATTTTAGATAATATGGAATTAGTTGGGCAAGAGGCAAGAAAAGCATATCAAAGAAGATTGCCTTCAGATACATCAAAAGATTATTATTTTATTCATAGGAATACCGGTGTAACTGAACCTGTAATTGTGGAATATGGTTTTTTAGATAGTACTGAAGATGATGTAACACAACTAAAAAATAATTGGAAGTTATTCTCAGAAGCTGTAGTCAAGTCTGTAATGAATTACAAAGGATTAAACTATGTTCCAATTGCTTCTGATAATATATATATTGTAAAAAGTGGAGATAGTTTATGGAGTATTGCTAAGAGCTTAGGTGTTACTGTTGATGAATTAAAAGAATATAATAATTTAACAACAAATGCTTTAAGTATAGGCCAAGTAATTCAAATTCCTACTATTAAAGAAGTTGTAGGAACATATGTAGTAAAAAGTGGAGATACACTATATTCAATTGCTAAATATTTTAATCTAAGTGTTGATGAGTTAGTAAGCATGAATAATCTAGTTTCTAATACTTTAAGTATAGGCCAAGTGCTAAAAGTAACAAATACAGTTCCAAGTACTGAAACGGAAAATATATATACTGTTAAATCGGGGGATAATTTATATTCAATTGCTGCTAGTAATGGAATATCAGTTAGTGATTTAATGGCATATAATAACTTAACAAGTACTAGTTTATCTATTGGTCAGATACTAAAAATACCAACTAGTGGACATGAAGTTGAAAAAAATTATACTACATATACTGTAAAAAGTGGAGATAGTTTATGGACTATAGCTAATAAATATGGATTAACAACAGCAGAATTAATGGCATTTAATAATATGTCTAGTAGTTTATTATCCATTGGTCAAGTATTAAAAATACCAACAAGTATAGGAACACAGACTTATATAGTAAAAAGTGGAGATAATTTATATTCCATAGCATCAAAATATAATACATCAGTTGATTCTATTAAATCAAAAAATAATTTAAAAAGTAATGCATTATCCATTGGTCAAGTACTTTTAATATAACTGTACAAAAATTAAACAGTGAAAGTTTTCTTGGAAATATTAACTAAATGATATAACATCTCAATAGACGAGATGTTATTTTATTAACTAAAAAAATCAAGACTTAATCTTGAAATTTTTGATTTAATTAATTTTTAACTATACTAATTAAAAACATATTAATGTATTTGAGGACATACTCCAGCGATTGGACGATAAAAACAGTGATTTTTATATTGTCCTGCTAGTGGTTGTTCATACCATGTTGTTTTGCAACTACTTGTACCTGGTGCATAAAACCAAAGTGCATTTGTGGCTGGATGGTAATACTCTCCTTTTAAAACTCGATCCGCTAAATTTTTTTCAGCTGTTGTTGGATTACTAAAAAATAAGGGACTATCTTTCCCCGCAAATCCTCCTGGATCTTGATAAATCATTTCACTAATTGTAATTATATTTTTAAAAGTATAACAGTCTGCTAATACTCTATTTACTCCAACATTTCCAACCATAAGCATTCCTAAGTTACCTTCACCTAGAGCTTCTGCTCTCATTAGTCTAGCTAAAAGGTCACGTTCTGCAGTTGTATATTTAATTATTGACATTATATCACCTATGTTATTATATGTTATATATTTATTTTGTATTATTTATTTTGTTAAAATTATATAAAATTGTGTTCTATTTTATAAAATCAGATTTAATTTGGGAAAAATTGGAAAAATATTATAAAATATATTGCATTTTGACTTTGAGTGTGATAAATTTCAATAAGTAGATGTAAGTCTCAAGTAATGGTTGACTGGGAGATGAAATAATGATAAAATTTGTAGTTTGCGATGATGAGGAATTTTTTATAAAAAATACTCAAAAAATAGTAAAAAAAATATTATCTGAAAGTGATTTGGAGTATGAAATTGATAGTTTTAGTAAATATAATAAAAAATTAGAAGAAATTATTTCTTCTAATACATCGACAAAAATTTATATATTAGATGTTGAACTGAATGATAGTATATCTGGAATTGACATTGCAAGAAAAATTAGAAGAACTGATTGGGAAAGTAGTATTATAATTGTAACCTCACATTTTGAATTAGGATATGAAGTATTAAAAGCTCAAATTATGTTATTAAATTTTATTTCAAAATATGATAACTGTAATAAAAATATTGAAATGACGATTAGAAAAGTAATTTCAAAAATAAATAATAAAAAAACATTGACATTCGAACAATCTGGGATTACATATAGAATTTATCTAGATGATATTTTATATGTAGAAAAAGATACTGTTGAGAGAAAGTGTTTAATTAAAACAACTTATAATGAAGTTTTAGTAAATAAAACATTGACAGAAATTATTGATGAACTAGACGGAAGATTTTTCTTATCTCATAGGAGTTGTTTAGTAAATACTGAAAAAATTATGAAAGTAGATTGGAAAAATGGAAAAATTGTATTTGATAACAAAATTAGTATAAATTCACTAGCTCGCGATAAAAAGAAAGGTCTTATGGAATATGTTGAAAATCATTAGTTTCTGGATTGGAAATATAATAGCAGTAAGTACGGTAGTATATTTATTTACTACAATTAGCGATTCAAAAATTAAAATTGGTAAAATTAAATTATTTTTTCTATGTTTAGCTCAAACTTTTATTGGAACTTTAATAACTTATAATTTTATTTCTATGTCAAGATTATTATTACAATTTATAATTACAAATTTATTTTTAAAATACATTTATAAATTAAGTCCAGCTAAGACATCTGTTTCTGTATTTTTTATTTATTTCATTTATACTTTAAGTGAATTTATATACATTAATATTCTAAGTATAATTTCAAATCAAAGTTTATCAATTTATTTACTAGAAAATAATCTAGGAATTATTTTAACTAATATTATTATATCAATGATAGGTATATTTCTAATAAATCAAAAAAGAATTAAACATTCAATAAAAAATATAATTAATTGGTATGAAGAAAAAAATAATCTTAATACAATTTTAATATTATTGTTGTCTGTGTTGACTATGACTATTGTACTTCAAAAAAATTTTGAAACATTATTTGCTGGATCAAATTTAGTATTTACGTCAATTTTTCTTATTGGAATTCTAACTTTTATTATTGGATTTTATAATCAAAAAGCAGAAAGAGAAAAAATATATAGTAAATATGATTCTTTGTTGAAGTACTCTAAATATTATGAAAAAGAAATTACAAATAAAATGAAATTGCAACATGAATATAAAAACCAATTATCAATTATAAAAGGCATGATACTGGATAGTGATAAAAAGGTAGTTAAGTATATTGATGAAATATTAAATAGAAATAATGAGAGATTAGATCATATTTATTTAGAAAAATTAGTAAATATTCCATCTGGTGGGTTAAAAGGACTTTTGTATTACAAATTAGGTTATATAATTGAAAAAAAAATTAAAACATTTATAGATATTTCAAGTGAAATAAAGGAAAAAAATTTATGGTATTTATATGAAGATAATCAGTATGATATTAGTCGTTTAATAGGTATATATATTGATAATGCAATTGAAGCTGCATTAAAATCAAAAAAAAAATATATAATATTTGAAGCATATGTTGAAAATAATAATTTAATTTTTGGTATATCAAATAGTTATTCTGGAATAATAGATACAACTCAAATGAATAATGCAGGATATACGACTAAAGGTAAAGGTAGAGGATATGGACTTGTTTTGGCAAAGGATATTCTATATTTAAATAAAAATATACTTTCTCAAAGAGAAGTGAATGGTATTTACTACATTCAAAGAATTATAATTTGTGAAATAGACAAAAAAAGTTGAAAATATTTCAACTTTTTTAATTATTATTTTTCAATAATACTTGCTGGTGCTTCTTCTTCATCAAAGAATAATAGTACACAACCTACATTGCAAGTACTAGCAATAATACTTTCAATTGATTTAAAAATAAAAGCAAACATTATATTCCTCCTTCTTAAAATTATTTTGTAAATTGATAATTGTACTTTTTGTAATTATTATTTTCGAAATTAAAAAGCTTATAAGTTATAGGTAATGTAAGAATTATTGCAATATACATTCCAAATATGATTAAATTACTTAAAGTAGAGCTAAGCACATTTAAATAAACTATTAAAACTAAAATACTTGTTGTAATTAGTGTAATAATTTTTAATTTTTTTCTTTTTTTTGCATATATAAGAGGTTTTTTTTTAGTATCAGCAGGGGAGTAAAAATAAGTTAATGTAATAGCAATAATGCCTAAAATAATTCTTATAAAATATGGAATTACAATCATCTTCGCAATTATTGGAAATATAAGGAAAATAGTAGCTGATGAAGTAAAACATATCCAACTATTACTTGCATGTAATCCATGTGCAGAAAAACGTATAAGATTAAAACAAAATAACATAAAAATCATCTCTTTAAAAATACCAAATAAATAAGCAAAAATAAAGATTAAGATAAGTTTGGTTATAGATAAATAAAAACACGATAGTCCATATCTAATTTCTTCTAGTTCAATACTGCTTAAATTAGGATATTTTTCTATTATAGATGAAGTTGTGAAATTCAAAAATTTTTGTTTCATTATACCACTGCCTTACTTATAACCAACTACATAATACCATATTTTAAATTTTAAAAAAGTACATATCTCTGAAATTTTAAATTATTGGTTTTAGTTTTTAAATTATTTAAATTCAAAAAGATATAATTCAATTCATACATAAAAATTTACAATTCATACTATATTTCTTGAAAAAAATAATAAAAATTAGTATAGTTATAGCACGGTTTCACCTTGACGGTGTTTATATAACGGCAATTATTGTCGAAAATTGAATGTCTAAAATGTTTGGAAAAACCGAGTTCTTGCAGTATAGTTGTATTGGTAGTAATACTACTAGAAGGGAGATGTAGTTGTGAGAGGTAAAGTTAAATGGTTCAACAATGAAAAAGGATTTGGATTTATTGAAAATAGCAATGGTGAAGACATATTTATTCATTATACTTCAATATTAAGTGCTGGTTATAAAACTCTAATTGAAGGCCAATATGTTGAATTTGAACTTGTTAGAACTGATAAAGGTTTACAAGCAAAAAATGTTGTTGAGATTAAAACTACTCTAGTATAGTAGTTTTTTTATAAATAAGTGAAATTATGTGAAAAAGGAAAATATGTTGAACGTGTAATCAATTAATGGTATTCTATAAATAGAAAGGATGATGTGTATGAATTATAATATACATGCTACAAAACTAACTGTTACAGATGCTATTAGGGAGTATATTATTAAAAGGATAGGTAAATTAGAAAAATATTTTCAAAATTATGAAGAAATTAATATCAACATTTTAATAAAAACAAACGGTATTAATCAAAAAATTGAAGTAACAATACCTATAAAAAAGCAGATTTTAAGAGCAGAATCAAATACAAAGGATTTGTATACATCAATAGATTTAGTAGTTGAAAAACTAGAAAGACAAATAAAAAAAAATAAAACAAGAACTCATCAACAAAAAAATAAAGAATTGAATATGTTTGCTGATGTTGAATTAGATGAAGAAAAATTAGAGGATATAGTAAAAAGAAAAGTTATAGAAAATAAACCAATGAGTGAAGAAGAAGCAATACTTCAGATGAATCTAATTGGTCATAATTTCTACTTATTTAAAGATATGGAATCAAATTCAACAAAAGTTTTATATAAAAGAGATGATGAAAATTACGGAATAATAGAAATGAAATAAAGGTTTTATACCTTTTTTTCTTTTTTTACTCTAAATTAATGAAATTTTATAAAAAATTTGATAAAATAGATTATGTATAGGAGGATGATTTAATGAACTTTTTAAAAAAGATATTTAATCATGAATATAAAGAATTAGTAAAATTTGAAAAAATTGCTGATGAAGTAATGGAATTAGAACCAATAATTTCTAAATTATCAGATGAAGAGTTAAAAAATAAAACAATAGAATTAAAAGAAAGACTAAATAAAGAAGATATTGAGGATATTAAAGTAGAAGCATTTGCAGTTGCTAGAGAAGCAGCATACAGAGTAATAGGTGAAAAACCTTATTATGTTCAAATACTTGGTGGATTAGCTATTCACTATGGTAATATAGCTGAAATGAAAACTGGTGAAGGTAAAACACTTACATCAACGATGCCAGCTTATTTAAATGCATTAACTGGAAATGGTGTTCATATAATAACAGTAAATGAATATTTAGCTGGAAGAGATGCAGAATGGATGGGAAATATTTATAGATTTCTTGGTTTAACTGTTGGAATTAATTATCGAGAAAATAGTCCAAGTGAAAAAAGAGATGCCTATAACTGTGATATAATGTACACTACAAATAATGAATTAGGATTTGACTATTTAAGAGATAATATGGTTGTAAAATCAGAAAATCGAGTTCAAAGAAAATTAAATTTTGTAATAATAGATGAAGTTGACTCAGTATTAATAGATGAAGCTAGAACTCCATTAATTATATCTGGTGGAGCTATGGAATCTACTGAACTATACAAAGATGCAGATAGATTTGTTAAAGGGTTAAAAGAAAATAATGGATATATTTATGATGAAAAAAATAAATCAGTAATGTTAGATGAAAAAGGAATTAAAGAAGGAGAAAAATACTTCAAAGTTAATAACCTTTATGATATAAATAATACAAATCTAGTTCATTATTTAAATCAAGCTTTAAAAGCAAATTATAGTATGAAAGTTGATGTTGATTACGTTGTAAAAGAAGGTAAAATAGTAATAGTTGATCCTTTTACTGGAAGATTAATGGCAGGTAGAAATTATTCTGATGGATTACACCAAGCTATTGAAGCAAAAGAAGAAGTAGAAATTGAAAAAGAAACTAAGACACTAGCTACAATTACATTTCAAAATTTATTTAGAATGTACAACAAGTTAGCGGGAATGACAGGAACAGCAAAAACAGAAGAAGAAGAATTTAGAGAAATCTATAACATGTATGTAATTTCAATCCCAACAAATAAGCCAATTCAAAGAACGGATTATGATGATTTAATATTCGCAACAAAAAAAGGAAAACATAAAGCAATAGTTGAAGAAATAAAAGAAAGACATGCAAAAGGACAACCAGTATTGGTTGGTACAATAGCAGTAGAAACCAGTGAATTATTAAGCCAGTTATTAAAAAAAGAACATATTCCCCATGAAGTATTAAATGCGAAAAATAATGCTAGAGAAGCGGAAATAATTTCTAAAGCAGGTGATAAAGGATCAGTTACAATCGCAACTAATATGGCTGGACGTGGAACAGATATTAAATTAACAAATGAAATAAAAGAATTAGGTGGACTTTGTGTGATTGGAAGTGAAAGACATGAATCACAACGTATCGATAACCAATTAAGAGGTCGCTCAGGTCGTCAAGGAGATCCTGGATATTCTCAATTTTGTGTTTCGTTTGAAGATGATTTAATGGTTCGATTTGGTACAGATAGAGCTAAAATATTACTTTCCAAAGTAGGATTTAATGATGATGCATCAATTCGAAGTGGATTATTAGCATCCTCTATTAGTTCAGCTCAAAAACGTGTTGAAGGAAATAATTTTGATATCAGAAAAACATTGCTACAGTATGATGATGTAATTAATCAACAAAGAGAATATATTTATGACAAAAGAAATGATATTTTAGATTCTAAATCAATTCATGAAACGATATTAGATACAATAAATAATTTTGTAATTGATTTAGTTGAAAGTCATTTGCAATTAAATAATAATTTAGATGAAGTGGATATTCAAGAGATATTAGAATTTACTAATGAACATTTATTAAAAAATAAAATTAATGAATCTGATTTGCTTTCTAAACAAACAGATGAAGTAATTGCTTATATAAATGATAAAATTAAAATTGAATATGAAGATAAAATAAATGAATTACCAAATGAAATATCAGATGAATTTGAAAAAGCTATTTCACTTAGAGTAGTAGATACTCTTTGGATGAAACATATAAATACAATGTCTCATTTAAGAGAAGGAATACATCTTAGAGGATATGCTCAAGAAAATCCATTAAGAGCTTATACAAACGAAGGATTTGAATTATATCAAGAATTGTTAAGTGCTATTGACAAGGATACAACAATGTTTTTGATCAAAGCAGAAGTTAGACAAAATATGGAAAGAAAACAAGTAGTAAAGGGAGAAGCTGTAAATGATTCTTCAAAATTAAAAAAACCAAGTTCTAAAAAAGTTGATAAAATTGGTAGGAATGAACCATGTTCATGTGGAAGTGGAAAGAAATACAAACAATGTCATGGAAAGTAGTTGTTTTATAAGGGTTTACGAGGGTTAAGAAGATAATAATCACTGTCCAAAATAGAAAATGTTCACATTTTGTTCTCCTAAAAATAAAATTTGATAGCAATAACGTTTTGCATCTAAAATCATAAAGGAGTATATAAATGGTAGATACAAAAAATTGTAATAAAAGATATTTCCAACATTGATTTAGATGGGGTATATTTACATTATACTGATATTAAGAATTTAGATAGTATTATAAATAATGGATTAGTACCTAGAATAGGGATTAATGCAAAATTAGTTGAAAAAACTGAAAAAATATTCTTTTCAGTAGGTGATATTGTTGTTTTAGTAATTATGGATGTTTGGTTAAAGTGGTTGATTGCTAAAGCAGCGTGCAATCATATATATTGGTTTGGTGCTTGGTTATTAAAATTTCGTTATTTTCCTAAATTTTTACATAAAATTATTATTCGAAGTAATCAAAAAAGTAAAAAGAAAAAATATTGGACTTTTAAAAAACCAAATTCTAGTTTAAACAATAGCATATATTTAATTTTAGATTTAAAAGAAAATGTAGATTTAAGTTTTGAAGATGTTGATGAAGCAAAACAACTTTTCAAAAATGCAGCGAATTTTGTTGATAACATTTATGCACACGATAGTTATTTTATTAATCCACAAATGGAATATTGGAATATGCACACATTTAGTAACAAAATCATAGAGAAATATAAAATATCATTATTAAAAGTAAAAGATAGTTATACTGCAAATAATATAATTAAATATCTAGCAAATAAAAACAATGACTTTATTAGTGATAATTGCCTACTTTTAAAGGAATATTTAGAATTTATTGAAAAAAAGTAAGAACAAAATAGTACAAACAATGTTAATAATTTGTTTTTAGATAATTAGTTCTTATAATAAACAAAGTATAAAAAATACAAATTATACAAATGTTATATTCTTTAAATATTATTAAAATACCAATTGCACTGATTTTCATTTAAATACTTATATTATAAATCTGTAGAGTTTATGTGTAGATTTAAAAAAATATAAACAATGTTGATTAAAATAGAGATATTATTATATTTGTTGAAATTAAAACAAATAAATGAAAATTCTTTAAAATAATTTTGAAAAAGGTGTTAATCATATGAATGTTGTTATTGTTAGACATGGTCAGGTAAATTATAATTTTAATAAGAAATATTACAAAGAAAACCAAGATTTAAATGATACAGGAATAAAAGAAGCAAACAAATAGATATAATAGTGTGTCAAAAGTTGTACAAAGTGGAATTTCAAAAGCTTTTAGTGCATATTTTGAAGATATAAATGATGTAAGAATTTTAAATCGAGGATTAAAAAACTGTGAGATAAAGCAGTACAAATTGTCAAAATAAGATATAAATAAAGAATGTAAACAATGTTGTAGAAAATAAATAGAATAGTAGGTTTTATATGAAAAATAATGTTTATCAAAAATTAGTTGAATTTAAAAAAAATTATCCAACGACGATATCTTGGAGACTTAAAAGTCATGCAAAAATAATTGAAAAACACATAAATAAAGACGAAAAGATATTATATGCTTTTGCTGCTCAAAAAAATAATAATCCTTTTGATATAATAACAACATATGCAGTAGTTTTAACAAATAAACGTCTTTTACTTGCATCAAAAAGAGTGTTATTTGGTTACTTTTTTACAGCAATAACACCTGATTTGTTTAATGATTTAAAAGTAAATATGGGAATTATCTGGGGGAAAGTATATATTGATACAATTAAAGAATTAGTAGTTTTATCAAATATAGATAGAAATGCCTTAGATGAAATAGAAACTAAAATATCAGAGTTTATGATGAGTGAAAAGCAAAAATATTCATTAAAGAATTAGTAAAATAGACAAGTTTAGTATTCCAACTCATGAACAATTAAAACTATAATATATTTTATAATAAGTGAAGGAGGAAATATGGAAAGAAAAACAATATTAACTGGAGCACGGCCAACTGGTAATTTACATTTAGGACATTATTTTGGAGCTTCTATAAATTGGGTTAAGCATCAAGATGAATATGAAACGTTTATTGAAATTGCTGATGTGCAAGCATTAACAGATAATTATGATAATCCTGATAAAGTAAAAAAAAATGTAAGAGAAATTGCATTGGATTTATTATCGATTGGAATTGATCCAAATAAATCTACAATTTTTATTCAATCAATGATCCCACAAATTGCAGAATTAACTGTGTTCTATTCAAACTTAGTTACAGTTTCACGGTTATATCGTAATCCAACAATTAAAACTGAAATAAAACAAAAAAAACAATTATTTGGAGAAGATGGAGAAAGCGTTACATATGGGTTTCTTGGATATCCAGTCAGTCAAGCAGCAGATATTACGGCATTTAGAGGTCAAATAATACCAGTTGGTGAAGATCAATTGCCTTTAATTGAACAAACAAGAGAAATAGTTAGAAAATTTAATAATATTTATGGAGAAACTTTATTAGAACCAAATGTATTATTAAGTAAAACACCAAGAATTAAAGGACTTGATGGTAATGAAAAAATGGGTAAAAGTTTAGGAAATGCTATTTATTTAGTTGATGATGAAGAAACAATAAAAACTAAAATAATGGGGGCTTTAACAGATAAAAACAAGATAAAAAAAGATGATCCTGCAGACCCTAATGTATGTATGGTGTATTACTATCATAAGCTGCTTGAAAATCCTAATATTGAAAATGTATGTGAAGAATGCAAAAATGGTACCAGGGGATGTGTTGATTGTAAAAAAGAATTAATTATTAAGATGAATGAATTTTTAGAACCAATTAGAAGTAGAAGAAAGAAATTTGAGGATAATCCAAAAGATTTAGATTTAATCTTAATTGAAGGAACGAAAAAAGCTGAGAAAATAGCAATTGATGTTTTAAATGAAGTAAAAGAAAAAATGAAAATAAATTATTTTGAAGAAGAAGGTAGGAAAAATATATGATAAAAAAAAGAGATATAGCACTTAATTTAATTTTAACTATAATAACATGTGGAATATACGGATTAGTATGGTTTATAACAATTACAGATGACACAAACATAGCAAGTAGTGAAAATGAACCATCAGGAATAATAAGTTTTATTTTATCAATTTTAACATGTGGAATATATGGAATGTATTGGTATTATAGAATTGGAAAACAATTATATAGAGCAAAAATAAATAAAGGATTAGGAACAACAGATAATTCATTAATTTATTTGATATTAGGTATTTTTAGTTTTGGAGTAATTAGTAATTGTCTTATTCAATCAGAACTAAATGATATAGCTCTAAATGTATAAAAAAAATCGAAAAATAATTATTTTTGCTGTTGAAATATGTATGTGTATTTTAATTTATTTAATGATTATGAGATTTATTTTTGGTGAAACATGCATATTTCATATAATTACTGGACTATATTGTCCTGGTTGTGGAATGACAAGATGTGTTTTGTCAATAATTCATGGAAATTTTTATCAAGCATTTAGGTATAATCCCTTGGGATTTATCGCGTTGTTTATTTTGTTTATCTATTTTATATATTTCTTAATATGTAAAATAACCCAAAATAAAATGTTAAAAATTCCAAAATATATAGAGTATTTATTACTAGTTATAATTTTAATTTATTCGATAATTAGAAATTTAGAATGTTTTGATTGGTTACAACCAACAAAAATATTCTAAATTTCTTTTAATTATGTTGAAAAAAAATAAATATTTGGTATAATTGTTTTAGAATAAAAAGAATCTTGGCTATTTAAAAATAAAGGAGTTGATACTATGCGGAAAATTTTTCTATTTGATAATAATGATAGGAAAATAGAAGTTGAACTTGTTAGATATTTTCAAGTTAAATATAATAAATTTTTAATTTATACATTAAATGAAGAAGATGAAAAAAATTACATTAAATTATATGTAGTAAAAGTTTTAGAAGAACTTGGAACTCCGGTTAGTCAAGCACTTTTTAGTGAGCAAGAATGGAACGAAATGCAAAAAATTGTTAAAGATATTATTCGTGACATTAAAGCTGAAAAAGAAGAAAGTTTTATAGATCTAGAAGCAGCTGAAGTGGAATATATTAAAATTAAAAATTCCAAAACATTTAAACTTGATAAAAAATTACTAGAGTTGTTAAGTTATGATGTTGATCTTGAAATGAAAGCTAACACAAAAGAAAATGATCAAAAAAACGTTTGGGAGACAAGTTCAAATATTGATGAAATTAATTTAGAATCAAAACTTTATGATCAAATTCCATCACTTGTTTCAAAAATCAGTGAAACAGAGATATTAATTGCTCCTAACTTAACTAATGAATTAAATAATAATGACAATAAGATAGAACTTAATAACTTAGATCAAATTAAAATAATAATAGATAAGCAAAGCTTTTTGGAAACAGAATTATTAATTGATATAAATAATACAATAATAGAAGATAAACCTGAAACTAATGTTTTTCCGATACTACAAGAAACTAATTTGAATATAGAAAAACAAACAAATGTAGTTGAAAAACCAAATCAGATAGTTATAGCTACATCAATAGAAAATGTTTTAAATATTGAAAATTTTGCCACAAATAATAATCAAAAATTTATGATGGAAAATAATGAAATATTACAATCAAACATAAAACAAAACAATTTTGAAAATACTATAGAAAAAGAAAATAATATTTTATTGGATTCAAAAATTATAAATAATGGAAATGTTGTTAATGGATATGAAATTATAAAACATACTAATCCAGTAAGTTTAGAAACTGATTTAAATTATAAAAATTTATCTGAGCAAATAATAAATACTGAATTATCCTTAGATAATATGGTAAAAGAAATGTTAAATGAACTAAAAAGTTATAAAAATAAATATGAAGAATTAGATAAATAATCTAATTCTTTTTTGATTTCATAAATTTCAATTGTATATAATAAAATTAATTGAGGTGGATATATGAAGAATTGGGTAAAATATTATTATAATTTAATTCCTAATGATATTCACCAGTTTGATCAAAAATATAAATTTAATATTGGGGATGATTTTTATGTTATTGAAAAATATGATAGGGATATAAATGAAATAAATGAAATATTAAAGCTAATAGAATATTTGAATTATAATGGAATATATTGTCATAGAATTGTACCAAATAATAATAATGAAATTATAACTATTATGGAAGGAAACAAATACATTTTATTAAAAGCCCATAATAAATTAGAAGAAAAAATAACATTAGAATATATCGAAATTTTTAGTAATATTACATATAATATAGATAATTTAAATTTGAAAAGAAATAATTGGAAAGAATTATGGAGTAATAAATTGGATTACTTTGAATATCAACTTAGCCAATTTGGACAAAATAAGCCTATTATTAGGGAAAGTTTTCATTATTTTGAAGGATTAGCCGAAAATGCTATTTCTCTTTTAAATCAAGCTACAAATAGTAAAATAACAAATGTAATTTCACATAAACGTTTAAAATGTAATTTAACTGCATTTGAATTTTATAATCCACTTAATTTTATTATAGATTTCAAAGTAAGAGATTCTTGCGAATATTTTAAAGATTTAGCTGTTAATAAAAAAGATATTTATAGTATAATTGAACAATACATTTTAGAAAGTAATTTTTCATATGATGAATATTTATATTTTTTTATAAGATTATTGTATCCAACACCTTATTTTGATTGTTTTGAAAGAATAATTGAAAATAAATCTGATGAAGATAATTTAAAACAAATTATTTTGTCAGTTAATGAAAATGAATTGTTACTAAAGAAAGTTTATAAATTATTATCAAATTATATAAATATGCCTGATATTGAATGGTTAAAAAAATAATAGGATAAAATTTATCCTATTAAGTGATTTTTAATTTAAGTTAATTACTTCTTTAACTTCTGGGATTTCATCTTTAATTGTAGCTTCAATTCCTGATTTTAAAGTTACATCTAACATTGAACATCCAGCACATGCACCCATCATTTTAATGTATACAATATTATCTTCGTATTTAACGAATTCAATATTTCCACCATCATTAATTAAAAAAGGTCTAAGAGTATCAATAATTTCAATTATTTTTATTTCAGTTTCTTTCATTTTTATCACCATAATTAGTATATACTATATTTAATATTTGGTAAACTATTTTGACTTTATTTGTAATAACATATTTTTGTGATATAATTATACAAGAGGTGTTTTCTATGAATAAATATGAAAAAGGAACAATTATTGAAGGAGTAGTTAGTGGAATAGAACCGTATGGTATTTTTGTAAAATTTGAGGATGATATTACAGGATTGGTACATATCTCAGAAATATCTACAAAATTTGTTAGTGATCCAAACCGTTTTGTTGAATTAGATGAAAAAATCAATGTAATGATTTTGGATAATGGAGAAAATACCAATCAACTTAAACTTAGTATAAAAAATATAAAATATAAAGATAATACAAAAAAAAGAAGAAGCAGAATCATTGAAACTAGTTTAGGATTTAAAACTCTTTCATATAAATTGCCGTTTTGGATTGAAGAAAATTTAAAAAATCATAAAAATGAAATAAATTCTATTGACAAATAGTTTTATAGATGGTATATTTAGTTATGTCGAGTGCATGGGTGATTAGCTCAGTTGGTTAGAGCTCTTGCCTTACAAGCAAGGGGTCATAGGTTCGAGTCCTATATCACCCACCATTTTTTTGCCGGAATAGCTCAATTGGTAGAGCAACTGACTTGTAATCAGTAGGTTGTGGGTTCAAGTCCTGTTTCCGGCACCATTTTTATATGGAGGGGTAGCGAAGTGGCCAAACGCGGCAGACTGTAAATCTGTTCTTTCGAGTTCGATGGTTCAAATCCATCTCCCTCCACCATCTTTTGGTTATATTGCCTCGTAGCCAAGCGGTAAGGCACCACACTTTGACTGTGGCATTGCGCTAGTTCGAATCTAGCCGAGGCAGCCATTTAATTTTATATGTCCCGTTAGCTCAGTCGGTAGAGCATTTGACTTTTAATCAAAGGGTCACAAGTTCGAATCTTGTACGGGACACCACTTATTTATGCCTGAGTGGCGAAATTGGTAGACGCACAGGACTTAAAATCCTGCGAGAGTCAAATCTCATGCCGGTTCAAGTCCGGCCTTAGGCACCACTTTATTTTTGGAGAAATACCCAAGTCTGGTTGAAGGGACCGGTCTTGAAAACCGGGAGGTCGGAAACGGCGCGGGGGTTCGAATCCCTCTTTCTCCGCCACAAGTTTTTTATATCGCGGAATGGAGCAGATTGGTAGCTCGTCGGGCTCATAACCCGAAGGTCGTTGGTTCAAATCCAGCTTCCGCAACCATAATGTTGGTCCCGTGGTGTAGCGGTTATCACGTCCGCCTGTCACGCGGAAGATCGCGAGTTCAATTCTCGTCGGGACCGCCATTTTTTTTGGCTCTGTAGCTCAGTCGGTAGAGCAAGGGACTGAAAATCCCTGTGTCGATGGTTCGATTCCATTCGGAGCCACCATATAAATTTTAAAAAACATAAATATAATTAAGTTTAAACCATGCGCTCGTAGCTCAGCTGGATAGAGTGTTTGGCTACGAACCAAAAGGTCAGGGGTTCGAATCCCTTCGAGCGCACCACTTTTCGGAAAATGGCTCAACTTGGTAGAGCACTTGGTTTGGGACCAAGGGGTTGCAGGTTCAAATCCTGTTTTTCCGACCATTTAGAATTTGACTCTTTTAATAAGAGTTTTTTTATGTCTTAAAAATTTTTAATAATAGCTTAAATTGCAAATTTTAAACATATTCAAAACTTGTTTTATTTAATATAATGTAATATTTACTTTTAAAATAAGTTTAAAAAACCTATTTTTTTTGATATAATTAATATAGACAGGATGATTATAATGTTTGACAAAATAAATAAATTTTTAGAATTATATATTAATAAAATAGTAATATTATTTTTATTTTTTGGACCAATTTTAGATATAACAACATCATTATTTAATCATTTAACTAATTATCAATTTAATTTTGCAATTGTAATTAAATTGATATTTATGATTTTACTTGTTTTCTATTACTTATATAACAATAAAAGTAAAGTTAAATTTTATTATTTTATAACCATTTTTATTTATATTTTTATTTTTTCAATAGTTGTTCTTACACAAAAGGGAACTTCAGGGTTTTTATATGAAATACAAAATTTAACTAGAAATTTCTTTTTTCCAATCTGCCTTTTAACAATATCTTATTTATATAAAACAAAAAAAATAAATTTGCCTACAAATTTTATAGTTAAAATATTAGGCATGTATCTTGTTTTATTGATTTTACCAATAATTACAAATACTGGATTTGATAGTTATACACAAGGAAAAACAGGAACTATTGGATGGTTTTATTCCACCAATGAAATAAGTGGAATTATTTCTATTATGTTACCATTTTTAGTTTTATTTATTATAAAACTAAAAAATAAGATATTTAAATTATTAATTTCAATATGTATTATGTATATTTATTTCAAAATTGGAACTAAGGTACCTATTTTATCAGCATTAATAACTATTATTTTATTTTTATTAATGTATCTAACTAATATATTTAGAAATAAACAAATAAATAAAATTCTAGGAATTATTGTAGCAACCATAGTTGTAATAATAGGTATTGTAGTATTTATTCCAAAAACATCATTTTATAAAAATATTATAATTCATTTAGAATTTTTAAATATAGATAGAATTGAAGATTTAAATGATATCAAAATAATTGATCACTTTATTTTTAGTGAGAGAATTACATTTTTAGAAAACACTTTTCAAAATTATAAAACATCAAGTACTTTTGAAAAAATTGTAGGTATAGGTTACATTGAAAATAGTGGAAAAGATAATGTAAATATTAAAACCATAGAGATGGACTATTACGATATTTTATTTAGATATGGAATATTAGGATTTGTATTATTCTTTATTCCTTTAAAATTGATTTTAATTAAAATTATAAAATCAATTTTAAAACTAAACATATTAACATTTGATCATATGGTATTTATTGCAAGTATATTATTAATTTTATTATTATCTTTATTTTCTGGACATATTTTAACGGCACCTTCTGTTAGTATTTTAGTAGTAATAATATTAAATGAAGCAAATGTAATTTTTAAAAAGGAGGAACTTAAATGAAAAATGGATTTATAATAGTAAATTATAATGATTCTAAAACAGTTTTAAAACTAATTGACAATATTAAAAATTATAATATCATAGATAAAATAGTCATTGTGGATAATTGTTCAACAGATGATTCATTAAACCAACTGAAAAAAATTACAAATGAGAAAATCCAAATTCTTAGTAATAACAGTAATAATGGTTATGGTCCTGGAATAAATTTAGGAGCTAAATATTTAAAAAAATTATATAATGAATGTAATTTAATTATAAGTAATGCAGATATAATAATTCATAGTGAAGATGACTTAGTAAAATTGATTAGTGAATTAAATTCTCATAAAGATACTGCGATAGTAGCTCCTGTTATAGAAGAAAAAGAAGGTTTAAATCGTGGGTGGAAAATACCTACACCATTACAAGATGCAGCTTTAAATCTACTTTTTATTCACAAATTTTTACGCCCTAAATTACTTTTTTATAAAGATGAATTTTATAAGGATACCGTGCAAGTAGATACGGTATCAGGTTGTTTTTTTCTAATGAAATCAACAATTTTAGAAAAAATAGATTATTTTGATGAACAGGTATTTTTATATTATGAAGAAAATATTATTGCTGCAAAATTGAAACAGATTAATAAAAAAGTATTATTAAATACAACAATATCAGTTTTTCATAATCATGCAATAACCATTGATAAAAATATAAATAGAATAAATAAATTTAAAATCTTAAAGAAAAGTCAAATGTATTTTCAAATTAAATATAATAAGGCCAATATTTTTGAAAAATTTTTATTATTGATAACAAATAAATTTTCATTATTAATTTTATATTTAACTGTTCATAAAAAAGTATATATTAAAAAATAATAGAAAAAAAAGATGATTCATGTTATAATTAATAGGAATGGATTTAGGAGGAATACCTTGAAAAAAAATAGTGAATATGCAATTGAAATAAAAAATTTAACAAAAAAATTTAAACTTTATTATGATAAACCATCAACTTTAAAAGAACGTCTAGTATTTTGGAACAAAACAAAAAAAGAAGAAAGAATTGTATTAGAAAATATAAATTTAAATATAAAAAAGGGTGAAACAGTTGCCCTAATTGGAACAAACGGTAGTGGTAAATCTACGCTACTTAAATTAATGACTAAAATAATATATCCAACAACAGGTGAAGTTGTTACGAATGGAAAATTGACATCATTACTTGAATTAGGTGCTGGATTTCATCCTGATTTTACAGGACGTGAAAATATTTATTTTAATGCTTCAATTTTTGGACTTACAAGAAAAGAAATTGATTCTAGACTTGAAGATATAATAGCATTTTCAGAATTAGAAGAGTTCATTGATAACCCTGTTAGAACTTATTCATCTGGTATGTATATGCGTTTGGCTTTCTCAGTAGCAATAAATGTAGATGCGGAAATTTTATTAATTGATGAAATACTTGCAGTTGGAGATCAACATTTTCAAGATAAATGTCTTGCGAAATTACAAGAACTTAAAGATAGTGATAAAACAATAGTAATTGTAACACATAGTTTAGAAGTAGTTAAAAACCTATGTAATAGAATTGTTTGGATTTA
This sequence comes from Bacilli bacterium, assembly GCA_047971315.1. Taxonomy (GTDB): domain Bacteria; phylum Bacillota_I; class Bacilli_A; order RF39; family UBA660; genus JBKDZP01. The sequence continues at coordinate 23,941 of JBKDZP010000018.1, forward strand.
TGATGGAAAATTAAGAATGGATGGCAAACCAAAACAAGTAGTTGAAGAATATTTGAAGGTTTGTAAGTAGGTGAAAAAGTGAAAATATTTAGAGATTTATATAATTATAGAGAATTATTAAAAACCAATGTAAAAAAAGAAATTAGAGGAAAATACAAAGGATCATTTTTAGGTGTATTGTGGTCATTTGTAAATCCATTATTAATGGTATTAGTGTATGCCATTGTTTTTCCAATTATTTTGAAAAATAGTGAACCAAACTATATTGTATTTTTGATTACTGCTGTTATTCCATGGAATTGGTTTACTACAGTGGTAACTCAGGGTTCTGGAACTTTTTTATATAATTCAAATATAATTAAAAAAGTATATTTTCCAAGAGAAATTATGCCAATTTCGATTGTAACAAGTGGATTAGTAAATTTTTTAATTTCATGTATTATAATATTATTATTTTTAATAGGTAGTGGAATTGGATTAAGCTGGTATATTTTATTATTACCAATTATAGTCATTGTACAATATATTTTATGTTTGGCTATTGTTTTAGTTTTAAGTTCAGTAAATGTATACATTAGAGATCTTGAATATATTGTTAATTTCCTAGTAATGATGTTATTTTATGCTACACCTATTTTATATAATTCTGCATCAATAACTGGTAAATTAGCTGTTGTTTTAAAATTAAATCCGATGGCACATATTATAAATGCATATCGTAGTATTTTTTTCTTTCAAACATTACCAAATTTACATGTTTTAGCGATTATTGGTCTTGGTAGTTTAATTTTATTATTTTTTGCATTTAAAATTTTCAAAAAACTTGAAAAGGGTTTTGCAGAGGAATTGTAAAATGGAAAAACTTGCAAGTGTAGTAGTACTTTATGAACCGAGTATTGAAATATTAAAAAATATAAGTTCATATCTAGAAGATGTTGAAAAATTATATGTTGTAGACAATAGTAAAATAAATAATGAAAATCTTATACAAATTAATACTAAAATTGAATATATTTGGAATGAAAAAAATTTAGGTATTGCAAAAGCACTTAATTTAGCATGCGAAAAAGCGATAAAAGATGGATTCAATTGGATTTTAACATTAGATCAAGATTCAAAATTTGAAGATCACATTGTTTTTGAAATAAAAAAACAATTAAATAATGTAATGAACAATATTGGAATTGTAACACCGTGGCATTGTACAAAATTAATGGTTGAAAAATCTACAAATGAAGTTGATTATCCTGATGATATAATGACTTCTGGCAATTTTTTAAATTTAAAAATATATAAAAAACTTGGTGGTTTTAAAAATGATTTTTTTATTGACGGCGTAGATATTGAATATTGTTTAAGATTAAAAAAAAATAATTATAGTATAATGAGACTTAACAAATATGAGCTAAAACATGATTTAGGTCATATTGTTATTCATAGGTTTTTAGGAAGAAATTATATTTGTACTAATCATAATTATTTAAGAAATTATTATATGGCTAGAAATTATCGATATATAAAAAAAGAATATGGTGAAATTTCACCAAATTTTTGCAATACTTTGATAAAGTATAAAGGTATCATGTTTAAAATAATTATGTTTGAAAAAGATAAATATAGAAAAATTAGAAATATTTTTCGTGGGATATTTGACTTTCATAGAAATATTAAGGGAGAATATCGTTTTAAAAATTAGAAAGAGGTAAAATATGGATATTAATAAGATTAATTACTTAACAAAAAAATCAATTGAAACTTGCAAAAATGAAGGTCTATCTTCTTTAGCAAGAAAATCAAAAAATTATGTATATCTTCGTATGAAAAAATTGAAATTTGCTTCTACTAAAGATATTTTATTTATTAATGGTTGTATGTTACCACATCCTAAAAGATATAGAGTTGATCATCAAATGGAACAACTAAATTCAAGTGGATATACTACAAATTGTGTGGATTATGATAAATTAACAACTGAAATGATAAAATATTATCGAGGATTTATTTTCTTTCGTTGTCCAGTAACTGATACAGTAAAGGAATTTATTAAGATTGCAAAGGAAAGAAATAAAACAGTTTTCTTTGATGTTGATGATTTAGTAATAGATACAAAATATACCAACAATATTAAGTATTTAAAATCAATATCTAAAGAGGAAAAAAATTTATATGATGATGGAGTCAATCGTATGAAGGAAACTTTAGAACTTTGCGATTATGCGATTACTACAACAGAACGATTAGCAACAGAATTAGGAAATTATACTAAGGAAGTATATATAAATAGAAATGTAGTTTCTGAAAAAATGGTTGAATTGTCATTGAAAGCTTTGGAAAAAATTGAAAAAGATAATGAAAAAATAATAATAGGATATCTAAGTGGAAGTATTACACATAATGATGATTTTGCAATGATTTTACCAACTATAACAAAAATAATGAAAAAATATAACAATGTATTTTTAAAAATTGTTGGTCATTTAGATATACCAGAAGAATTAAAAGATTTTCAAGATAGAATTTTATGTGCTCCTTTTGTTTCTTGGGAAAAATTACCTGAAATAGTTGCAAGTTTAGATATAAATTTAGCACCACTTGAAAATTCTATATTTAATGAAGCTAAATCAGAAAATAAGTGGATTGAAGCAGCATTATGTAAAGTTGTAACAGTAGCAAGTGATATAGGTGCATTTAAACATGTTATTAGAAATAATGAAAATGGTATTTTATGTTCAAGTGAAAAAGAATGGGAAAATCAATTGATAAATCTTATCGAAAATAAAGAATATCGTAGTGAACTTGCAAATACAGCACATTTAGAAGTCTTTAAAAAATATATTACAACATATACAGGGTTAGGATTAAGAAATTTTATTGAGAATAGATTAAATAAAAATATTGCTTTTGTTCTGCCATCAACTAATATTAGTGGTGGTGTAAATGTTGTTATAAAACATTGTTTTATCTTAAGAAAAGCCGGATATGATGTGAGTATAATAAATATGGATAATAGTAATGATGATATTATTGTAAAAGATGGAATAATTGGTGTTATAAACCAAAGTAAAATTGATGTACTTGGACACTATAATACTATGGTAGCAACATTGTGGACAACTTTAGATTTTGTTAAAAAATATCCAAATGTTATTAATAAAAATTATCTTGTTCAAAGTTTTGAAACAAATTTAGCACCATATGGACAAAGTATGAAATTTGCTGCAAATTCAACATATTGTAGTCTGGTCCCAATTAAATATTTAACAATATCTAAATGGTGTCAAAATTGGCTAAGAGATGATTTTAATGTTAATTCAAGTTATGCTCCAAATGGAATTAATTTAGACCAATTTACTTATGCAAAAAGAAAATTTGATGGTAAGATTAAAATTTTAGTTGAGGGTAATTGTAATGATTATTATAAAAATGTTGATGAAACATTTAAAATAGTAGAAAAATTAGATAAAGATAAATTTGAAATACATTATTTATCGTATCAAGGTAAACCAAAAGATTGGTATCATATTGATCGTTTTATGAATAAGATTCCTTATGATGAAGTTGGAAAAGTTTATCAAAATTGTGATATTCTATTAAAAACAAGCATTTTAGAAAGTTTTTCGTATCCTCCATTAGAAATGATGGCGACTGGTGGAATTTCAATTGTTGTACCAAACTGTGGAAATGTAGAATATTTAAAAGATGGTGAAAATTGTTTATTTTATGAACAAGGAAATATAGATGAAGCAGTAGAAAAAATTAAAATGATTTGTAAAGATAAAAAATTAAGAGAAAAATTAATTTTAAAAGGACAAGAAACAGCTAAATTAAGAAGTTGGGAAAAAATAGAGAAAGATATAATTAATTTATATAATTAAATAATATGCAAAGTTTAATTAAATATTGTAAGAAAAATTATAAAGTCATTATTTTTATATTTGCACTTTTAGTTATAAATTATTTCGCATTAAGAACTTTACAAATGGATTTTGGAACAGACACAAGTCATAAATACAGTTTAATAATTACAATAATATTTGCAGTTGCACAAATATTATTATATTTATTAGTAATTTATATGAATAATAAAAAATTTAAAATTGAAAACATATTTTTATGTTTTGCAATTATTTTAGGTTTATCATATTTACTAGCTATTCCAATTGGAAGAGTGCCTGATGAGCAAACACATTTTTTAAGAGCTTATGAAATATCAGAAGGTTATTTAGTAAGTGATAAATCATCAAAAGGGAGTGGTGGAAGAGAACTTTCTAATGATGTAATAAAAATTTTTGAAAGCGAAAGTCAACGATTGAATTATAAGTCAATGTATGAAAATATTAAAATTGAAAAATCAACTGAAACAAACTTTCAATTATTTCCAAATACTGCTTTATATGCATTTATTTGTTATATTCCACAAGCAATGGGAATATTTATTGGTAAGATTTTAGGATTACCTACTTTAATGTTAGCATATTTAGGAAGATTATTTAATTTGGCAACATGGATTTCTATTATGTATTTTACAATCAAAAAAATCCCTTTAAAAAAGTTAGCTATATTTGCATTTGCATTCATGCCAATGTCTTTGCAAGAAGCTTCTTCATTGTCAGCAGATGCACTTACTAATGCAATGGCATTTGCTCTTATCGGATTTGTATTTTATATGAAATATGAAAAAAAAGGATTAATGAATAAAAAAGAAATGATATTAATGATTTTACTAGCTATTATTATGTCAATGTGTAAAATTGTTTATTTACCACTGTGTTTAACTTTATTTTTAATTCCAAAAGATAGATTTAAATCAAATAAGGATAAATATACTAAAATAATATTATTAGCGATATTTGTTGTTTTAATTAATTTTATTTGGTTATGTATTTCAGCAACATTTTTGAATGAAATAAGAGAAGGTGTTAATTCTGGAGAACAGGTTAAATTTGTTTTAACTAACCCAATAAATTATTTACAAGTTTTGTTTTATACAGTTTATAATAATTTTCACCTATATATAATTCATTTTGTTGGAGCATCATTATGTTATTTTGATGTTAATCTTTCGTTAATATATATATACTTATATTTATTGATATTAATCATAATTTTACTTTTTGATTCTAATAAAAAAATTGATAAAAGTGATAAATTTATGATGTTATTTGTAATTATTGCATGTATGTTGTTAATGTTTACTAGTTTATATGTACAATGGACATATTTAAAATCAAATATAATTGATGGAGTACAAGGAAGATATTTTATTCCATTACTTTTACCATTGGCGTTTTTATTAAATATTAAAGTAAAATCAAATATTATTAAAGAAAAATATATTCATTTATTAATTATTTTTATAAATTTTTATGCTTTAATGACTTTGTTTTTTAATCATATTTAATTTATTTTGAATGATTATAAATAATGAAATATTTATTTTGAAAAATAGTGGAGGAAAAATGAAATCAAATAAAAAAATAGCTGTTTTAATACCGTGTTATAATGAAGAAAAAACTATCAAAAAAGTTATTGAAGATTATAAGTTAGTCTTACCTGATGCTGACATATATGTTTATGATAATAATTCAAAAGATAATACAGCTAAAATAGCTTTAGAATCAGGTGCTATAGTTACAAGTGAATACCGTCAAGGAAAAGGTAATGTAATAAGAAGTATGTTTCGAAATATTGAAGCAGACTGTTATTTAATGATAGATGGTGATGATACATATCCAGCTGAAAATGCTAAAGAAATGTGTGATTATATACTTGAAGGTAAAGCTGATATGGTAATAGGAGATAGATTATCAAGTACTTATTTTACCGAAAATAAAAGACCATTTCATAACTTTGGAAATAAATTAGTAAGAGGGCTTATAAATAGTTTATTTAAAAGTAATATTAAAGATATAATGACAGGTTATCGTGCATTTAGCCGTGATTTCGTTAAAACATTTCCAGTTTTATCAAAAGGTTTCGAAATTGAAACTGAAATGACAATTCATGCATTAGATAAAAATTTTATGCTTAAAGAAATTCCAGTAACATACCGTGATAGACCTGAGGGAAGTGTTTCAAAATTAAATACATATAAAGATGGATTTAAAGTTATAAAAACAATAATTAAGTTTTTTAGAGAATATAAACCAATGTTATTCTTTACAATATTTAGTATATTATTTGGGATTATTTCATTAATCTTTGGAGTTCCAGTATTTTTAGATTACTTTAAAACTGGAATTGTAGAAAGATTTCCAACCTTAATTTTTTCAGGATTTATCCTAATAATTTCAATTCTTTGTTTTGTTTGTGGAATAATATTAGAAGTACTTGCTAAAAAACACCGTCAATTATTTGAATTGATGTATACACTAATTAAAAAGTAATAAAAATGAGTACATTAAAGAAAATTTTTCAAACAAAATTAATAAAACAAATTCTAAAATTTGTGGTTATTGGTGGAATTGCTTTTGCAATTGATTATGCATTACTATATATTTGTACTGAATTTTTAGATATTTATTATTTAATTTCATCAATAATATCTTTTACAGTCTCAGTAATATTTAATTATATTGCAAGTATAAAAAGGGTATTTAAAGTAGATGAAAAACAAAATAAAAAATATCAATTTATACTTTTTATAATACTAAGCATCATAGGACTAGTAATTAATCAAATAATAATGTGGATAACTGTTGAACAATTAGGAATATTTTACATGTTTTCTAAGTTATTTGCGACATTTATAGTTATGGTATGGAACTTTATATCAAGAAAATTATTTTTAGAAGAAAAAAATTAATTTTCTTTTTTTTATACCTAAAAAAATGGTGTATAATATGTATAAGGAGTGATTTTATGCAAAAAAAAATAACTGTAATTATACCTGTTTTTAATGAAGAAGAAGCAATTCCATATTTTTATAAAAAAATAGATGAGATTTCAAATAAAATGAATTACCTAAAATTTGAATTTTTATTTATAGATGATGGTTCAAAAGATAAGTCTTTTTCGATTTTAAAAGAAATTTCAAAAACAGACAAGAGAATTAAATATATTACATTTTCTAGAAATTTTGGAAAAGAAGCAGCAATATATGCCGGATTAGAAACTGCAACAGGTGATTATGTAACTATTATGGATGCAGATTTGCAAGATCCACCAGAATTACTTGAAGAAATGTACAATTTAATAAAAAATGAAGGATATGATACTGTAGGAACTAGAAGAATAACTAGAAAAGGAGAACCTCCAATTAGAAGTTTATGTGCTAGAACATTTTACAAGTTAATAAATAAAATGTCCAAGATTGAAATGGTTGATGGAGCAAGAGACTATCGCTTAATGACTAGACAAGTAGTTGACTCTATTTTGTCTTTGAAAGAATATAATAGATATTCAAAAGGTTTATTTAGTTTTGTTGGGTTTAATACCAAATGGCTTGAATATGAAAATATTCAAAGAGTAGCTGGTGAAACTAAATGGTCTTTTTGGAAATTATTTACTTATGCAATCGATGGTATTGTGGCTTTCACAACTATCCCCTTGTCCATAGCTTCTATTATGGGTATATTATTATGTTTAATGTCATTTATAGCAATAGTAGTCATTATTGGAAAAACAATTATATTTGGTGATCCAGTTGGTGGTTGGCCTAGTATGATATGTATTTTATTATTTGTTAGTGGAATTCAACTTTTATGTATGGGAATAATAGGGCAATATATAGCTAAAACATATCTAGAAACAAAAAAAAGACCTATTTATATTATTAAAGAAAAATACATGTAAACAAACTAATTTATTACTTCTAAAACTTTACTATATACTCAATTTGAAGTATAATTGAAATAGGAGGTAAGATGAAAAAAATAACAATTTTAGCTCTTCACCTAGGAATTGGTGGAATAGAAAAAGCAATTACAAACTTAGCTAATTCGCTTGTAGATAACTATGAAGTAACTATAATATCTACATATAAAATATATGATAAACCGGTATTTGATATCGATAAAAGAGTTAATATAATTTACTTAATTCAAGATTTAAAACCAAATAAGAAAGAATTTTTATATAATTTAAAACACTTCAATATAATTGAAACTATTAAACAAGGTATACTTAGCACTAAAATTATTATAAAAAAAAGAAATTTGATGATAAAAAGTATTAAAGAATGTAGTAGTGACTTTATTATCTCAACTAGAGATATTCATAATCTATGGCTTGGTAAATATGGAGATAAAAAATCAACTAGAATAGGATGGGAACATAATCATCATAATAACAATATAAAATATATTAATAAAGTATTAAAATCAGTAAAAAAATTAGATTATTTTGTTTTAGTATCAAAATCATTAGAAAAATTTTATTCAGAAAAATTGAATCAAAGTGAATGTAAAACGGTATATATTCCAAATATGATTGAAGAAATTCCACAATATCAATCAAGTTTAGAAGAAAAAAATATTATTTCAATTGGAAGATTATCAAAAGAAAAAGGTTATTTAGATTTAATTGATGTATTTGAAAATGTAAATAAAATTTGTCCTGATTGGCACCTAAATATTATAGGTGATGGTGATCAACATCAATTAATCCAAAATAAAATAGAAAAATTAAATTTAACAAATTCAGTTACATTGCATGGATTTAAAAATAAAAATGAGATTGATAAATTACTTTTAAAATCATCAGTATATGTAATGACATCGTTTACAGAATCATTTGGGATTGTATTGTTAGAAGCATTTTCATTTGGAATACCTACTGTTGCTTTTGATAGTGCAATTGGAGCAACAGAGATAATTAATAACAATTGGAATGGGTATTTAATTGAAAATAGAGATAAAGAAAAAATGACAAGAAAAATAATTGAACTAATAAATAATATTAATAGAAGAATTATAATGGGTGATAATGGATATAAAAAATGTAATAATTTTACAAGAGAAATTATAATTAATTATTGGCAACAACTATTAGAAAAAGGTGAATAAATGAAAGTGTTATTTATATCTAGTACCGGCGGTCACTTAAATGAATTATTACAATTAAAAAAATTATTTTCAAAATATGAATATCACATAATAACTGAAAATACTAAGTCTAATTTAGAATTAAAGAAAGACTATAAAAATAAAATAAATTATCTAATTTATGGAACTAATAAATTTATATATCCTTTTATTTTACTTCTAAATTGTTCTAAAAGTGTATATTTTTATTTAAAAATTAGACCACAGGTAATTATAACAACAGGTACTCATACTGCAGGACCAATGTGTTGTATAGGAAAAATATTTGGTAGTAAGATAATATTTATTGAAACATACGCTAATATAAATACTAAAACTAAAGCAGGAAAACTTATTTACTTGTTCTCCGACTTATTTATAGTTCAATGGGAAAGTATGTTAGAACTTTATCCTAAAGCAGTATATGGAGGTTGGATATTTGAATGATTTTTGTAATATTAGGAACACAAGATAGAAGCTTTGATAGACTATTATCAGAAGTGGATAATCTAATTAATAAAAAAGTTATTATTAAAGAAGTAATAGTACAAGCTGGTAAAACAGAGTATAAATCAAAAAATATGAAAATACTAAAAACAGTATCTATGAAAAGATTTAATGAGTTAATTGTTAAAAGTGATTACATAATAACACATGGTGGAGTAGGTTCAATATTAGATTCGTTAAAACAAAATAAAAAAGTCATTGCTGTACCTAGATTAGCAATCTATAAAGAACATATAAATAATCATCAATTACAAATTATTAATCAATTAGAAAAAGATGGTTATTTAGTAGGATGTCAGGAAGTAAAAAATCTTGAAGAATGTATTAACTTTATACCTGATTTTTGTCCAAAAAAATATATTGGTAACAATGATAGAATGATTAATACAATAGATAATTTTATAAGCAAAATTAAATTATGAAATCTTGTTTATTTGTGTGAAAAGATTATTATCATTAAATTAAAATTATTAAAATATAAATTATGAATATTAAAACAAAGGTAACTTAATAGTTGCTTTTTTTAAATAAGTGAGATTATTATTTAATATTTATGGTACAATATAAATAGAAAATAGGAGGAATAAAATGAAAACATTAACAAAAAAAATGTTAAAAGATATAGATGCATATTATAGAGCAAGTAATTATTTAGCTGTAGGGCAATTATATTTATTAGAAAATCCGTTATTAGAAGAAAAATTGCAATTAAGCCATATAAAAAAGAAACTTGTAGGGCACTGGGGTACAGTTCCTGGACAAACATTTATTTATACACACTTAAATAGAATAATAAATAAATATGATTTAGACATGATTTATGTATCAGGCCCAGGACATGGTGGTAACGCCCTTGTTAGTCATACATATTTAGAAGGGTCATACTCTAAAATATATCCTGAGATTAAGGAAAATAAAGATGGAATGAAAAAGCTATTTAAACAATTTAGTTTTCCATTTGGAGTATCAAGTCATGCTGCCCCTGAAACCCCTGGAAGTATTAATGAAGGTGGAGAATTAGGTTATAGTCTTGCCCATTCTTATGGAGCAGTATTTGATAATAAAGACTTAATAGTTGCTTGTGTTGTAGGAGATGGAGAAGCAGAAACTGGTCCACTAGCTACATCTTGGCATGCTAATAAATTTTTAAATCCTAAAAAAGATGGAGCAGTATTACCAATACTTCATTTAAATGGATATAAAATCAGTAATCCAACAATCCTTGGACGTATGTCAGATAAAGAATTAAACAATTACTTTACTTCTCAAGGTTTTGAACCAATTATAGTAGAAGGCAAAGATACTATGTTAATGCATGAAAAAATGGCAACATCTTTAGATAAATGTATAATAAAAAGAAAAGAAAATCAAAAGATGACATCAAAAACAATATTTTGGCCAATGATAATATTAAAAACACCAAAAGGCTGGACAGGACCAAAAATAGTTGATAATAAAATAATTGAAGATTCATTTAGAGCTCATCAAA
>JBKDZP010000019.1:0-1902 GCA_047971315.1 Bacilli bacterium
AAAGATGAAAGATAAATTGTATCAGCAGTTATTTGATAAATATCAAAGTTTTGTACAAAATGAGGATATATGGAATAAATTTAAAAATGAACTAGAAATTGAAACTAGTTTAGAAAAAATATTAAGTATCGAAACATTGTTTAAAAATTTAGGAATTAAAATTGATAATCAATTTATGGAGCAAAGGGGATATGCACACATTATGAATGATAGTGAAGTCACAATTTCGATTGATTTCACTGATCCTGAAAATGTAAGACGTTTTACTCTAGCGCATGAGTTATCACATATTTTATTTGACTATGATAGGTTAGAGAGTGGGGAGAGAATTAATAACGTACAGGTTGAAAAAGAATTACTACTTGATCAATCTGAAATTCGTGCAAATCAATTTGCTGCTGAATTATTAATGCCGCAAATAATAGTAGAAAAAGAACTGCAAATAATAATTGAGGAAAAAAAGTTTGTTGATAATAATAGAATTATAAAACTAACGCAAGATGAAGCAATACCAATCTTAGCCGAAGTATTTAATGTGAGTTATAGCACTGCGCGAAATCGACTAAAGAGTTTGGGGATGATAAGGTAATGAGAAAAGTAGTTTGTTATTATGAACAAAGTATAAAAGAATATGTGGTAACTGAAGAAAAGAGTTCAGAAATTATCATACATAGCCATTCAAGTAAGCAATTTTATGCAATAAAGAAATATCTATGTCGATTTGATAATAAAGCAGTATTTAGAGGACAAAATAAGGACTGGAAACTAATTGCAAGTATATTTCGTGATGAATTTCAAAATTTGAGAAATAACGAAGAGGAATATTATCAAAATGTGAAAAGAGATCATGCACTCGAACTTAGTAGTTATCGTAACTACTATGAATTATGGTCACAGATGCAACATTTTGGATATCCTACAAGATTATTAGATGTTACAACAAATATGTTTAAAGCTTTAGCATTTATGATAGAAGGAAATGTGATAATTGAAGACGATATTCCCCCATGTATATATATTTTTGAACCCAAAAGTAGAAATAGGGTATATACACATGAAATGATAAATGTAGTAGATTATAATACGCTTTTTAATAACAAATATCCTTTAGTGATACCACCAAACAATCAACAAGTAAATATTAGGTTGCATGCACAATCGGGCCAATTTATATTTTTTGATAGCATGCTATTAAGTGAAGAGGAACACATTGAAATGTTAGAAAAAATGTATCACATTACAAAAATAAGTGTGAAATTTATGTCATTATTAGAAATTGAAAAAATTGAAGAAAAACTGAAAGAATACGGCTATGGAGTTGAAACCTTATATCCTGATATGATAAAACGTTCAGATTATTACAAATATCATTGGAACAAATAGTAATTACAGTTATTGTAATTCTTAAATGATTAGTATATTAATATAAAAAGAAAGTTTAGGAAAACATGTAGAAAATTTTGGCTTAAACTTTCTTTTGTGATACTTATGAAACTTTTATTAATAGACACATATAATATTCTTTTTATAAATTCATTTTTACAAAATATATAAAAATAAGAATTTTATAAAATTGATTTTACAAAACATGTTATATTATCCTTATAAAGGAGGAGTAAAAATGATTGAACGGAAAAAATATTTAAATGAGCTGAAAAGTCTAAAAGATAAAAATATAATAAAAGTAATCACAGGAATTAGACGTTGTGGAAAATCTACCATATTAAATATGTATGCTGATTATCTCAATTCACTTGATTCAAACTATAATGTAATTAGAATGAATTTTGAAAGTGCAAAATACCGACACATCACAAATGCAGAACAATTGTATGATTATGTGAGTGATAAAATTGTTGAAGGAAGCATGAATTATGTTATTTTAGATGAAGTTCAACAAGT